>JBIPLS010000029.1:0-23387 GCA_044368305.1 Pirellulales bacterium
GTGAACTCGAAGGGGAAGCGGGCCCGGATCCGGGCGTCGAGCCGGGCGTCCACGGGCAGCGGCGGGGCGGACTGCCGCACCTGTTGATGGCGGCGGTGCATCCGCAGGGCCAACTGCAGCATGAACAACTCCTGGTAGACGAACCGCCGCCGGGCGGCGTCGATCATCCCCCGGCTCGAAGGCACGTGGATCTCGCGGAGCGCCCGCTCGATGGGCAGCAGCCCCTTGGCGGCCAGCATGTCCGCCGGGAACGCCTCGGGCACGATGCCGGCCGCGTGGCCGAGGGCGGCCTGGACGGCCATCCGCACGTGCGTCTGCTGCACGCCCTCCGCGAGCGGATAGACGGCCAGCCAGTCGGTGGCGTGATCCTCCTCGGTCTCGCCGAGCCAGCGGACCTCGGGATGGGCGAACTCCCAGCCGGCCCCCTTCCGCCGCGGCTGGCCCGCGACGACCACCCGCATGCCCTTCGCGAACCGCTTGGCCATGAACGGCATGTTGAACCACACGGCCCGCACGCTGCCGGTCGCGGCGGCGACACGGACCGCGAGCATGTGCCGCCCCGAGAACAGCGTCCGCGTGCCGACCTCCTCGACCTCGCCGGCGACCGACGCATGCACGCCGGCCTCCAGGTCGGTGATCGCATGGGCCCCGGAGAAGTCGCGGTATTCGCGCGGAAAGTGCATCACCGCGTCGCGCACGGTGACGAGTCCGAGCTTCGCCAGCCGCTCGGCCCGGGCCGTGCCCACGCCGGGCAGCCGCTCCAGCGGTGTCCCCAAGCTGGGCTCGCGGTCGGCGGGCGACGTGCTCATGCGACCAGTGTACGCGGCCCCGCCAGCAGACTGTGGACCAAGTCTGCCCGAGCAGGATGCGCAGGCCGTCGACCCAGGAAACCCTCGGCGTTTCCTCCGGTCGATCAAGTGGACAAAGGCCATGGAGGCTGTGTCCACGGACAGCTAGGCGCGGCCCTGGAGCCGCTTGTAGGCCGCGACGGCCATCCGATCGCAAGCCTCGTTCTCCGGGTGGCCGGAATGGCCGGCGACGTGGGAGAAGCGGACCGTGTGGGCGGCCGCGAGGCGGTCGAGCTCCCGCCACAGATCCTCGTTCTTGATCGCCACGAGGCGGCCCTTCTCCTTCCGCCGCCATCCCTGCTGCTTCCAACGCGGCAGCCACTCCGCCAGCCCGGTGCCGACGTAGACGCTGTCGGTGACGAGCTCCACGATCGTGGGTCGCTTGAGCTGCTTGAGTCCCTGCACCACCGCCGTCAACTCCATGCGATTGTTGGTGGTCTCGGCCTCGGCGCCCGAATCCTGCGTCTCGCGGCCGGTCCCCGGATGCCGGAGAATGAACGCCCAGCCTCCCGGACCGGGATTGCCGCTGCAGGCTCCGTCGGTGAAGAGCACGACCTCCACCGCCTCGTCGTTCCGCGCCATCGTCACCCTCCCTGGAAGTCCGACTCCGCGGCGTCAGCCCGCCGCCCGGGCCGGCGCCGCCGCCGCGAAGTCGCCGGCCGCCGCGTCCCGCGCCAGCCGCAGCGGCAGGCGGATCGTGAACCGGCTGCCGCGGCCGAGCTGGCTCTCCACCGTCACGTCGCCACCGAGCAGGCGGCACAGCTCGCGGACGATCGACAGGCCCAGGCCGGTTCCCGAGAACTCCCGGGTCATGGCGTCGTCACCTTGCTGGAACACGCGACCCTGCCGGAACTTCTCGAAGATCGTCTGCTGCTCCTCTTCGGCGATGCCGACTCCGGTGTCGAGCACCTCGACCACGAACTCCGTGGCCGCGGTGTCGCCGTCCGGATCCCGCCTGGCCACGACCTCCACCTGCCCGCCCTCGGGCGTGAACTTCACGGCGTTCGACAGCAGGTTCGCCAGGATCTGCTGCACCTTCGCCTGATCCTGCTCGACGGCCTCCAGCCCCGGCCCGACGGCGAACGACAGGTCGATTCGCTTCCGCTCCGCCAGCGGCCGCACCATGTCGCACTGGGCCGCCACCACGGCCTCGAGGCGGAAGCCGGACGGCCGGACCTCCATCTTGCCGGCCTCGATCTTGGCGAGGTCGAGGATGTCGTTGATCATCTCCAGCAGCAGCCGCCCGGAAGTGCGGATGTTCTCCACGTAGCGGCGCTGCTTGTCGTCGAGCGACTGGATCGACCCGAGCACGTCGGAGAAGCCGATGATGCTGTTGAGGGGCGTGCGCAGCTCGTGGCTCATGGTGGCCAGAAAGTCCCCCTTCAGGCGGTTCATCTCGTAGAGGTTGAGGTTCGCCTGGGCGAGGGCGTCCACCTTCTCGTCGAGCGTGGCATTCGCCTTGCGGAGTTCCTCCTGCGAGTCGATGAGGCCGCGGAGCATGCGGTTGAAGGCCACGCCCAGCTCCTCGAACTCGTCGGCCGTGTGGATGTCCGCGCGGGCCTGCACGTTGCCGCGGCGGATCTCGTCGCTCACGTCCCGCAGGTGATCCAGGGGCTTGACGATCACGTAGCGGACGATCGCGTAGGCGGCGAGCATCGCCAGGAACACGGTCATGATCGCCGTCGCCAGGAGGATCGCCCGGTTGAGGTTGATCGCCTCCTGGGTCGCCTTGTCGGGCATCACCACCTTGACGACCGCCATCAGGTCGTTCACCGCGAGCCGCTCCCGACCGGCCTGCTCCCCGGAGCCGACCGCGCCGCCGCGGTGCTCGTGGCAGACCAGGCAGTTCTGCTTGGCCCGGATCGGCTGATAGTAGTGGTATTCGGAGTTGTCGGCGGTGCGGAACTCCCGATACTCGACGCCGGCGCCGCCGGGCGGCGGGGGCGGCCGCCGGCGGAAGTAGTCGAGCACGGCCAGGTCGAGCAACTTGTAGCCGGCCTGCTCCGCCGCGGTGGCGTCGGGCCGCAGAAGCTGGCCCGCATCGTACGTCGAGTTGCCCAGGTCGCTCGCGAGCCGCTTGATCAGGTCGGTGTACTTCTGCTCGGGCTCGAGCTTCTGCCAGTGGTACTGGAGCATGTAGGCATCGACCAACTGCCGGCCCGTGTTCCGCGTGGTCTCGTAGACCACCTGCTCGGTGCGGCTGCCGTACCACCAGAAACTGCCGGCGATGAGCACGAACAGGCAGAGCCCGAACAGGAAGCGGCACTTCCTTTCGAGGCTCGTCGCGCCGAGGATATTCGTCAGTGTGCGGTACGCCATGGACGGGTCCGCATCATGGTACCGTACGCGAACCCCGCCCCGTAAACGCGACGCTCCCGCGCGGCACGAAGCCGCGCGGGAGCGCATGGATCGCATGAAACCGTCCGGGGACGCTCAGCGGAGGCTTGCCGTGGCGTCCGCCGCGGCCGTCCGCACCGTCGGGTCGATGGTCAACTCGACGGCCTGGCCGGCAGCGAGGTCGATCACCTTCGAGACGGTCTGCTCGCGGCCGTCGATGACGGTCGCGACCCGGATCTCGTAGTTCCGCCAGGCCTTCCCGGCCGCGAGGCTCGACGTCTCGAACTGCCGGACGGGACCGGACGAGGACGTCGCGCTGCCCGCCAGCCAGACCTTGGCGTCGGCCGGGACGTGGAGCGTGAGGCTGGTCTTCGCCGGGGCGGCCGCCGTGGCCGGGGCGAAGGAGACCGTGGAACGGCCTCCCGCCGCGAGCGAGACGACCTTCGTCTCCTCGGCCGTGCCGCCGTCGCGTTCGACCGCCATGCGGACCACGAACTCGTACTGCTTGCCGGCCACGAGGCCCCGCGAGAGGAACCGACGCACGGCCCCCTGGGACGAGGTCGCCGAACCGTTCACGAAGATCTTCGCGGACGCCGGAACCTCGACGACGAGCAGGGCGCCGTCGGCGGGAACCGTCTCGATGCGGGTGGAATCGATCGCGGCCGGGGCCGGGGCGCCGATGATCTCGCCGCCCGGCATGGACGGCGTCTCGCCGATCACGCGGTACGACTCGATCGGCATTTCGGAAGAGCCATAGCCGGTGGAGTAGGCGGGGGCGGCGTAGCCGCCATACGACCCGCCGTAGGAACCACCAGAGCTGCCGCCCGACGAGCCGCCCGACGAGCCGCCGGAGCTGCCGCCGTACGAGCCGCCGGAACTGCCGCCAGACGAGCCGTGGCGGTAGGCTCGCATCGCCCGCCGGTAGGCGTGGTGCGAGCCCCAACTGCCGTGGGATCCATACGAGCCGTAGGAGCCGTAGCTGCCGCCGGACGAGCCACCGCTGGACGAGCCACCGCTGGACGAGCTGCCGCCGTACGAGCCGAAACTGCCGCCGGAGGAACCGCCCGAAGAGCCACCGGAAGACCCACCCGAGGAGCCGTAGCCCCGATATCGATGATGCCATCCGGCCTGCACGTCACACGCCGCCGCAGCAACCGCGACGAACGTGACCACTCCTGCAATTCTCACCCAGCGACGCTGCGCCAACATCTCGTTCGTTCTCCGTGAAGTTCGTCCGCTGCGGACGGTGCCCGCCCCGGACCAGTTTCCGGGATCAGGCAAGTTCGTGCGGCCAAACATAGTTCGCCGATTTGGCAAATCAAGGAGTTTAGGGAACCCTTGCGGGCTGGTTCCCAGGAACCACGGGAGGCAGCGAGGCGGCCCGTCTGCTGAGGAAAAACGCTGCTTTACAGGCTTTTCAGGTCACCGCGGCTCCCCTTTTACCTGGACTTCGTCGACGTCCAGGCACCCCGTCGCCCCCGTGAGCCCGACCTGGAGGATGGCCTCGCGGGCCCAGGTCGGCACGGCGACGACCTCGTGTACGGGCTTCCAGTCGAACGTACCCTCCCAGGGCCCGATCCGGGCCACGGTCGAACGCGCCCGCCCTGCATCCTGAAACCGCACGGCGATCCCAGGAAGCTCCGCGGCGGCCGCGCCGGCCTTGAGTCGATCACCCCGGAGCCGGGCCGAGACCCGCAGCTTCGCGACCCGCTCGCCATCGACCGGGAAGCCCTGGAAGATCTGCGCCGGCCGGCCCGGCTGCGCGTTCGTGAGCCGCAGGAATCGCCCGCCCTCGGGCAACGCGTCCGCCGTGAGGACTTCCGACTGCCGACCGTAATACCAGGCTGCCGGCTGCCGGGAATCGGGCAGCGACTCCTCGAAGCCGCCGTTCCGCAAGGCCGGCCGCCCGCCGTCCGGCTGCACCTGCCGCGCCGCCTCCGCCTGGCCGGTCATCGGCACGAAGAGCGTCGAGGCCAGCGCCTCCCGGGTGAGCTTGCCGTCCTGCTTGCGGAGCAACACGAGCGTCTGGTCGTACCGCTGCCCGAGCGGTATCACCATCCGCCCACCCTCGGCCAGCTGATCCACGAGCGGTTGGGGAACGTCCTCGGGCGAGCAGGTGACGATGATCTTGTCGAACGGCGCTTGCTCCGGCCAGCCGCGGAATCCGTCACCCACCTTGGTGACGACGTTGCGGTAGCCGAGACGGTCGAGCGTGCGGGCCGCCCGCGTGCCGAGCGGCTCGTGGATCTCGATCGAATACACCATGCCCACCAGCGGCGACAGCACGGCCGCCTGATAGCCGCTGCCGGTGCCGATCTCGAGCACGCGGTCGGTGGGCTTCGGCTCCAGGGCCTCGGTCATCGAGGCGACGACGAAGGGACCGGAAATCGTCTGCCCTTCCCCGATCGGCAGGGACATGTCGAAGTAGGCGAGGTGCCGCTGGCCAGCCGGCACGAACTCGTGGCGGGGCGTGAGCCGCATCGCCTCCAGCACCCGGGGATCGACCACGCCGCCCGCGGCGATGTCGTCGCGGACCATCCGCTCGCGGGCGGCCACATGGCGGTCGGCCGGCGGGTCGGCGGCCGCGATCCGCGCCGCCGCCAGGGCGATCATGATCCAAGGGAAGCGCATCGGCCTTCGCTCTCTGGGCGCCGCGGTTCAATCCCTGATCGCGTCCGCCCCGCCCGGCGGCCCGGCGGGTCGGCTGCTGATGAGGTGGATCTCGAACACGAGCACCTCGTTCGGCTCGATCGCCGGCGGCGACCCCTGCTCCCCGTAAGCCAGCGCCGCCGGCAGGTAGATCCTCCACTTCGAGCCCGCCTTCATCAGCGGCAGCGCCTCCTGCCATCCGGGCACCACGCCCCGCAGCGGAAACGAGGCGGGTTCGCCCTGGGGATCGGTGCCGTCGAACTCACTGCCGTCGATGTGCGTGCCCCGATAGTGGGCCACCACCACGTGGTCGGCGGCGGGCTTCGCGCCCGTGCCCTCCGCCAGCACCTCGTATTGCAGGCCGCTGGGCAGCGTCGTCACCCCCTTGCGGGCGGCGTTGTCCGCGAGGAACTTCGCCCCCTTCTCCTGGTTCTTCCGCGCCGCGACCTGCATCCGCTCGGCGAACTCCCGCTGCTTCTGCTGCATGGCGGCTTCGAGCGCGGCGAGGGCGCCGCGAAAGCCCGCCTCGTCGAGCCGCGGTTTCGCGCCGGTCACCGCGTCCGCCAGGCCACGGGCCAGGGCGGCAGCGTCGATCGGCGTGCCCATCGCGCGGTGCTCCTCGGCGATCTGCTGGCCGATGCGGAAGCCCAACGCGTAGCCCATGTCGGCGGGCGAGGACGCGCCGGCGGGCGGCGCGAGCGGCTCCGGCCCCTGCGCCCGGCCCCGATCGATCGCCAGCCATCCGGCCACCACGCAGACCACGCACGCCAAGCCGTTGATTCGCATCGCCCGTCTCCCTCCTGGAACGTCGCCTGGATCCTGTGACGGGTCATCTTACCGCGGCCCGGCAGAGCCGACCAAAGCCGCCGGGCCGCTACGCGTCCGCGGGCCGGGCCAGCGAGCCGCGAGTGAGTTCCAGGAAGGCGGTCTCCAGATTGACCTCCTGCTCCCGGAGCGAGAGCAGGCCGTGCCCGTCGGCCACGAGACGGGCGGCGATCGGCGAACGATCCTCCACGCCGTCGGCCAGGGCGACCACCACCTCGCCGTCACGCACCGTCACGGCTGCCACCTCGGGGCACCGCTCCAGCGACCGGGCAGCCGCCTCGGGCGGGCCCGCCACGCGGATGCGGAGCGTGGGCCGGCCGCGGACGCGGGCCAGGAGATCCTGCACGTCACCGCAGGCGAGCAGCCTGCCGTACTCGATGATCCCGACGCGATTGCAGATGTCGGCCAACTCGGGAAGGATGTGACTGGAGACGAGGATCGTCTTCCCCATCGCCTGCAGCCGCTTGAGCAGGCCGCGCATCTCGATTCGCGCCCGTGGATCGAGGCCGCTGGCCGGCTCGTCGAGCAGCAGCACCTGCGGGTCGTGCAGCAGCACCCGGGCCAGCCCCAGCCGCTGGGTCATGCCCCGCGAGAGGCTGGTCACGAGCTCGTCCCGCTTGGCGCCGAGATCGACCAACTCCAGCGACCGCTCCGCCACTCGACGCCGGTCCGCGCCCGCGATGCGATAGGCGGCCGCGAAGAACTCCAGGTATTCGACGACCCGCATGTCGTCGTACACGCCGAAGATGTCGGGCATGTAGCCGATCGCCCGCCGGATCTCCCGCGGATGGGTGTAGATCGAGTGGCCGCAGACGTAGGCCTCGCCCCAGGTGGGCGCCAGGAGCGTGGAGAGGATGCGGATCGTCGTCGTCTTGCCGGCGCCGTTGGGGCCGATGAAGCCGAACAGGTCGCCCTGCGCGAGCCGCAGGTCGAGCGACTCGAGGGCGAAGAAATCGCCGTACTTCTTGGTCAGGTCGATGGTCTCGATCATGGCATCGTCAACGGTTCGCGGCCGCCACGGGGATCACGATACGGTACAGGCCGCGGGACACGGCGCGACGGCCCGAAAACGACCATTCCGCCTGGCCACGGCGCGCGAATCCCACGAGCACGGCCCGGTCGAGCCGGGCCAGCGGCGTGAGATCGAGGCGGGCGAGCCGGCCCCCGGGGACGAGCGTATAGGCTTCGCCGCCGGCGGCGGCGTGGAAGCCGGCGACCTCCAGGATGCGGTCCACGTCGGCCTGGGCCGGGTTCCAGCGGGCGGCGACGTCGCGATCCTTGGCGGCGGCGCGGCGGGTGACCGCCGCGGCCAGCGACCGCGGCCCGCGGCCCGCCGCCGTGTCGTACCGCTGCCCGGGTTCGAGGCGGCCCACGTCGTAGAGCCAGCCGGCATGGACGAGCCGGCAGTTCTCCAGCGGCACCGGCAGGTGGTGCGCCAGCCCGCCCCGCAGCATGGCCTGATCGCCCACCGCGAGGTCCGCGGTGACCGCCGCGCCCGCCTCGAGCGCCGCATGCCACTCCGCCTCGAAGACGCGGGTCGACGCCGCGGCGATCGGCACCCGCTCCAGGGCCGCCAGCGTCCCGGCGTACGCGTAGTCGGCGGCGGCCAACGACGGGTGGGGCATCGCGGCATCGACGGCCGCGAACCCCCGCCCGGCGTCACCCCACCAGGACAGGGCCCTGTCGGCGGCTGGTTCGGTGACCAGAGCAGCCTCGAACCGCCCGTTCTCGGCGGCATGGATCGCGGCCCAGCCGCTGCCCCGCACGGTGCCGCCGACCGCATCGACATCGACGACCTCCGTGACGTTCACGGCCTCGACGCCGACGCCGCGGGCTGCATGCACGCCCCACGCCAGTGCCGTGAACGCGGCGACCAGCGCCCCGAGGGAACTCCACGCCACCCAGGGCCGGCCGCCGGCCCGCGACACGAGCCACCAGTCGAGCGGGTACAGACAGAGCACGTAGAGCAGACCGATCCCCACCACGAGCTCGAACGGCACGGGCGACACGGCGGCGGCCGCCGGCCCGGCGGCAAACCTTTCCAGCGCCGTCCGCAATTGGACGGCGAGGTCGGCGTCGCGATCGAAGCCACCCGCAGCCTCACGATCGACGGGATCCGGTCGGCCGCCCAGCAGGTCGGCGAGCAGGCTCGCCGCTCCCGGCCAGTCCTGCAGCGGCCGGGCGTCGACGTCGATGCCCAGCCAGCCGATGGTGCCCAGCCCGTGGCAATGCCGGACCATGAGGGGCGTCTCCGCGCCGCCGGCCCCTTCCGCGACGTCGATCGCACCCCGCACCGCCGCGAACAGCGGCACCTTCAGGCCGGCGACGGCGCCGGCCGGCAGCCGGCCGGCACGGGCCCGGGTCTCGATGCCGCCGAGCCGGCGCAGCGTCGCCAGCCGGGTGACGGACCCGGGCAGCCAACCCGCCGCGACGGGCGGCAGTCCCGCAGCCGACTCGCCGGCGATGAACACGAGCCGGCCGCCGAGGCGAACCCAGGCGTCGATGCCCTCGAGCACGTCGGCGGGCACGGTCGGCAGCGCCCGCCCGCAGACCACGATCGCCTCGGCGGCGTCGTAGTCGCGGGCCGAGCCGCCTGCCGCGGTCCGCCCGACACCCAACGGCAGCACCCGGGGCAGCGGGCCGCCCTCACGGGCGATCATCCGGGCTGCGGCCTCGGCCGCCGGCAGATCGCCGGCAACGAGCACGAGCCGGGACGTCGAGGCGAGAGGCTCGGGGATCCGACACTCGACGATCCCGCCGGCCGCCGCCCCGCCGCGCTCGACCCGCAGCCTGCCCGTGGGCCTGCCGAAGCGGACGACGAACCGTGCCGCCGGCCTGCCGTCGGCATCCGCCGCCGCGACGCCCGGCGGCGACCGCACGAATTGCCCGTCGGGATCCTCGGCCCAGACGTGCAGTTCGTCACCGGCGTGGACGGCGTCGCCGGCGACACGGACGGGCGTCCAGGCGCCGGTTCGATAGCCGCCCGCGAAGCCGACGGTCACCTCGTAGGGCGCCCCGGCGGCCGTCGCGGCCCACGCCCCGACCCACAGCATGACCGACGCGATCAGCGGCCGCATCACGGCTTCTCCGCGTCCGGGCAGGTGCAGGCGAGCCGGCCGCAGCCTGGGCAGCCGGTGCCGTACTTGCGGCGGACCGCCTCCTCCAGATCGACGTCCACGACGTTGGCGATCGTGGCCAGCCAGGCGAGCACGTCCGCGAACTCGAGCGCCCGCTCCTCGCGCGTTCCGCTCCGCAGGGCCGTGGCCAGTTCCCCGATCTCCTCGGTGAGCCACATGAACGTGCCCTCGACGCCGCGGGCCGCATCCTTGTCGTGATACATGCCGCGGATCAGCGCCTGGAACTCGCGGAGCGTCATGCGGCCCTCCCGGAACTGAAGCTCGCCTCACGCCGTGGCGGCAGGCCGTGTCCGCGGCGCGAACCACGGGTAGATGGCAGGCACCACGAACGCGGTCAACAGCGTACTCGTCACGATCCCGCCGATCACCACCGTCGCCAGCGGCCGCTGGATTTCGGCACCGGCGCTGGTCGCCAGCGCCATCGGCAGGAACCCGAGGCTCGCGACCAGCGCCGTCATCAGCACCGGGCGGATGCGGACGTCGGCCGTGGCGACCGCAGCCTCCCGTGGCCCGCGGCCCGACTCGCGGGCGTGCTCCGCGCCGGCCACCCAGACGAGGCCGTTGAGCACGGCCACGCCGAACAGGGCCACGAATCCCACACCGGCGGCGATCGAGAACGGCATGCCCCGCAGGGCCAGCGCCGCCACCCCGCCCGACGCGGCCACCGGCACGGCCACGAAGATCAGCAGCGCCAGCCGCAGCGACTTGAAGCTCGTGTAGAGCAGCATGGCGATCAGGCCGAGCACGACGGGCGTGATCAGCGCCAGCCGGCGGCTGGCCGAGAGCAGGTTTTCGAAGTCGCCGCCCCAGGAGATCGTGTAGCCGTCCGGCAGCCTGACCCGCTCGCGAATCCGGGCCTGCGCCTCCTGCACGAAGCTGGCGACGTCGCGGCCGCGGACGTTGGCCGAGACGAACGTGCGGCGGCGCGAGTTCTCGTGCTCGATCGAGGGCGGCGTCTCCTCCACGCGGATGTCCGCGAGTTCGCCCAGCGGAACCGGCCGGGCGCCGGTCGTGTCGACGGGAATCTGCGGCACCAGCTCCTCGTCCTCCCGCCAGGCTCGGGGCAACACGACCATCAACGGGTAGCGGGGCCGGCCCTCGTACACCACGCCCGCCTGGATGCCGCCCATCGCGGCCACGGTCCGCATCACGTCGATGCCGTTGATGCCGTGCCGGGCGAGCTGATCCTGGCGGGCTTCGATCCGCAGCGTGGGCACGTCGGCCTGCCAGTCGGCCCGGACGTCGGCGGCGCCCGGGATCTCGCGCAGCACCGCCTCGATCTGCTTGCCGAGGTCGCCCAGCCGCTGCAGGTCGTCGCCATAGACGAGCACGGCGACGTCGGCCTTCACGCCCGCCACCAGCTCGTCCACCCGCATCTCGATCGGCTGGCTGAAGCCGAAATTGGCACCCGGCACGGCGGCCGCGAGCGCCCGATCCATCCGCTCGACCAGGGCGTCGCGGGTCACCCCGGGGGGCCAGGCCGCGCGGGGCTCGAGCATCACCCACACGTCCGTCTGCTGCACGCCCATGATGTCGTTGGCGATCTCCGGCCGGCCGGTCTTGCAGAACACCGTCCGCACCTCGGGATACCCGCCGAGCACCTGCTCGATCCGCGTCGTCAGCGGGATCGAGTCCTCGAGCGTGGCGCTCGGCAACCGGTTGACCTCGATGAGCAGGTCCCCCTCGTCCAGCCGCGGCATGAACTCGGCGCCCAGCCTCAGGGCCACCGGAATGCTGGCCCCGACGAGGGCCGCCGCCGCCACCGAAACGACGACGGGATGGTAGACCGCGAGGCGGGCGAGGGGCCGGTAGAGCCGATGGAAGATCCGCATCGGCAGCGGCTCGTGCTCCTCCTCGCGCCGCAGCACCGTCGCCGCCAGCACCGGCATCAGCGTCAGCGAGATGACCAGCGACCCGAGCAGGGCGAAGAGCACCGTCAGGGCCATCGGCCGGAAGAGTTTGCCCTCCGTCCCCTCCAGGAACAGGATCGGCAGATAGACGATGGCGATGATCAGCTCGCCGAACATCGTCGGCCCCCGCACCTCCACCGCCGCGTCGCGGACGACGCTCAGCTTCGAGGCGGACGGCGGCGCCAGTCCCAGCCGCCGCACGCAGTTCTCGACCATGATCACCGAGCTGTCGACGACGAGCCCGAAATCGATGGCCCCCAGGCTCATCAGGCTGGCGGGGATGCCGCAGGCGAGCATCAGGTTCGAAGCGAAGAGCATGGAGAGCGGGATCGCCAGAGAGACGATGATGCCGGCCCGCACGTTGCCGAGCAGGAAGAGCAGCACGGCGATCACGAGCAGGCCGCCTTCGGCGAGGTTGTGGAGCACCGTGTCGAGGGTCCGGGCGATGAGGTCGGAGCGGTCGTAGACGATCTCCAGCTCCACCCCCTCCGGCAGCGTGGCCCGCACCTCCTCGATCTTCTCCTTCGCCGCCGCCACGACGCGGTGACTGTTCTGCCCGCGAACCATCATCACCATGCCGGTGACGATCTCGCCGCGTCCGTCGCGGGTGGCGGCGCCCTGCCGCACCAGCGGCGCCACGCCCACGGTGCCGACGTCGCGGACGAGCACCGGAACGCCCCCCGCCGGGCTGCGGACGACCACCCGCTCGATGTCCTCGACGCCCCGCAGCAGGGCCTCGCCGCGGATGAACCGCTGCTCGCCGTGCTTCACGACGTAGCCGCCGCCGGTGCTCGCGTTGTTGCGGTCGATGGCGTCGAGCACCTCGCCGAGCCCGACGCCACGGGACGCCAGCCGGTCCGGGTCCACTTGCACCTGGTAGCTCTTCGCGTAGCCACCGTGCGCGTTGATGTCGGTGACGCCCTCCACCGTGCGCAGCACGGGGGCGATGTCCCACTCGAGGATGCTCCGCAGGTCCATCAGGCTGCGACCCTTCCCGCGCAGCTCGAACTGCAGGATCTCGCCGAGCGCCGTGCTCAGCGTGCCCAGGGTGGGCTCGGCCTCGGGAATCGGGATCGCCGCCCGCGCCTGCGGCAGCCGCTCCTGAACCAGTTGCCGGGCCTGGAGGATGTCGGTGCCCTCCTTGAAGACGATCGTGACGAGCGAGATGCCGAGCCGCGAGACGCTCCGCATCTCCTCCACGTCCGGGAGTCCGCTCATCGCCGACTCGACCGGGTAGGTGATCGTCCGCTCGACCTCGAGCGGCGGCAGCGTGCCCGCCTCGGTGACGACCTGCACCTGGATGTTGACGAGGTCCGGCACCGCGTCCACCGGGATCTTGGTGGCCGCGTACAGCCCGCCCAAGGCCATGAGCACGAAGGCCGCGATCACCAGCGCCCGGTTCGCGAGCGACCACTCGATGACACCCGTCAGCACGCCCCGCCCCTCCTCCGGTCAGCCGGCCGGGTCCTCGTCCGGCTCGAGCAGCAGTTCGCTCTTGAGGAGGAACGCGCCGTCCGCAACCACCTGCTCACCGGCCGTCAGCCCCGACTTCACCTCGACGGAGCCCCCGACCTCGGCCCCGACCTCGACGTCGACGCGACGGTAGCGGTCGCTGCCGGCGGGGACGAAGACGAAGGCCCGCCTCTCGTGCCGCATCACCGCGGCCGCCGGCACCGTGAGCATCTCCCGCTCCTGCCCCTGCGGCAAATCGACCCACACGAACATCCCGGGCTTGTAATGGGCGTCGTCGTTCTGCAGTTCGGCCACCAGCGGCACGCTCCGCGACTCGGCCTCGACCGTGGCGCCGACGTGGTTGACCCGCGCCGAGGTGTTGTGCTCGGCCGCCCCGGGCACCTTCACCGCCACCTCCTGCCCTTCCTGCACCTCGACGGTCGTCCACTGCCGCTCGTGAATCTGGGCCCTGACCCAGAGCGTGGAGGTGTCGGCGACGACGAACAGCCGATCGCCGGCCTGCACCCGCTCCCCGCGGGCGACGAACACGTCCTCGACGAGCCCGTCGAAAGGGGTGCGGAGGACGAGCGTGCTCAGGGCGTCGCCGTCGCCGTCCCCCTCGAGGTCGATCACGCCGCCGGCGGTTCCCTGGCCGCCGGCGTCGGCCTCCAACTTGCTGCCGACCAGCGTGCGAAGATGTTCCCGGGCCACCTGCACGAGCCGTTCGGCCTGATCGAGCGCCGCCCGGGCCTTGTCGCGATCCTGGCGGGTCTGGAACAACGCCTCCTCACAGGCCGTGGCGAAGCTGGCTTTCGCCACCTCCAGATTGCTGGTCCGCTCCTCGACGATCCGGCCGGAGAGGACGCCGCCGGACCCCAGTTGCCGCGTGCCGGCATCGACCTTCTCCACGAACAGGAGCCGCGAATACGCCCCCAGGATCTTCTCCCGGTAGTTGCCGAGCACGCGATCCCGGAACGAATCCTCGATCCGCTCCAGCGGCGGATGGCTCTTCAGCGCCTCGAGCAGGGCCTCGACGTTGGTGGCGATGGTGGCCTCCCACGCGGCGGCCTTGCGCTCGATCTGGCGGTCGTCCTCGCGCCGGCGGACGTCGTCCCGGGCCTTGCCGACGTCGGGGCTCGAAACCTCGGCGAGCGACGCGCCCTTGGACACCCGTTGCCGCACTTTCACGAGCACCCGCGCCACGATGCCGTCCACCGGCGACTCGTAGTCGAGTCGGTAGCGGGCGTCGTAATCGAGCCGGCCCGGCACGGTGAGGTGTTCCCGCAACCGTCGCATCTCCGCCGGTACGAGGGTGATGCGGCTCGCCGCCTCGCCGGCCGGCAGGGTGACGACGTCGGACTGCGGCGGGGAGTCCGGGCCGCCGGCCCGCGGATGGCCGCCCGCCTCGTGCCCGCCGCCCGTGAAGTGATGGGTGGCCAGCCACCACCAGGCCGCCACGCCGGCCGCGAGCAGCAGGATCCCCTGGAGGCCGCGACGCACGCGGCTCCAGGCGGCCGCCCCGGGCCGTGCCGGGCGGTGCGGGCGGGTTTCCGCCGGGGCGGCAGCCCGCCCCTCCGCCGCGATCTCGATCTCCGCCGCCATCGACAGACTCCCGCACGTCACCCCTTCCGCAGGCTCCACCGGCCGCGGCGGGCTTTAGCATAGTCTACGCCCTCGTTCCCCGTGGCAGGCGGGCTCGGGATGCTCGCCGACGGCGTCCCGGTTACGATGCGATCGTCCGCTCCCCGACACCGTGCGAAAGCCTCCGCGCCGCCCTCGATGACGCCCCGCCCGATCCGCATCTTCGACACCACGCTCCGCGACGGCGAGCAGTCGCCGGGCGCGAGCATGAACCTCGCCGAGAAGATGGAGATCGCCCAGGCGCTCGTCGCCCTCGGCGTCGACGTGATCGAGGCCGGCTTCCCCATCGCCTCGCCCGGCGACTTCGAAAGCGTGCGGGACATCGCGGCAGCGGTCTCCGGCGCCACCGTCTGCGGCCTGGCCCGCTGCAACGACGCCGACATCGACCGCGCCTGGGAGGCCCTGCGACATGCCCGCCAGCCGCGGATCCACGTGTTCCTGGCGACGAGCTCGATCCATCGCGAGTTCAAGCTGCGGATGAACGAGGCGGAGGTGCTGGCCCGGGCCGTGGCGGGCGTGACCCGCGCCCGCCGCCACTGCGCCGACGTCGAGTTTTCGCCCGAGGACGCGGCCCGCACCGAGATCGACTTCCTGTGCCGCGTCGTCGAGGCGGTGATCGCCGCCGGCGCGACCACCGTGAACATCCCCGACACGGTCGGCTATGCCACGCCGTCGCAGATGCACCACGTGATCAAGAGCCTGCGGGACCGCGTGCCCAACATCGACCGCGCCGTGATCAGCGTGCACTGCCACGACGACCTGGGCCTGGCCGTGGCCAACAGCCTCGCCGCCGTCGAGGCGGGCGCCGGCCAGGTGGAGTGCACCATCAACGGCATCGGCGAGCGGGCGGGCAACTGCTCGCTCGAGGAGGTGGTGATGGCGCTCAAGACCAGACAGGACCACTATGCCGTCGAAACCCGGATCACGACCCGGAAGCTCGTGCCGACCAGCCGGCTCGTGGCGAACATCACGGGCATCCAGGTGCCGCGAAACAAGGCGGTGGTGGGCCGCAACGCCTTCGCGCACGAGGCCGGCATCCACCAGGACGGCATGCTCAAGGAGCGGCGCACCTACGAGATCATGCGGCCGGAGGACGTGGGCCTGGAGCGGACCGACCTGGTGCTCGGCAAGCACAGCGGCCGCGCGGCCCTCGCCGACCGGGCCAAGGCCCTCGGCTACCAGCTCACGGCCGAGCAGCTGCAGACCGTCTTCGACCAGTTCAAGGCGCTCGCCGATCGCAAGAAGGAGATCTACGACGGCGACATCGCGGCTCTCTGCGAACTGCAGTTCGCCGCCCTTCCCGAGCAGTTCACCTTCGAGGGCTACACCGTGACGACCGCCTCGGGTGCCACCCCGACCGTCACGCTGCGGGTGCTGCAGAACGGGGTGCCGCAGGCGGTGACGATCACGGCCGGTGACGGGCCGATCGACGCGATCTTCCTGGCGATCGAGAAGCTCACCGGCATCACGACGGCGTGCCGTGACTTCCGCGTGCAGGCCGTGACCGTGGGTAAGGACGCCCAGGCGGAGGTCACGGTGGAACTCGAGCACGCCGGCCAGCATCAGCGGGGGCGTGGCGTGTCCACCGACTCGCTGGAAGCGGCGGCGAAGGCCTTCCTCGCGGCCATCAACCGCCTCGCCCTCGGAGGCGGCCCTCGGCTGCACCCGCAGCAGGGCTGACGGGGGACGTATGCACGCGCGGCTCCGGCATCCTGCCTCGCCTCGCTTGGCCGGCCGCCGGCTCGCGATGTACGTCTGCTCGCAGCGGCCGCGGCAGGCGTGCAATCACACCGCCGTCATATCGCCTCGCCGCCGCGCTCGCCGGTGCGGATGCGGACGCATTCCTCGAGCGGCAGCACGAAGATCTTGCCGTCGCCGATCTCGCCCGTCTCGCCGGACCGCCCCCCCTTGATGATCGCCGCGATGGTCGGCTCGACGAAATCGTCGTTGACGGCGATCTGCAACTGCACCTTGCGGAGAAGGTTCACGGCGATCTCGTGCCCGCGATACGTCTCCGCATGCCCGCGCTGCCGGCCGAAGCCCTGGACGTCGAGGACGGTGAGCCGGAACACCTCGACCTCGGAGAGCGCCTGCTTGACGCTCTCGAGTTTGGCCGGCTGGATGATGGCGATGATGAGTTTCACGGGAGCGGCCGAGGCGACTGACGAGCCCGTCATCCTACCGTAGCCGGGTGGAGAGAAACGCCGCGGCGCGAGACTGCCGCTCCAGGGGCCGCGGCGAACGTCCGGCGACCGGGCACGGGCAGCCCCGAACCGCCACGCCTGCGGATCAAGTCTGGCACGTGTGCCCCGGATCACTCGGTCCGGGCCATCACGAAGCCGTGGTAGGCCTCGTTGCCGTGCTCCCCGATGTCGAGGCCCTCGATCTCCTCCTGGGGCGTGACCCGCAGGCCCACCACCGCCTTGAGGATCAGCCAACAGGCGGCCGACACGGGCACGACGTAGCCGGCCACGGCCAGCACGCCCACGATCTGGGCGATCAATTGCCCGGTGCCGCCGCCGAAGAACAGCCCCGCCTGGGGCCCCCCCACGGCCGCCCAGCCCACCGGCGTGTTGACCATGCGGGCCGAAAAATCCCGCGTCGTGACCAGGCCCACACACAGCGTGCCGAAGACGCCGCACACCAGGTGCACGCTCGTCGCCCCGACCGGATCGTCGATCCGCATGCGGTCGAAGAACAGCACCGCGAGCACCACGAGGCCGCCGGCGATCGCGCCGACGACGAGCGAGCAACGCACGTCCGTGAAGGCCGCGACGGCGGTGATGCTCACCAGGCCGGCGAGACAGCCGTTGAGCGTCATGCCGATGTCGGGCTTGCCGAGCAGCAGCCAGGCCGTGAGGGTCGCGGTCAGGGTCGCCGCAGCAGCCGCCATGTTCGTGTTCACCGCCACCTGCGCGGCCGCGGCGCCGCCATCCTCGGCCACGCCGAACGTGCTCCCCGGGTTGAAACCGAACCAGCCGAACCACAGCACCAGGCAGCCGATGAAGGCCGCCATCATGTTGTGGCCGGGCAAGGCCCGCGGCTTCCCGTCGGTGGCGTATTTGCCGATCCGCGGGCCGAGGATCACGGCGCCGGTGAGGGCCGCCCAGCCGCCGACCGAGTGCACCGCGGAGCAGCCGGCGAAGTCCTGGAAGTTCCATCGCGCGGCCAGGTAGCCGCCGCCCCAGATCCAGTGGCCGGTGACGGGGTAGATCGCCAGGGCCATGAGGAAGCTGAAGAGCACGAACGTGTGATACTTGATCCGCTCGGCCACGGCGCCGGAGACGATCGTGGCCGCCGTGCCGGCGAACACGAGCTGGAAGAAGAACTTCGTCCACAGCGGCACGCTGGCCCAGCTGATCGACCGGTAGACGCCCTCGTATCTGTCGCCCACGGCCGGGCTGTTGTCCGCACCGGCCACCAGCCACGAGCCCGCGGTGCCGATGAAGCCCCCGTCGCCGGCCCCGAACATCAGATCCCAGCCACAGAGGAAGTAGGCCACCGAGGTGGCCGCGAAGACGATGAAGTTCTTCGAGAGGATGTTGACGCAGTTCTTCGAGCGGGCGAAACCCGCTTCCACGCATCCGAACCCCAGGTTCATGAAGAACACGAGCATCCCGCAGACCAGCACCCAGACGGTGTCGGCGGCGACCCAGAGCCTCGACACCATCGCGTCGGTCGTATAGGCCGGGGGCGCCGCGACCTCGGCGGCGGCGTGTCCGCCGACCAGCCCCGCCCAACAGGCCGCCATCAGGACGACGACCACGACGGCGGACGACCGGCGCCGCCCCCGGATGTTCGGCGGCACCGACAGTGACTCCGCGCCCCGCGGGGCCGCGGTGAAGCAGCGCATCGAAGACCTCCTCCAGGATCCGGGCGTCCAGCGGGCCATTTGGCCGAGGCCGCCCACCCGGGCGAGCGGGCGCCGCCACCCAGGGGCCCGACTGTAAGGCAAAGTCCGTGCCACGCGTGATCACGGGCCGCCCCGAGCCGCCGCTGTGCCCGCCAGGCGGCGCGGTTACCATCGGCCGTTCCCCGGGCCGGCCGCCGTGCGCCGCCGAACCGTTTTTCTCTTCGGCCTCTCGTCACCGCCTCCCGCGCCCATCGGCAGCACGTTTTTTCGGCAGCCCACTGCCCACGTGCGCAGCAACCCCGAGCCTTCCGCATGACGGTCCGTGACCCGCCGATCGACCTCACGGGCCTGACGACGCTCTCCGGCGCGGCGCTCGTGAGACGGCTGGCGGAGGTCTTTCCCGCGGCGGCCGGCGATCATGCCGCGACCGCCGGCGCCCCACCCGCCCGCGGTGGCCGCGCCGCGGCCGTCGAGCGACTGGCCGCGATCGATCCGGTCGCCTATGCCCGCTCCCGCAACCACGTGGACGGCGCGGTGAGCCGGCTCTCCCCGTGGATCCGCCACGGCGTGCTGTCGATCGCCGAGGTTCGCGACGCCGCGTTGGCCCGAGTGGAGCGTCCCGAGCAGGCCGAGAAGTTCGTGGCCGAACTCGGCTGGCACGACTACTGGCGACGGGTGCAGGCCGCCCTCGGCGACCGCATCCGCCACGCCCTCGAGTCGCCGGCTCGGAACTGGCGGCAGCCGTCCCGTCTCGATCACGTGCCGGTCGACGTCCTCGCCGCCCGCACCGGCATGGCCTGCATCGACGCCTTCGTCAGAACGCTGCACGCCACCGGGTGGCTACACAACCACGAGCGGATGTGGCTGGCATCCTGGCTCGTCCACGTCCGGGGCGTCCACTGGCTGGCCGGTGCGGACTGGTTCCTCGAGCACCTCCTCGACGGCGACCCGGCCGCGAACCACCTCTCCTGGCAGTGGGTGGCCGGCACCTTCTCCGCGAAGCCCTATCTGTTCAATCGCGAGAACCTGGAGACGTTCACCTCGGGTCGGCATTGCCGCCCCTGCCCGCTGCTCGGCCGCTGCGACGTCGAGGGCTCGTACGAGGCGCTCGACGCGCGGATCTTCCTGCCCGGCGTCGCGGCGCGGCCACCGCTCCGGCTCCGGCCGCCCGCCGCCTGGAACGGCTCGTGCGGCTCCCGGCCCCCCCGGCGACCGCTCGCCTGGCTGACGCTCGACTCGGCGGCCGCCGACAGCCCCGCGCTGGTCTCCCATCCGCATGCACCCCGACTGTTCGTCATCGACCCGCGGTGGCTCGCCGCCGAGCGACCGTCGCTCAAGCGACTGGTGTTCCTCCTCGAATGCCTGGCCGACGTGCCGGCCGTCGAGATCCTCGTCGGCGATCCAGCCGGAATCGTGCCCGCGCGGGCCGCGGCGCTCGGCTGCGACGGCGTGGTGGTGTCCGACTCGGCATGCCAGGCCGTGCGGGCCGCCGCGGCCACCATCGGCGCAGTCATGCCACTGGCGGTCGTGGCCTGGCCCAGCTTCTGCGACGCTTCCCGGGTTGACGACCTCGGCCGGTTCTCCCGTTACTGGCAGCGGGTCAGTCGCTCGGCGCTGCGGCCGACGGCACCGGAAAGCGCCGCGTGAACGCGGCCGGGAACGCGTCCCAGATCGCGGCCTGCGGCGGCGGCGACACGAGCCGCACCGGACGGCCGTCGGCGGGGTGCGGAAATCCGAGCATGGCCGCATGGAGCGCGAGTCGCGCGGCCGCCGCGGAGCCGCGCGGACCGTAGAGCGGATCGCCGAGGATCGGGCAGCCGAGCCAGGCCAGATGGACCCGCAGCTGGTGCCCGCGGCCGGTCACAGGCTCGAGCTCCACGAGCGCCTGCGGACCGGTCCGCAGGCCGCACGACTCGACCACCCGCCACCGGGTCGTCGCCCGCCGGCCGAGGATCGGATCGACCCGCTTCGCCGGCGGCCGCGTCGGGTCGTCGGCGAGCGGCAGGTGCACGGTGCCGCTGGCCGCGGGAGGCGTTCCCGACACGACGGCGAGATAGCGCTTCGTCACGCTGCGTGACTCGAAGGCGCGGCCGAGTGCGGCCCGCGCCGCGGCGTTCCGCGCCAGCACCAGCAATCCCGAGGTGTCACGGTCGAGGCGGTGCACGGCCTCCAGCGGCCCCCAGGTCGAGGCCAGCACGACCGCGGCGGCCGGCGGGTCGAGCGGCGACCGCGCCGGCACGCTCGGCATGCCCGACGGCTTGTCGATGACGACGACTGCATCGTCGGCGAACACGATCCGCGGTGCCGGCGGCCGATTCACAACAGGCCCAGCAGGACGTTCCAGCGACACAGCATGTCGGCCGGCGGGGCGTCGCCCTCGGCCGCGATCGTGCCCACGGGAAAGCCCGCCGCCTCCAACCGACGCCGGTCGGCGGTGACCCGGCGGCCGACGTCGTCGGCGCCGCCCGGCCCGATGAGCACCCACCGCGTCCGGCCCGGCTCGGATGGCTGCACCGCGGCGGCCCGCGGCAAGGCCGCGCCCACCAGCGCCACGCCCTTGGCCGCGGCACCGAGCCGCTCGGCCACGAACCAGGCGAAACCGGCTCCGGCGTCCTGGCCGGCGACGGCGATCCGCGCCGCATCGATCGGCCGCTTGGCGTCGAGGGCCGCGAGGCTGCGACGGATCGTGGGCAGGTCGTCCGCGGACCAGCGACCGGGATCGGCGGAACCCGGGAGGATGACCGCCACGTCCCAGGCCGCGGCCGCGGCTCGCCAGGCTCCTGCCTCGGCCTCCGCCACCGGACCATGCGGGCTGCCGAAGTACACGATCACGCCCACCGCCTCCTTGCCGCCGGGCCGTGGGAGCACTGCCAGCGGGGGCCGCGGCTCGTCGGGAGACGCGAGCTTCACGACGGCCGCCGCGGCCGGTTCGTCGGTCGCGGGCGGCGGCCAGCCCGGCACCGCTGGCGGCACGTCGGCGGGTGCCGCGGTCGTGGTCACCGCCACCGTCCGCGGCCGGCCGTCCCGCACCACCTCGACCCCGATGGCGTCGCCCGGCGCCACGCCCGCGAGCACTCCCGCCAGGTCCGCCGGCCCAGCGACCGGCAGGCGGCCTTCCGCCTCATCGCCGGCACCGAGCACGACGCCGCGGATCACCTCCCCGGCGCGGATGCCGGCGGCGGCGGCCGGGCCTTCCGGCAGGAGCCATGCCACGGTCAGTCCATCGCCCGCCGCTGCCTCCGGGGCCGGCGGCGGCAGCACGCCGATCACGGCGGGCCGCCAGGGCGGCAGCGCGTCGGTCAGGGTCACGCGGGCCTCGATCCGCCGCGGGCCGTCCGCGGCGGCACGTTCCACCACGACCGCGCACGTGTCGCCGGCACGGCGCGGCATGATCTCGTGCCGCGCCGCGCCGATCCGGGCGACGGCGCGATCGCCGATCTGCACGACGCGGTCGCCGGGCCGCAGGCCCGCGACCGCCGCGGGCGATCCCTGCCGGCAGGAGGCGATGACCGGCTCGCCGTTGATCATGTCCCGCGACCGCCAGGTGATGCCGAGGATCCCGGCCGCGAGCTGCTCGCCCCGTTGCATCCGCGGCAGCACGGGCAGCACGTCCTCCAAGGGCACGGCGAAGCCGATTCCCGCGTCGTACAGTTCCGTGCCCTGGGTCATGCCGGCGGTATCGGCCGGCAGCGGCGCGAGGATGCCGATCACGCGGCCCGCGATGTCGATGAGCGGTCCACCGTAGTTGGCCTGCGAAACCGAGGCATCGGTCTGCACGGCGCGGCCCCAGGCCCGATCGACCGCCGACACGATGCCCACCGCCACGCTCGGCGCGGCGTGTCCCCAGCCGCGTCCCACGGCGATGGCCCACTGCCCCGGCGCCAGGTCGCGGCGCGGCGCCGGCTCCAGGACCGGAACGTCGGCCCAGGGCTGCGTCTTCAGGAGGACGAGGCCGCGGGATCCGTCGCGGCCCGCGACCCGCCCCGCCTGCCGCACTCCGTCGGCCCGCACGAGCACCGTCTCGGCGGCGGCATCGGGCACGGCCCAGGCCGTGGTCAGAACCCAGGCCGCATCGGCCGCGGAGGCGACGACGAGGCCCGTGGAGGGACCGCCGCCGGTCGCCGCCTCGCCCGTCCCCACGGCCGCGGCCACCGGCTCGACCCGCACGACCGCGGCGGCGACCCTGGCGACGGCCGCGCGAAACGCCGCCTCCTCGGCCAGCGTGGGTTCGCCCGGGTCGGCGGCACGAACCAGCCGCGCCGCCGCCAGCACCACGAGGCCGAGCAGCACGCGGCCCCCGACGGACGGCATCCGGCCCGGGTCGGCACCGCTCATGGGGCCACCTCGTCCCGCGGCCTCGGCCCCAACTCCAGATCGAGGACGGCGCCGTCGCGGACCACCGTGAGCCGCACGGGGTCGCCGGCCGCCAGCCCGCCGAGGGCGGCTTCGACCGCGGCCCGCGCCGCCACGGCGCGGCCGTTGACGGCGATCACGAGATCGTCCACGGCGAGTCCCGCCCGCGCGGCGGACGAGCCCGGCACGAGCGACTCGACGTAGGGCGGCGTGCGGTCGAGAAGATCGGGCACGAGGACGACGCCCAACCGCCGCGGGTCGAACGGGCGGGCCTCGTCGGCTGGCACGGCCGCGGCCGTGCCAGCCTTGATTTCGGCACAGCCTTTTTCGAGCTGGTCCGTCGGCAGGGCGTAGTTGAGCCAGATCCCACTGGCCGTCGCCC
>JBIPLS010000030.1:0-23384 GCA_044368305.1 Pirellulales bacterium
GTATTCGGCGATCCCCCAGAAGGGGATGACGGCATCGATGGTGCCGTGACCCGAATCGAGGTAGGGGGTCTCGATCGAGGGATCGCTCACCCAGGTCTTCAGGTCCAAGAGGTCGTACACCCTCTTTTCGCCGCGGAGGGAGGTCGGCAGATTGGCCTCGAAGGAGCCGTACTTTTTCTCGAAGTCAGGCCAGAAAGTGTTCTCCCGAAACGCCTGCGTGAAAGGGTTGACCGTTTTCGGGATGGCCCAGTTGGTGTAGCCCTTGGACGCATGGCCCGATGCGACCAAGTCGCCGTTCTTCAGCGTGACGTGGTTCGCTCCGCTGCCCCCCATCGAGCCGCCGAAGACGTGCACCCGCAGGGGGTCGATCTTCGCCGGGAAGTTGGGTGGGTTCGAGATCACCCAGCGGATGGCCTGCAGCAGCCTCTGCTCGGTGTAGTTGACCACCCGCTCCCCTTTGGCCTCCTTCTTGTCGTCGACCTCTTTCAACCCCTCGACCGAGCCGAACCACCAAGTGAGGTTGTAGTCGAACATGGCGATGGTCACACCGTCGCCAATGGGAAAGCTGTAGGGCATGAAGACATCCTTCCACGCCGTATAGGCGTGCAGCTTCACCGACAGGGGAGCCGGATCGCTGACCTTGGCGGGGATGGAAGCGTTGAAGACATGGGCGTACCCCTCCATGTGGTCGTCGACCCGAGTGGGGTTCCACACTTCGAAATCCGAGAAGAACACGAACCAGTGCTGGTTCTTGTCCTTGAAGGCCAGGGTGGCGCCCGGCGTCCCGATCTTTTCCTGGACACCCTCGGCGAGGGCATTGTCGCCCTGTTTCGCGTCCGCGCCCTCGGCCGAAGTCACCGCGTAGTAGGTGGTGCCCTCGTTCTTGATCGTGCGGACGAACAGGCCGGTGCCGTCTGGGAGACCCTTCGAGGCGTCCGGGGCGTCCTCGATTTGGATGCGTTCGGCCCACTTCTGGCCATTCAAGAGGTTGGCCCACTTCTTGTCTTTGGTGTTCCTGTTCTCGTCGTTCGGATCCTCGTTCAAGAAGCGGAAGTGGTTGGAACCCTTGGGGATCTTCGCAATCCAGTTCAGGCCTGCGGTCTTCTCTATGGGGGAGTCGGACGCATAGACGTAGTACCAGTCCGCGCCGTCCTCCTGCCAGGTAAGGAAGGTCTGCCCAGAACGGCAGAAGGCCTTGAGCCCCACCGGGGCAGCCTGGGCGGCCAAGGGAAACGACAGGAGGATGGAAAGGACGCTACTCAGCCTGTTCATGGCGTCGCCTCACAATACGTTGACCGGGTTTGTCGAGACATGTTGACCAACTGATAGCCAGATCGGCGTCGCAGGCGGAGGAACAGGTCCGCCGCCGCAGGATCCGGAGGCCATCGACCCGGGTGGACGTCATCCTGCAGGGCATCGAGATGCCTTGCCGGCATCGCCCACGCCGTCGCCCATGCGGGCGGCTGGGAGTTCGACACCCACCTCAGCCGCCGTTGTCCACAGTGGTGTACCAACTTCAGGGAACGGTGGTGCTTTGGAGGACTCCGCAGGGTCTCACAGTCCATCGCGCAAAAAATCCGCCCGCACGAAGAAGCCGAAAATCTCGCGTGTTTTCCACGTGCTTCCGGCGAAACAAGAAAAGCGGGCGAAGGGACTCGAACCCTCGACATCCAGCTTGGGAAGCTAGCGCTCTACCAACTGAGCTACGCCCGCGACGACCCGAAAGTCTACCAGATCGAGGGGCCGTTCAAGCGGCGGGCTCGGTCTGGGTCGCGTAGAATCCCCGGCGTCCCGGCCGGCCTTCACGTCGCCCGGGGCCGCGGTTTCGCATCGCGTCGGCCCGGAGGAGCGATTTCCCATGTCCCAGCCGCAGCAAGCCGCGTCGGCCAAGACGCGCAGGTTTTTCTCGTCGCAGGCGAAGGCCCTGCTCGGCACGGTCGTGGTCGTGGTCGCGATCGGCGTGGCCGCGCTGCCCTGGATGCTGGCGACTCCCGCGAGACTATCGGCGCTCATCGCCGCGAGCGTTCCCGAACTGCGAGGCGACGTGCGGATCGAGCGGGTGCGGCTCGGGTGGACGGGGCCGCTCGTGCTCGAGGGCGTCGCCGTCGTGCCGCGGGCCGGTGGCGAGCCGCCGCTGCGGATCGGCCGCATCGAGACGAGCCACGGTCTGGCGGCCATGCTGCTTTCGGGCGGCGACCTGGGACGGGTGCGGCTCGAGGGGCTCGACGTCGGCGTCGTCTACGACGCCAATCGGCGGTCGAACCTCGAGACGCTCATCGTGCCGGCTGCCAGCGGTGGAGGTTCGACCGCGGCCTCCCCGCCACGGCCCGGCCGCGTGCGGCTGCGGCTCGAGGTGGCCGCTGCGGTCGTGCGGATCGCCGGCCCGTGGACGCAGGAACCGTGGGTCAGCGACCCGATCAACCTGCGGGCGGCTCTCGGCCCGTCCGCGGACGGGCCGTGGAGCGAATGGGTGATCGAGCCCGTGCAGTTGCTCGCCGACGCCCGCCTGGAGCCGGGGGTTGCCCAGGGGGTGCTCGCCTACATCGCGCCCGTGCTGGCCGACGCCACACGCACGAGCGGGCGATTCTCGCTCCGTCTCGACGGTGCCAAGCTGCCCGTGGGCCGGCCGGAGGCCGGCACGCTTTCGGGTGTGCTGGCGATGCACGAGGTCGTGCTCGGGCCGGGTCCGCTCGTGACGCGGTTGTTCCAGTCGCTGCCCGGACGGCCGCCCGTGCCGCCCGCGATCCGCGTCGCCGACGAGTCGCACGTCGCGTTTCGCCTTGCCGAGCGCCGGATGTGGCACGAGGGCCTGGAGTTCGGCGTGCCGCTGGCGAAGCCGGGGCAGCGGCTCGACGTGCGGTCGAGCGGCTCCGTGGGAATCGACGACAAGTCGCTCGACGTGAAATTGTCGCTGCCCATCCCGGCCGACCTGCCGCAAGACAGGCCGCTGCTGGCGGCCTTGGCCGGGAAGAGCATCTCGGTCGGGATCGGCGGCGTCCTCGGCCAGCCCCAGGTAAACTTCGACGGCTCGATCAAGGCGGCGGCTGGGGGCGTGGTCACCGACCTGATCGAGCGGCTGCGCGGGGGCTCTCCGCAGCCGACCGTGCCCCAGGGCGGGCCACCCATGGCGGAGCCCGGCAGTCCGCCACAGCCCGGCTGGAGGCCCGGCGAGCCGACCGAACGAACGCCATCGCCCGACACGCCGGCGGCCGGCGGCGGCAATCCCAGCGCCGAGGCGATCGTCGATCTGGTCGGCGGCGTGCTCGAGGAAGTTGCCAAGCGCCGGGCGGAACGCCGGGCGGCCGAGGCTACCGATCCGGACCAGCCGCCTCCACGGCGCGGGCGGCTGCTTCGCCGCCTCGTTCCTCCCACGGATCCGGTGACGCCGCCACCCGCGCCGTCACCCTCCCCGTCGTCTCCGTGACAGCGGCGGGTCGCGGCCCGAATGCCGTGACACCACCGGCGCGAAAATAAAGCCGGGCCTTCCCGTGGGAAGGCCCGGCCTCGTTGAGACGTGGTGCCGACGCATGCCCGCCGCGACCGCGGCGGGCATGAACCAGACTCCTCGATCTGCGATCAGGTCTTGGCCGGCGCGGGCGGCGCGACCGTGGTGGCCGGCGTCGGAGCGGCCGGAGCGGCCTCGGTCGGAACGCCTTCCGAGATCACGCCCTCGCCACCGCACGCGCCGCCGGCGCAGCCACCCTCGACGGCAGCGGCCTGTCCGCAGCCCGAGCAGCCGGCTTCCACCGCGGCAGCCTCGCCGCAGCTGCCGCACGAGCCGGCGTCGACGGCCGCAGCCTCGCCGCACGAGCCGCAATCAGCAGCCACCTCGGCACCGTGGCACTTCCGCGCCTTGTGGCGGGCCAGGAGGCCGCCGTGGCACTTCTTGGCGTGGTGCTTGGCCAGCAGGCCGCCACCGTGGCACTTCCGGCCGCCATGGCAACCATGGCCGGCCACCGCACCCGAGTCGCCGCCGACGAGGGCGATGGCGACGAGCGCGACGAACATCGCAACCGAGAAACCGAGGAACCGCTTCATCACGAACCTCCACTTGGGGAAATCGACGCGTCGTGCGTCCGAGAAGCCGTCACGAATTGAAACCCGATCCGGGACGGCCACCGGACCGCAGCAAGCCTGTTTGGGGATGGACCGGATTCGCCCCGGCAACCGCCTGCCACACCCAGCCCTGAGGAAAGGCAAGAAGGATGGGAAAGAAGTGCCGCCTAGGAAAACTAGGACGTCAGGCTAGCAGCGTGCCCGTCGCTGTCAAGAAATATGGGCAGTTTGGGCTGAGATTGCAGGTTTTTCCGGATGTTCTGCCGGGTCACTGCACTTTTGACCGTGAATCGCTGCCGCGTGCCGTGCGATCGGCACTCGTCTCCTGGGCCGCTGCCTCAGCCCGCTTGTGGAGTTCCTTGGCGACCAGTTCCTGCTTGGCCAGCATGTCCTCGGGGTCCTCGAAGTTGAGGAGCAGCGGGGGCATGTCGTCGAACACCCGCATCGCCATGCCGACGACCCGCCAACCTTCCGGGTCGAGCCGCACGACCCAGACCACGTTTTCCGTGGTCTTGAAGCCCTCGGAGTCCATGTCGGTCCAGGTCGTGCCCACGTGGGCCAGGTCGTGGCCGTCGCCGACCATCTCGCATTCCCGCACGGAATAGGTCGCGGAGTCGGCCACGGGCGGGGCGACGGAAATCCCGAGTTCCTCGGTCTTCAGCCGGGCGAGCTTGGTGAGCATGCCCCGGGCGGCGGCGTCGTCGCCCCTCTTGACCGCCTCGAGGAAGGTGACGACGGCGGCCTTGGCCGGCTCGGCACCCGCCGTCGCGTCGCCGGTCGCGGAACATCCCAGTGGCAGCGAAACGGCAAGGGCCGCGAGCCCGGCCAGCCCGATCGCCGCCCACGGGGAGGCGGCACGAGGCGGCGTGGAGCGGGACGGAGGATTGCCGGTGTGCATGGCTGGATGACTCCTACGGGCGCGGGCGGCCAGGGGGCTACCCTCTTGCATGGGCGGGGAAGACTGACGACCCGATCCGGCACGGTCAAGACGAGTCTGCGCGGACTTTTTGCCCGTGCCGTAGACTGCCTGCATGCTCCAATCGGCCGCCGACCCTGTGCACGCCAGGTCCTGCGGTGCTCCGCGGCCGCTCGCCACGATCGTGGTGACGGTGCTGGCGACGGCCGCCTGGTTGCAGGCCGGCGGGGCGCCCCCGGTGCGGCGTGCCGCTCCGCCAGCCGCCTGGGACGAGGCCATCGTCGCCACGTTCCCCGCCGACGCCTTCGCCGCATTGGAGGGGCCGCGGCCCGACTTCGCCGCCCTGCGGGCCGCCGAGGCGGCGACGGGCGACGCATCCGCGACCGGCCGATCCGGCTCGGGGCCATTCGATGCGTCGGGCTTCAAGTGGTCCGCCCTCGTTTCGGAAGAGACGCTCACCGACGAGATCAAGGACATGAAGGCGGTGGCCGCGACGGCCGCCGCCCGGGCCACCGAGTTCAAGGGCGGCGGCTACGAGCGGGCACGGGACGCGTTCAGCGTCGTCGCCGTGTCCTTCGCCGTCATCGCGGCCTACGACCAGGACATACGCTGGAGGCGGGACGCCGCCGTGGCCCGGGATCTGTTCGCGCGGGCAGGATTCAACTGCAAGGCCGGCACGGACCAGTCCTTCGCCGAGTCGCAGGCCCGCGTCGCGGACTTGGAGGCGATGCTCGACGGCGGCGCGCCGGCGGGCAAGCCGGATCGCGACGAGGATTTCCAGTGGAGCCAGACGGCGTCCCGCTCGGCACTGATGTCGCGACTCGAGACCGCCGACGGTCGGCTGGCCGCGGCGGTGGCCGACAAGGCGGAATTCGCCAAGCAGATCGAGACCGTGGCCCACGATGCCGAGATCGTGGCCGTGATCGGCGAGGTGATCCAGCAGCGGGATTTCGAGGGCCACGACGACGAGACGTATCGCGGCTACGCGGCGGCGATGCGGGACGCCGGACTCGCGGCCCGCGACGCCGCGCGGAAGAAGGATCACGCCGCCGCCCTGGCCGCCGTGGACGCGATGAAGAAAGCGTGCGCCGCCTGCCACGGCGACTACCGCTAGACCGGGGCGCTGCCCCACCCCGGCCGCCGGCTCAGCCGCGCGGCGCGAGTCCGGGCAGCGGCTGGAGCGGAATCAACTCGGCCAGCCCCGCCTCGGCCATCTCCTTGCCCGTCACGTAGCGATGCGTGGCGATCCAGCGATCGATGAGGTCTCCGGCCCGGCCGAAGAGCTGCGCCAGGAGCACGTCCATGTCCCGCTCCAGGTCGGCGAAGTGCCGCGACCACTCGGCCGCCTCCTTGATGCCGATGTGCTCCTCGCTCTGCCACTTCATCGGATGGAAGAGGAACACGCTGTAGGGGGTGACGAGCCGGCGCCGACAGGCGGCGAAGGGCCACAGGGCCGCCGACGAGCATTCCCCGGTGACGATGGCCGTGGCCCGCACGTCGCGGATCTTGAGGAGCGCCACCAGCGACATCGCGCAGTAGGGGCTGCCGCCGGGGGAGTCGAAATACAGCGTGCACTCCGCCCCCGGCGCGACGCCCAGCAGCCGATCCGTGAGGTCGCCCTCGTGTTCCGTGAGGTCGCCCACGAGCGCGATTTCGACCGGACCGGAGTCCGCCTCCGGTTCGTCGTGATCTGCGGCCGGCCGGTCGTCTCGTCGCGGCATGGGGGGCTGGCTCCCTGGGGATGCGGCGAGGACTCGCAGGCCCCGACCGACGGCCAGGAGACTACGATCCGCGGGGCGGATCCACAAGCAGCGGCCCGCCATCTTGCGGCGGGAAGGCGGCCGGGGGGATGATCGGTGGTGGGTGGCGGCCGGCCGGCGTCGCCCCCGCCGTCTTCCGGGACGCATTCGTGGGCATCGTGTCGTTCTGCCCCCAGGGGCATCGCGTTAAGGTCAAGGCTCATCTCGCGGGCCGCAAGGGCATCTGCCCGACGTGCGGGGCCCGGTTTCGGATTCCGCTCACTTCCGCCTTCGCGCCCGGATCGGTCTCGCCGCCGGCGCCGCTTCCCGCAGCCAGACTCGTGTCGCTCGATGCGGCCCTGGCCGCCGATCTGCCACGGGTCGTCCCCCTGTCGGTCGATGCGCCCCAGGCAACCGCCGTCGATCCCGCGTTGGCCGACGAGGTGCACGTGGAGTGCGAGCCGCACGAGCCGTCCGCGCCGGCGCATCCTTTGATCGCTGAGCGGCCGGACCTCGCATGGTGCCTGGCCGTGGCCGGAGGCAAGGCGTCTGATCCGTTGGCGGCCCCGGCCATGCAGGCGTGGCTCGAGAGCGGCGCGGCGACGGGCAACGAACTCGTCTGGCGGGCGGACTGGGCCGACTGGCGGCCGATCGGCACCGCTTTCCCGGAGTATTTCGGGCTCCGAGGCCGCTGACGATGCCGGCCGACCGCACGGCTGCGGACCCTGTGATAGAGTCTTCGGCGTCGCCCCGCCGACTTTCGTCCCCCAGGAGCGCCCGCCATGATCCTGCATAGCTCGCGGTTCACTCTCGCCCTCGTAGCGACGGCGCTGATGCTGCCCCTCGCGCTGCCCGCCGCAGCGCAGGTGACCACGCCACTCGCGCGGCCCGCCGCCCAGGCCGCGGCCGCCGACGCGGCTCCAGAGAGTCGCGTCTTCACGATCGCCGACGGCGGCTACTCCCTCCGCGCGCCGGAAGGCTGGATGCGGGTGCAGCCGAAGTCGAACATGGTCGAGACCGAGTTTGCGATCCCGTCGCCGGGGGACGAAACCAAAACGCCTCCCGGCCGCATGACCGTGATGGGCGCCGGGGGCTCGGTCCAAGCCAACATCGACCGCTGGCAGGGCCAGTTCACGCAGCCCGACGGCAGCGCGACCAAGGACCGGGCGACCAGCAAGGCGCTCGAACTCGCCGGGTGCAAGGTGACGATCGTCGACATCCCCGGTACCTACAAGGACATGCCCGGCGGGCCCGCCGCCGGCGGCGGGGCGGTGGAGCGGCCCGGCTATCGCATGCTGGCGGCCATCGTCGAGACGCCGGACCGCGGCAACTACTTCCTCAAGTTCTACGGCCCGGCGCAGACCGTGGCCGCCCAGGCCGACGGGTTCCGCAAGATGGTGGAGGGCATGGTGGCTGCCGGGAAGTGACGCCGTCCCCGGGGCCTGCCGCGCGATGAAAGTCCAAGAGTTCCTCGAGCACCACGGCATCGCGGGCAACCCGTTCGCCGAGGAGGATGCCCAGAACGACACCGTCTTCAAGCGGGCCTGCCTGGAGACGACGTTCCATCCGGCCTGGGACAAGGTCTACGGCGACCCCGCCGATCCGAGCACGGCGATCGTGTTCGGCGAGAAGGGCGCGGGCAAGACGGCCCTCAAGTTGCAGATGGTGCGGCAGTTCGAGCGGCACGCCGCGGCCCACCCCGAGGCCCGCACGTTCGTCGTGCTGTACGACGACTTCAACCCCTTCCTCGACCGCTTCGTGAGCCGCGTGGGCCCGCGCCGGCCCGTGGAGAAGGTGCTCGGCCAGTGGAAGCTCTGGGATCACATGGACGCGATCCTGACGCTGGCCGTCACGCAACTCGTGACCACGCTCGTCGAGCCGGGGCCGCGGCCGCCCCGGCTCTCTCCGCCCCAGGCCCGCGACCTGGCCCTCCTGGCGGCCTGCTACGACCAATCGCTGGCCGAGGCCTTCCCCGCCCGGTGGCGGCGGCTACGGGGGCGGATCGGCTACCGGGCCTGGGCGGGCCTGTGGCCGCGGTGGCTGGCGGTCGCGGCGACGGTCGCCCTGGCCGCGGCGCTCGGGCTCTCGATCGCCAAGGGCACGGCCGATTGGTCGCGGCAGTGGTGGCCGTGGGCGGCGGTCGCCGCCGCCTGGCTGCCGCTCGCGTGGCGGCAGATCCGCGGCGGCTGCGCGGCCTGGCGGATCGTGCGGTCGACGCGCACCGGCAACCGCGCGGTCGGCCAGCTCGCCGGCGCGCTGGCCCGGATGCCGGAGGTCGATCTCGCGGGCCAGCCGTTGCCGGCCCTCGCCCGGAGCGACGATCGCTACGAACTGTTCGCCAAGCTGCAGGGCGTGCTCGCGGCGCTCGGCTACACCGGCATGGTCGTGATCATCGATCGGCTCGACGAGCCGCACCTCATCAACGGCTCCGCCGACCGCATGCGGCAGGTGATCTGGCCGCTCTTCGACAACAAGTTCCTCAAGTCGCCGGGCCTGGGCTTCAAGCTCCTCCTGCCCGAGGAGCTCTACCGGTTCATCGAGCGGGAGACGGAGGCCTTCAACCAGCGGGCCCGGCTCGACAAGCAGAACCTCGTGCCCTCGCTCGAATGGTCGGGCGAGACGCTCTACGACATCGCGTCGGCCCGTGTGAAGGCGGCCAGCGTGGGCACACCTCCGGCCACGCTCTCCAGCCTCTTCGACCCGGCGGTGGACCAGCGCCGGCTGATCGACGGGCTGCGGAGCCTGCGGGTGCCGCGGCAGTTGTTCAAGTTTCTCTACCGCCTGCTCGTGGCCCACTGCCATTCCCACACCGAGGAGCGGCCCGTCTACACGGTCTCGCTGCCGGAGTTCGAACGGGAACTGGCCGTCTTCCGCCGCGACCAGGAGGCCTTCGACCGGGGCCTGGCGCCCCGGTAGCCGCCATGGCTGGCGACGCCGACCTGCACACGCTGGTGATCGGCCGGGAGGCGATGGCCTGCCGGTTCGAGGTGGTGTTCAACGCCGGCGAGGTGGCCGACGCCACGGAACTGGCCTGCGCGGCCCTCGACCTCGTGGACGAGATCGAGAACGCGTTCAGCGTGTATCGGGACACGAGCGACCTGTCGCTCCTCAACGCCACGGCGGCCGACGGCTGGCAGCCCGTCACGCACGAGGTGTTCGCCCTGCTGGCCCGGGCCCGCGAACTGCACGACCGTACGGGCGGCGGCTTCGACATCGCCGCCGGGGCGTTGGTGCGCGCCTGGGGATTCCTCCGGCGGCAGGGCAGGACGCCGACCGACGAGGCGTTGGCCGCGGCGCTGGCGGCCTCCGGGATGCGGCACGTGCAGCTCGACGCCGCGGGCCGTCGCGTGCGGTTCGCGCGGCCCGGCGTGGAGATCAATCCCGGCGCGATCGGCAAGGGCTGGGCGGTCGATCGGGCCGTCGAGCAGCTCGCCGTGGCGGGCGTGCGCAGCGTGCTGGTGCACGGGGGCCAAAGCAGCGTTCGGGCCCGGGGCGTGCAGGGGCCCGACGAGCCCGGCCGCCGGGGATGGAAGGTCGGGCTGCGGCATCCGCTCCGACCCGGCGCGCGGCTGGCGACCGTCACGCTCGCCGACCGGGCGCTGGGCACCAGCGGCTCGGGGACGCAGTTCTTCATCGACCGCGGCCGGCGGCTCGGCCACATCCTCGATCCGCGCACCGGCCGCCCGGCCGAAGGCGTGGTTTCCGCGACGGTGCTCGCGGCCGACGCCGCCACGGCCGACGCGCTGGCGACGGCGCTGTACGTGCTCGGCCCGGACGGCCTGGAACTGATCGCGCCGCCCGGAGGGGACGTGTCGGCGATCCTCGTGCTGCCCGCCCCCACGGCCGGTGGCCTGGCGGTGGCCACGGCGAATCTCGACCAGGCCGACGTGGCGTGGCATCCCGGCGCCGCGGTCGAAACGCTCGGCCGTGGTTGACCGTCGCTGCCCGGGTACACTTGGTCGTCCTTCTCGACCGCCCTGCGCCTCTCGCCCACGTCATCCCCGATGCTGGACTGGATCGAACAGACCTCCTACCTGGGGATCATCCTCTTCTTGACGCTCACGGGCATCGGCCTGCCGGTGCCGGAGGAGGTGCCGATCGTGGCGGCCGGCGTGGCCAGCAAGGCCGGGGCGCTGAAGTGGTATTACGCGCTGCCGGCCTGCATGATCGGCGCCCTGCTGGGGGATAGCCTGATGTACGCCATCGGCCGGTTCTTCGGGGCCCGGATCCTCAAGGAGCATCCGTGGTGGTCGGGCTTCCTCACGCCCGAGCGGGAGAAGACCATCGAAGACCTGCTGAAGAAACACGGCATCAAGGCCTTCTTCGTGGCCCGGTTCCTGGTCGGCCTCCGCAGCCCCTTCTACCTCACGGCCGGCATCCTCCGGGTCAAGTATCGCTGGTTCCTGCTCGCCGACTTCGTCTGTGCGACGGTCGTGATCGGCGGTTTCTTCGGGCTCGCCTACCTGTTCGGCGACCGCATCACCGGGCTGATCCAGTCGGTCGAGAAGGGATTCACCGTCGTCGTCATCCTCGCCGCCCTCGGGGCCCTGGCGGTGGTCGCCTTCTTCTCGTTTCGCAAGCGGCGGATCCGCATGCTCGACCAGGACCCTGAGGCCCTGTTCGAGAACCGCGAGATCCTCCTCGGCCCGGCGGCCGATCGGATCGCCGATGCCGTGCATCTGGGCGACGTCAACCACGTCGAAGACGACCGGCCGCAGCCCCGCCCGTGAGGGTGGCGCCGGTCGTGCGGATCGCGCGGCCGCGAGACTGACGTTTCCGGTGACTCGTCGCCCTGGGGCGACTTTGCCGTCGCCGATCCGCGACCTAAAGATTCTCGGAGGCCGAATCGGCGCCTCCGTCGCACAGGCCGCCCATGAACGACATCCAGACCCTTGCCCCGTGCCGTGTGCTCGTCGTGGACGACGATCGGCGGCAGGCCTCGAGCCGCGCGCAGTGGCTGTGCGGGCTCGGCCACCATGCCTCGGCCGTGGGCACCGCCGCCGAGGCGGTCCAGGCCCTGTCACGCACCGCCTGCGACGTGCTCCTGCTCGACGCCGCCCTGCCGACCGCGGGCCGCGTGGCCCGGGCCGCCGGTCGCTCGACCGCGATCGTCGCCGTCGGGCCCGCTGCCGCTGCCGCCGCACTTGCCGCCGATGCCGTCGTGGCTCCGCCGATTCGCGACGTCGAAGTCCTGGCCGCCATCGCCGGCGGCCGGGCGGCCGTCGCCGCCCGCACCGCGGCACCGGGAGACGCCGGGGCGGTGCTCGGCTCGCACCCGACGCTCCGCCGCGTGCTCGACCTGGCGGCCCGTGTCGCCGCCACGCCCGCCACCGTGCTCGTCACCGGCGAGAGCGGCACCGGCAAGTCGCTCCTCGCCCGCGAGATCCATCGCGCCAGCGGCCGCCGCGGCCGGTTCGTCGAAGTGGCCTGCGGGGCCCTGAGCGAGACGCTGCTCGAGAGCGAACTGTTCGGCCATGCGGCCGGCGCCTTCACCGGCGCCACCGCGGATCGGGAGGGCCGTTTCCTTCAGGCCGACGGCGGCACGATCTTTCTCGACGAGATCGCCACCGCGTCGCCGGCCCTGCAGGTGAAGCTGCTGCGGGTGCTGCAGGACATGGAGTTCGAGCCGGTGGGCGGCTCGCGGACGCACGCCGTGGACGCCCGCGTGATCCTCGCCACGCACGAGAGCCTGGAGCGGCTCGTCGCTGCCGGCGACTTCCGCGCCGACCTCTACTGGCGGATCAACGTGGTGACGCTGGAGATGCCCTCCCTGCGGAGTCGGCCCACCGACATCCCGCTCCTGGCGGACCATTTCCTCCGCGCGGCCGCCGCCAAGGCCGGACGGCGGATCGAAGGCTTCACGCCCGCCGCCCTCGACGCCCTGGCGAGCCACGCCTGGCCGGGCAACGTCCGCGAACTGGAGCATGCCGTCGGCCGGGCCGCATTCCTCGGCCTCGGGCCGCTCGTGGACGTCGCCGACCTGCCGCCGACGGTAGCGGGCCGCGGCACGCCGGTGGCCGAGGTCGCCGCGGGCCGCGACGGTCCGGCCCTCAAGGAGGCGCTGGCCGCGCCGGAACGACGGCTGATTCTCGAGGCCCTCCAGCGATCGGGCTGGCGCCGCGACGCCGCGGCGCGGGCGCTGGGCATCAACCGCACGACGCTCTACAAGAAGGCGAAGCGGCTGGGCATGGATCTGGCCGCTCTGGCGCCGGCCCGCTGACGGCATTCACCGCGCCTTCAGGCGGAGCCGAACCTCCACCGGGAAATGGTCCGACCCGACGTCGGGGCCGACGGAGCGGTCGAGCACCTCCGCCGCCGGCGGGGCGAGCACGTGGTCGATCGGGATCCGCGGCGCCCAGAGGCGGGCGTTCCACGTGCCCCGCAGGCCGCGGCCGAGGGCAGTGTCGCGGAGGCCGCTGCGGGCCACGAGGTCGCGGAACGCCGCCGACCAGGGAGTGGTGTTGAGGTCGCCCGCCACGACGCACGGCCACGGGGATGCGGCGACGAAGTCGGCGATGGCCCGCAACTGGCGATCCCGCCCCCGGGCCAGGTTCCGCGCCTGCGGCGCCAGCGGATGCGTGGCCACGAGTGTGAACGCGGCCGGCGGCCCGGCGAACTCGGCCACGATCGAGGGCACGCCGGCGGCGCCGAAGTCGCACACCCGATGCGCGCGGGGCGGCTGCTTTGCCAGCAGGGCGATCCCGAAGTTGTCCTCCCGCGGCTCCACGATCGCGTGCGGCCAGCGGTCCGCCAGCCCCGCGAGGGCCGCGGCCCAGGCGGCATCGACCTCGAGCACGACGACCAGGTCGGGATCCCGGGATCGCAGATAGGCGAGGACGGCGGCCTTGTCGGCATTCCGGCGGAGCACGTTCACCGACACGATCGCGAGGGCGTCGGCCGCCGGCGTCGCGGCCCCGGGCGCCGGGGCGGCCGCCGGCAGCCAGTAGGGCAGCAGGGGCCAGGCGTTGCCGAGCACGGCCACCGCCAGGCAGCCGCGGGCCAGCCAGGTCGCACGCCGCCGCGCGACGAACAGGCCGGCCAGGGCGAAAAGCAGCCAGTACCAGCGGAAATGGCTGGCCAGGTCGAGGATCCAGTGCCATCCGCCGCACCAGCCGGCGACCGTGGCCGCGGCGAGACCGCACGCGGCCAGGTCGAGGACGCCGCGGCCGCGTGGGCTGACGGGCGCGGGCGGGGAGGCGGCATCCATGACGCGGCCATGCTACCGCGGCCGCCGTCAGCCGGCGAACACTTCGGCCACCGGGGTGCCGCCGTCCACGAGCCTGATGGGTCGCCCGGTGGGGGCCATGTTCTCCACCGCGGCGTCGATGCCGAGTCCGCGGCAGAACGTGGCGAACAGGTCGGGCACCGTCACGGGCCGATCGGTCACCTCGATGCCGGCCCGGTCCGTACGGCCGACCACCTGGCCGCCGCGCACCCCGCCCCCGGCGAGCAGGGCGTTGAAGCTGCGGGGGAAGTGGTCGCGGCCGCCCCGCGGGTTGACCTGCGGCGTGCGGCCGAACTCGCCCATCCAGATCACCAGCGTGTCGTCGAGCATGCCGCGGCGATCGAGATCGCGGACGAGCGCGGCCAGCGGCCGATCCACCTGCCCGGCCAGTTCGGCCACCTTCGTGAAATTGTCCTGGTGGGTGTCCCAGCCGTTCGCCACCACCTCCACGAACGACACGCCCTCCTCCACGAGCCGCCGGGCGAGGAGGCAGCCCTGCGCGAAGGCACCCGCGCCGTACTCGTCCCGCACGGCCGCGGGCTCGGCGTCGAGATCGAAGGCCCGCATCCCGGCGCTGAGGATCATCCGCGTGGCCCGCCGGTAGAGGCTGCGGTGGGCCGCGGCCTCCTCGGGCAGGTCGGCAGCGAAGCCCGTCCCGAGCGCGTCCATGAGGTCGAGGCGGCGGAGGTGGCGATCGGTGGCCACCTGGGGCGTGGTGTTGGCCGGGTTCTGCGTCGGGTCGCGCATCTCGAAGGGCTCCCACTGCATTCCCAGCAGGCCGGCCCCGGAATCGTTGCGGCCGCGGCTGCCGATCCGCACGACGGGCGGCAGGTCGCCGGTCTCGCCGCCTCGGGCCTTGGTCAACTCGCTGGCCACGATCGAGCCGAGCGTGGGATGGCGGGCGCTGGGGTTGGGCAGGTAGCCCGTGTGCATGAAGTAGGAGGCCCGCGGGTGGCTGCCCTCCTTGCTCGTCATCGAGCGGATCACCGCCAGCCGGTCGGCGACCCGGGCCGTCTCCGGCCAGTGCTCGGCGAAGCGGATGCCCGGCACGACGGTGGCGATGGCCTTGGTGCCGCCGCCGTTGCGATGGTCCTCCAGCGGGCTGAAGGTCTCGAACTGGGACGGCCCGCCCTGCATCCACAGGAGGATGCAGGCCTTGCCGCGACGCCGAATCTCGGGAGCCCGCGCGGCGACCATGTCGCCCCAGCCGAGCACGCCGCCCGTGAGGCCGGTGGCGGGTAGCAGGCGGAGCAGGTCACGGCGGGTGGGCATGGCGGGGCTCACTTGCGGTGGATGAACTCGGCGGAATTGACGAGGGCCCAGAACACGTCCTCGAAGCCCTCCGCCCGATCGGCGGCCTTGGTCACGTGGTCGAGGCAGGCGCGGAGTTCCGCGGGTGTCGGATGGCGGGCGAGCGTCCGCAGGTAGAGCGCGTCGGCCACGTCCCGGTCGTCGGCGTGCTCCCGCAGCAGGCCCCCCAGCGCGGTGCCGCGGCGATCGCCGTCGAGCGCGGCCGCCAGCGGCTGACTGTTCATCAGCAGCAGCGCCTGCGGGATCGAGCCGGTCGTTTCCTCCCGCGGCAGGCTCGGGTCGAAGCCGAAGGCCTGGACGAACGCCGCCCGCGGCGCACCGAGCTGCCTGCGTCCCGCCTGCGTGGGGCGGCCGCGGGCCCGGGCGGGACGCCGATCGGCCTGCGACTCGTCCACGGCCAGCGCCGCGAGCACCTGATCGTAGAGCTGGTCGGCCCGCAGCCGCTGCGGGCAGTTGGCCGCGAACTCCGCCCGGTCCGGGCTCGACCGCGAGCGACTCGACCGCTGGTATTCGGGGCTGTGGGCGATCTCCCGGAACAGCCAGCGGAGGTCGTGGCCCGACTTGCGGAAGCCGGCGGAGAGGCCGTCGAGCGTCGTGCCGCCGGGGGCGACCGGCTCGGGCACGCGATCGGGCCCCATGTCGTCCACGCCGCGGTAGAAGCCGGCGCCGACCAGTTCCGTCCACAGGCGGTTGACGATCGCGCGGTCGAACCAGGGGTGCGCGTCCGACGTGATCCAGCCTGCCACCGCCCGTCGCCGTTCCTGGTCGGGCGTGCCCTGTGGCACCGTGCCGCCAGTGAGGAAAAACCGCGGCGTCATCACCGTGCCCGGACGCGAAGGGTCGGCGAGGTCGGGCATCTCGTGTTCGAGGTCTCCCCGTCGCGGGTTGTCCGCCATCTGCCGCTGCCGGCGCGGGGCGACGTCGAAGGAGGCCACCTCGAAGCGGTCGAGGCCCTCGCCGGCGCCGCGCCGGATCTCGATCCGGGGAAAGAAGGCGGCGAACTCGTGGAACTGCGGCCGCTTCCAGCGGTCGGTGAAGTGATCGTGGCACTGGGCGCACTGCAACTGGATGCCGAGGAAGATCCGCGACACCTCCGCAGCGATGTCGGCCGTCTCGCCCATCTGCGCCATCACGATCGCGACCTCGCCGTGCCGCGCCGGCGCACCCGTGGCCGTGATGAACTCCCGGGCGATGGCGTCCCAACGCGGATCGTCGCGGAGCCGGCGGGCGAGGAACTCCTCCAGCGGCCCGGCGATGAGCAATGCCCGGTCGTCGGTGCGGCGATAGAGGATGACGTCGCGAAAGTACCGGGCCCAAGTTCGCGACCAGGACGGATCGGCCACGAGTCGGTCGATCGCGGCCCGCCGCTTCCCGGGCGCGGCATCGGCAAGGAAGGTCTCGATCTCGCCGGCCGTCGGCTGGCGGCCCGCCAGGTCGAGCGACACGCGGCGCAGGAACGTGGCGTCGTCGCAGGGTTCGGCCGGCGCTGCCGCCGCCGCCGGGCAGGTCGCCGCGCAGGCCGCGGCCACGATGCATGCCATCAGTCTCGGGGTGCAGGACGTCGCGGCCATGGAGGATTCAACGGGCGGCGGCAGGGAAGGTTTCGCCGGCTCGGCCGCCCGCTCGGCCGGCCCCCTGTTTCACCAACTCCCGCTGGCCCCGGCGCCGGACGACCGGCCGCCCCCCCCGGACCAGGAGGACGACGAGAAATCGTCGATCGGGGGAATTTCAGCCGTCTGCTTGGTCTTTTCGAGCGGTTCTTCGTTGGCTTCGCCCGCCGTATCGCCTTGATACGGCTTGTCTCAGCCGCCTCGATCCGCTCAAAAATCCGCGGCGCAGCCCATCCGAACCAGTTTTCAGGCAGAGCCTAGGCCGGTGCTCCATTTCGTCGGCGATCGGACGCGGTGCGCCGTCGAGCCCTTGGTCACGAAGCGGCACCGCGGGCACCGGGCGTAGGCCGTGAAGAAGGCCCCGTAGCGGACAGTCTGCACATGCGGGCACGTCGGGCACGTCCAGACGTCGGAGTCCACGCTCCGCAGCAGCTCCTCCACGTGCTGGCCCGCGGCCAGGTGAGCGTCGTCGGCGACCTCGCCGAGCCGCTGGATGTCGATCCTGCAGTGGGGGCAGATGCGGACGCACCCGCCAGCATGGCGACGACGGCGAACTGGACCACGAGCCGGCCGGGCGTCACGAGGAATGGCCTCCGCGGGGAACGGCGCGGGCCGCCGGTCACCGCCATCACCAGCCGTCGGCAGGAATCCGCTCCCCGCCGGCGCGGGTAAAGAGCGCCTGCACGACCTGCGGATCGAGGCTCGTGGCGGAGAGACGCACCGCGCCGTCACCGGTGCCGACCACCACTGTGGCCACGCCGTCACGGCGCAGTTTTTCGAACAGTTTCACCGGATCGCCCTTGAAGTCCACCGGCTGCGTCCAAGGAATCTCGATTCCGGGCACGTTGATCACGAAGATCGTATTGCCGAGCCCGTCACGGATCGATTCCGGTCTGACGCCCGAGAGGCCCACGTTCTCCTGCCCGTCGAGGCCGGCCACGTCGTCCACCTCCCCGAAGGCGGTGCCCACGGCCACCGGATGAACGATGTCGGTCAGCCCCAGTTCGCGGGGCTTGCCGGGAGTCGCGAACACCGCCGGCATCCGCGAGAGCAACTTCTTGTTGTGCTCGCTGTCCCACGGCTCGTCGAGGTGGAACTGCTTGTACAAGTCCTCTTCTTCGAGGTACGGCAGGATCGCCACCCGCCAGCTCAACAGGGCCTTGGGTTCACGGTTGACGATGTCGCCGAGGAAGAGTCCCGCTTTGTCCCGCGCCATCGCCGAAGCGAGCGACACCTGCTTCAGGTTCGGGAGCAGGACCGCGGACCGGGCGGCGTTGGCGGCGGACCAGGTGGCGGGCAGCAACAGCAAGACCAGCAAGGGAGTCACCACCGTGATCAAGCCGGAAAGCACGACGCCGGTGATCGCCATGCCGCGGCCGGTCAGCCGGGGTACGGTCCCTTCCCGCTCGCTCCGCGAGATCTGCCGCAGGCCGAGGATCCCGCAGATCAGTCCGGGGATGCTGGCCAGGAGCGTGAACGGGCAGGATAGGACGCCGAGCACGAGGCTCGCGACCGCCAGGCCGCTGGTGCGGGTCGGTGCGGTCGAGCCTAACGGGTCCGAGCCGGGTGGCAGGGAAAAGGGTTGGGTGGCCATGGCATCGCGCTCTTGCGGGCAAGGTGGGGAAACGTGGACTCGGCCCAGGTCGGTTTATCCCACGGCCGGGTGGCCGCGTCAACGAACCGCACGACTCGCCTCACGGTAACGGCGCGGGTTTCCGGACGTGGACAATTCCGGACGAAACCCCTAGGCTCAATTGTGGTCGAGCCCGGGACATCCGTGTTCTCAGCTTCCCAGGGTCATGTCGACGACGTTCCCTCGCAAGGCACTCGGCAGATGCGTGGTCGCGCTAAGCGTCGCGGCGACGGTGGTGACGACGGAAGATCTCGCGTGGGCGCAGCAGGTGGCCAGGCCGCAAATCCTGCGGCCGCGATCCAAGCAGGCGCGTCCGCGGCCCTCCCGCCCCGTCGGCACCCAGCGGAAGCCCGCGCCGAAGCGGAAGCCGAGCACGGAGACGAAGGCTTCGGAACCGCAGGTCATCGTCGGCGCCTAGTGATCGCGCCACTGGCCTGCCCAGGGGCGTGCGGTTCGGATCTGCCATGAGCCAGGACGGCGTTTTGCTTCTGACAGCGGGCTATTGGCAGATCCCAGTGGTCCGCTGCGCGAAGGCCTTGGGTCTGAGGGTGGTCGTCACGGACCTCCGCCCGCAGGCGCCGGCGGTCGCCGAGGCGGACGCCTACGAGCAACTCGACTCCTCGGACGTCGAGGCAGTCACCGGCGCGGCCCGCAAGCACGGCGTGGCGGCCATCCTGGCGGAGCAGACGGACGTGGCCGTCGCCACGGCCGCGGCGGCCGCCGAGCGTTGCAACCTGCGGGGAATCGGCCTCGAAACCTCGCTGCGGGTCACCAACAAGCGGCTGATGCGGGATGCCTGCGCGGCCGCCGGCGTTCCCGTGCCGCTCTACCGCTGCGTGCAGGACGCCCGGCAGGCCGTGGATGCGGCCCGCGACATCGGCCTGCCCGTCGTCGTCAAGCCCACCGACTCGCAGGCCAGCAAGGGTGTGGCGAAGGTCTGGAACCTGGCCGACGTCCCCATGTGGTTCGCCTACGCGGTGAACGAGAGTCGCGAGCGGAAGGTGCTCGTCGAGCAGATGCTGTGCGGTGTCGAGTCGTCCGTGGAGGCCTACGTCACGCCCGAGGCGGTGACGGTGCTGGGGATCTCCGAGAAGACGAAGAGCCCGCCGCCCTTTTCCTTCGACACGCGGCTCGTCTATCCGGCCACGTTCGCCCCGCAGATCATGGACGAGCTGCGCCGGGTGAACGAGCGGGTGGTGCGGGCCGTCGGCATCCCGTTCGGGATCAGCCACGCGGAGTACATGGTCACGCCCCAGGGCGTGTATCTCCTGGAGGTGGCCGCGCGGGGCTGCGGCGCCGGCGTCGCGAGCACGCTGGTGCCCGCCATGACGGGCTTCGACCCGATCCGGGCGCGGCTGCTCGACGCGCTCGGCCGGCGGCAGCCGGCGCCCGTGCTCTCGAAGCACGAGTGCGGGCTGCTCGAGTTTCTCATGCTTCCGCCGGGCGAAGTGCTGGAGATTTCGGGATTGGAGGAGGCGCGGAGCCTGCCCGGCGTGCTCGCGGTCGACTATTTCGTGCGGCCCGGCGATCGCGTCGCCGACATCCGCAACGGCGCCGAGCGGCCGGGCTACTGCCTGGCGGTCGGCGGCTCCTACGCGGAGCTCGACCGCACGCTGGCGGAGGTCAAGTCGCGTTTGACCGTGGGGATGCGATGAACGACGAACCGGTGCTCAGCGACGCCGACAAGGCGACCGTGGTGGGCCGCTACTCCCGGCGTTTCGCCGAGCACGGCGCGAGCATCGACGCCCTCAACGTGGGCAGCCGGGAGAAGTACGCGCGGCAGCACGAGGTGCACCGGGAGCTGATGCCACCGGCGACGGAGTCCGTGACCGACGTCGGCTGCGGGATCGCCACCTTCTACGAGTTCCTCAAGGGCCGCGGATGCGCGGTGTCGTACACGGGCATCGACCTGGTGCCGGAGTTCATCGCGGCGAACGCCGCCCGCTACCCGGAGGCGGCCTTCGCGGTGCGGGACATCTTGGTGGCGGGCCTGCCGGGAAGTCCGGACCACGTCGTGATGTGCCAGGTGTTCAACAACCGCTTCAGCGACTCCGACAACTTCGCCGTCGTCCAGCGGGCGATCGCCGTCGCCTTCGCCGCCGCCCGGCTCTCGGTCTCCATCGACATGCTGAGCACGCACGTCAACTACCAGGAGCCGCATCTCTGCTATTACGACCCGGCGGCGGTGTTCGCCTTCGCCCGGTCGCTGACGCCGTACGTGGTGCTGCGGCACGACTACGCTCCCCACCACTTCACGGTCGGCCTCTACAAGCAATGCACTACCGGCTCTGCGTGACGATCGACGTCGATCCGGACGGCGCCACGTTCGCCGGCGACGGCGGCTGGGAGTGGCGATCGCTCGACGGCCTTCCCGGTCTGCGGGCGATCCTCGACGATGCGGGCTGCCCCGCGACGTGGTTCCTGCGGACGGACGACGGGGTCGCCCGTGCGGCAGGCTCCTATGCATTCGTCTACGAACGCTGGCGGGGCTTCTGGGACGAGGCCCGGGCGGCGGGGCACGAACTCGCGGTGCATCCTCACTTCTGCGGGCCGGCGAGCGGGGGAACCGGGTACGTGCGGCTGCGGGATCCCGCCCTCTGCTGCGGGCAGCTGCGCCGCGTCCACGGGGCGCTGCGGGCGGCCGGGCTGGAATGGCCGTGCATCCGGGTCGGCGAGGCCTTCCACTGCAAGGAGCTGATGGCGCTGATCGACGAACTGGGCTACCTCGTCGACTCCACCGCCATGCCGGGGCGGGTGCGGCACGACGCGGAGCGGCAGTTCGACTGGCAGGGAACGCCGAACGCGCCGTACCACCCGTCGCGGGCCGATCATCGGCTGCCGGGCACGCCCTGCTTCGGCGTCCTCGAGGTGCCGATGACCACCATGCGGTTCCGGGCCGACTTCGACCCGGCGCCGATGCTGCGGTACGCGAGCCTCACGTATCGGCCCGACATCTTCGCCGCCGGCCTGCGGGCGCACCTCGCGGAGCGACCGGCGACGGACGGCGGGCATCTTGTGTTCATCATACACCCCGCCGAGCTCGACGGCCGGATGGCCGACGCGACGCGGCGGCAGCTCTACGCCTTCGACGTGGACGCGGTGCGGCGCAACCTCCGGGCGGTCGTCGAGGCCGTGGGCGACCGAGGGGCGACGCACGCGTTCTGCACGCTCGGGGCCTTGGCCCGCCGACCGGAGGCCGCGCCGGCATGACCACCGACGTCACGGCCGCGACGGAGCGACTCCTGGCCGACCTCGCCGGCCGGGCGCACTGCCGCTGGATGCCGCGCGGAGCGACCGCGATCTTCGTCGCCTGTCGGCTCGTCGGCGAGGAGCGTGGCTTCGGCGAGGTGATCGTGCCCACCGTCGGCTGCCTGTCCATCCCGCAGGCGGTCGCCCTGGCGGGACATCGGCCGGTGTTCGCCGACGTCGATCGGGTGACGGGATGCCTGTGCCCGGAGGATCTCGCGCGGCGGGTCACGGGCCGCACGAAGGCGGTCCTGCCGATCCACATCTTCGGCCACGTGGCGGACGTCGAGCGCATCGACGCGGTCGCCGGCCGCCACGGCCTCGCGGTGGTCGAGGACGCCTGCCATGCCTTCGGCGGGCGGATGGGCGGCGGTCCGGTCGGGTCGTGGGGGGCGTTCTCGATCGCCAGTTTCGGGGGCACCAAGGCGCTCGGCGGCCGCGGCGGCGGGGCGCTGTTCTTCGACGACGCGGACACGCGGACGGCGGTCGATCGGCACCTCGCGGCGCTCGCGCCCGCGCCCGACCCCGAGGCGGCCGAACTCTTGGCGCTCAGTCACCGCAACCTCTATCATGCCGCGGTGGACGTGCGGCGGGCCCGCGGACCGGACGTCGGGACGCTCACCCTGGCCGCCGCCACCTCGGCCTACCGGCCGCTCCTCGTCAACGGCAGGGAAGCCCCGATGCCGGCCCTCCAGGCGGTGGCGGACAGCGTGGCCCGGCTGGCGGATCTCGCCTCCCGTCGGCTCCAAGCGGCCCGCTTTTACGACGCCATGCTGGCTGGAACCCCGTGCCGGCGGCCGACGTGGGAAATGCTCGAGCGGGCGGGGATGATCTGGCGGTACACGTTCACATGCCCCTGCCCGCAGAGCACGCAGGATCTCACCCGTCGCCTGCGGCGGGCCGGCATCCATGCCTCGAATCACTACTGGTCCCTGGCGGAGATTTGGGACGGCTCGGATCCGCTACCGGGCACCGCGTGGTTCCAGGAGCGGGTCGTGAATCTGTGGGTGGACGCGGCGGCGACGCCCGAGTACCTCGATCGCACGGCGGCGGTCGTGGCCGCGTGGGCCCGGGGATCGTGACAGGTTCCGTTTCCACTCCGTGCGGTGCGGGTCGCGGCCATGCCTCGTAAAGCGACGATCTTCGACTGCACGCTCCGCGACGGCAGTTATGCCGTCAACTTCCGCTACACGGCGGCCGACACCGAGCGGATCGTGCGCGGCATCGACGAGCTCGGCATCGGCCTGATCGAGGTCGGCCACGGGCTGGGGTTGAACGCTTCGGGAGCCCGGTACGGCCAGGCGGCCGCGACGGACGAGGAATACCTGCGGGCCGCGGCGCGGGGCGTGAGGAACGCCAAGTTCGGGGCGTTCTTCATCCCCGGGATCGCCGACGAGTCGCACATCGACCAGGCCGTGGCGTGCGGGGCGAGTTTCCTGCGGATCGGCACGAACATCGTCCAGTCGGAGGAGGCCTGGCGGTTCATCCGCCATGCCAAGCAGAAGGGGCTGTACGTCTACTACAACGCCATGAAGTCGTACGTGGCGGCGCCGCAGGAGTTCCTGCGGCGGGCCATCCAGGTGGTGGAGCAGGGAGCGGACAGCGTCTACGTGGTGGATTCGGCGGGGAGCATGGCGCCGGGCGAGGT
>JBIPLS010000158.1:0-7554 GCA_044368305.1 Pirellulales bacterium
CGAAGTACGGCATCCCGACCTACTACCTCATCGCCCCGTGCGAGGCGTCGAGCAACCTGGCGCGGTACGACGGCGCGCACTATGGCCACCGGGCCGAGCCCGGGAAGGGCCACCGGGCCGAGCCCGGGAAGGGCCACCGGGCCGAGCCCGCTGCGGCGGCCGGCTTCGATTCGCCGCTCGCGGAGATGTACTGCCGCAGCCGCGCGGAGGGCTTCGGACCCGAGGTGAAGCGCCGGGTCATGCTCGGCACCTACGCGCTCTCGGCCGGCTACTACGACGCCTACTACGCCAAGGCCCTGCGGGTGCGGCGGCTGATCCGCGACGACTACCTCGCGGCCTTCCGGCAGGTCGATCTGATCGGCGGACCGACGTCGGCGACCGCGGCCTTCGCGCTCGGCGAGAAGAAGAACGACCCGCTGGCGATGTATCTCGTGGACATGTACACCGTGCCGGCGAACCTGGCCGGCATCGGCGGCATCTCTTTTCCGTGCGGCTTCACCAAGGCCGGCCTGCCGATCGGCTTCCAGCTCCAGGGGCCGGCGCTCGCCGAGCCGCTGCTGCTGCGGGCCGCCGACCGCTACCAGCGGCTCACCGACTGGCACCTGCGCCGGCCGACCATCCCCGCCTGACGCCGCCATGACGCCCCCCGCCGCGACCGCACCCTACACCACCGTCATCGGCCTGGAGGTGCACGTCCAACTGCAGACGCGGACGAAGCTCTTCTGCGGCTGCCCGACCACCTTCGGCGCCCCGCCGAACACCCAGGTCTGCCCCACCTGTCTGGGCCTGCCCGGGTCGTTGCCGGTGATGAACCGGCACGCCTTCGACCTCGCCGTGCGGGCGGCGCTGGCGCTCGACTGCACGATCGCGCCGTTCACGAAGTGGGATCGCAAGAACTACTTCTACCCCGACCTGCCCAAGGGCTATCAGATCAGCCAGTACGACCTGCCGTTCTCCAGCGACGGGGCGCTCGAGGTCGTGGACCCCAAGGGGGGCTTCACGCGGAAGGTGGGCATCATCCGCGTGCACCTCGAGGAGGACGCAGGCAAGAGCATGCACGACGAGGCGGCGGGCACCGCCGACACCCGTATCGACCTCAACCGCGCCGGCACGCCGCTGTGCGAGATCGTCACGCAGCCCGACCTGCGGTCGCCCCAGGAGGCGCGGGCCTGGCTCAACGAGCTGAAACTGCTGCTCGTGTATCTCGGCGTCAGCGACTGCAACATGCAGGAGGGCAGCCTGCGGGTGGACGCCAACGTGAATCTCCACGTGCCGCAGGCCGACGGCCGGATCGCCAAGACGCCGATCGTCGAGATCAAGAACATGAACTCCTTCCGCTCGGTGGAGCGGGCGTTGGCCTACGAGGCCGCCAGGCAGTGGGAGGAGTGGCAGGCCACGAAGGCCGAACTGGGGACGACGCCGAAGCAGACCCGCGGCTGGGACGACCCGGCCGGCGTGACCCGGGCCCAGCGGCACAAGGAGGAGTCGAGCGATTACCGCTACTTCCCCGACCCCGACCTCGTGCCCGTGACGGTGACCGCGGCCGAGGTGGCCGCCGCCCGGGCCGCCATGGGCGACCCGCCCGCTGTGCTTCGCAAGGCGTTGGAAGCGAAGTGGCGGATCTCCGCCTACGACGCCGACGTGCTCGTCAACCAGGGCCGCGAACTGGTGGCCTGGTTCGAGGAGCTGGCCACGCTCGTCGGCGAGGGCAAACTGGCGAGCAACTGGATGCAGCAGGACGTGCTCCGCACGCTCAACGAGCGGGGCACGTCGATCGGTGACTTCGCGCTGCGACCGGCGGCCGTCGCCGAGATCATCGGCCGCGTGCAGCGCGGCGAGTTCGATACCAGCCGCGGCCGGGAGATCTTCGCCGAGGCGCTGGCGTCGGGGCGGCCCGTGGCCGACGTGGTGGCCTCCATGGGGATCGCCGCCGTGAGCGACGACGAGCTCGTGGCCCTGTGCCGGGAACTGCTCGCCGCCAACCCGAAGGTCGTGGCCGACGTGAAGGGCGGCAAGGAACAGGCCGCAGCGGGCCTCATCGGCCAGGCCAAGAAGAAGAACCCGAACGTCAATCCGGGGAAGGTCCGGCAGATCTGCCTCGACCTGATCAAGGGCATGTAGCCCAGGCCTCCTAAACTCCGGACGAGCCTTCCAATTTTATGCAAATCATTCGATATGAACGATGAAAAATGCCATTCATATCGAACGCAATGTTCATTTTTTGAATGACACGTCCAACGAGCCGCCACCCGTACTCGTCATCACAGGACCACGAGCAACCGGCAAAACACATCTCGCGCAGACCTCCTTTCCTGCTCATCGTCACACGACCCTCGCCCTCCCCAGCGAGGCCACGGCCGCCCAGCACGACCCCGCAGCCTTCCTCGCCGCACACCCGCCGCCCGTCGTCATCGACGACGTTCATCTGGCACCGCGGCTGCTGCACCACCTCGGCCGCTTGATCGCCGAGCGCGCCTGCCCGGCGGCCGGCTACGTGCTCGTCGGCTCTCGACCGATCCTCCTGGCGGCTGCGGCCGACGAGGCGTTCGCCGGCCGGGCCCGGGTCGTCCACGTCCCCGGCCTCTCGCACGCCGAAGTCGCCGCGGCCCGACCCGACATGCCGATCGCCGAGCGGCTCCTCCACGGCGGGTATCCGGCGGCGTATGCCACCGCCGCGGCCGACGTGCCCGAGTTCATGCGGGCACTGGTGGCCGATCACCTCGTCCGCGAGCTTCCCGTTCAGCTCCGGGTGGACAGCCTCCACGACTTCGAGCGGTTTCTGCGGGCTGCGGCTCTGCGCACCGGCCGCCTCCTCAACAAGGCGGAACTGGCCCGCGAGGTCGGGATCGCGGGCTCGACCGCGGCGATCTGGCTCGACACGCTCGTCGAGGCCGGGATCGTCGATCTGCTCTGGCCCTGGAAGCCGCCGCAGGCGAAGCCGCTCGTGAAGGCGCCGAAGCTCTACTTCCGCGATACGGGCCTGGCCGCGCACCTCCTCGGCATCCGCTCCGCCGCGGAGCTCGCCGCGTCGCCCCACGCTCCGGCGCTCTGGGAAACCGCCGTCCACGGCGAGATCCGCCGGCTGGCCGCGGCGGCGACGCCGGCCGTCGAGCCCGTGTTCTGGCGCGACCGCACGAAGGAGGCCGACTTCCTCCTCGCGACGCCCCGCGGCCTGGTCGTCCTCGACGCGGCTTGGGCCGAGTTCCCCACCACGGCGGACGTGCGCCGGCTGCTGTGGATCCGCGACGCGATCGGCGCCGCGGACGTGGCCACGCTCGCCGTCGTCGGCCGCACGCCCACCCGCCAGGCGCTGCGGGAGCCATCCGGCCCCGCCGTGGAGACGATCGGTCTCGACGACCTGGCCTTGCTGTAGCGGCGGCCGTCCGCCGCCGGCCGCGGTATGCTCGCCGCCATGCCTCGGATCGTCACGCTCACCACCGACTTCGGTTCCGGCTCCGGCTACGTCGCCGAGATGAAGGGCCGGCTGATGCATGCCCGTGACGCGTTCACGCTGGTGGACATCGCCCACGACCTGCCGCCGCACGACGTCCGCGCCGCCGCCTGGCTCGTCGGCCAGGCCTGCTCCGCCTTTCCCGCCGGCACGCTGCACCTGGCGGTTGTCGATCCCGGCGTGGGCACATCCCGGCGGCTCGTGTGGGCGGAGATCGGCGGCCGGCAGTTTCTCGCTCCCGACAACGGGCTGCTGTCGTGGGCCCTGCGGCGGATGCCGCTCGCCGCGGCCCGCGAGATTCGCGTCGCGGCGGACGCGGCGGCCACGTTCCACGGTCGCGACGTGCTCGCGCCGGCGGCCGTGCGGCTGCTCGACGGTGCGGCGGCCGCGACGCTCGGGCCGGAAATCACGGATCTCGTGCGGCTCGCCTGGCCCGAGCCGCGGGAGACGGGCACGGGCACGGAGGGCGCGGTGATCCACGTGGACGCCTTCGGCAACCTCGTCACGAACCTGCCGGCGGATCTCTGGCCGCGGCTGGCGGCGGCCGGCCGGCTGCGGGTGGGCGACCACGACGTCGCCACGCTCGTGCGCACCTACGGCGAGGCGGCGCCGAGCACGCCCGTGGCCCTCGTCGGCTCGCAGGGGTTCATCGAGGCCGCCGTCGTCGAGGGCCGCGCCGACCGGCGACTGGGGGCGGGCGTCGGCACCCGGGTGGCCTTCCCCTGATACGGAAAGAAGGTTGAAAAAGGTGGTTCATCCGGGTTTTCCGTGGATCCGCCGTCCCCGGGCTTGGCGCCCGGGGCTTCATGAACCGGCACGTGGCCTCGCCTCGCCTCGCCCCCATGAAGCCCTCGGCGCGAGCCGGGGGATCCGCGGACGGCACATGGTGGCTGTCACCTTTTTCCCCCTTAAGCCGTCATGGGTGGATGGGCGGTCCGCGTGTACGCACTGCCGCGGCCGACCTCCGGCGCCGATTTCACGATCCTGCTCCCACGTGATCGCTTGCCGGCGATGGAGGCCGCCGTGGAGGACGCAGCTCGATGAGGTGCTCGCCGCCCGGGAATGAACGGCCCGGTCGCGGGTACACTGCCGCCATGAATCCGGCCGCCTCCGCCCGCCCCGCCGCCGTACCGGCATCGCCGCCCTCCGCCACCGACCGGCTCGCGGCGTGGGATCGCGACCACGTCTGGCACGCGTTCACCCAGATGCAGGAGTACGAGCCGCTGCTCATCGAGTCGGGGCAGGGGGCCTGGCTCGTCGACACCGCCGGCAACCGCTACCTCGACGGCTCGGCGAGCATGTGGTGCAACGTCCACGGCCACCGGCACCCGCGGCTCGACGCGGCGCTTGCCGCGCAGACCGCAAGGGTCGCCCACACGACGAACCTCGGGCTCTCGAACCCCACGACCATCGAGTTCGCCCGGCGGCTGGTCGAGGTCGCGCCGCCCGGCCTGGAGAAGGTCTTTTTTTCCGGCGACGGATCCTCCGCGATCGAGGCCGCCCTGAAGATGGCCTTCCAGTTCTGGCTCCAGGCGGCCCCGGCCCAGCCGCGGCGGACCCGGTTCGTCGCCATCGGCGAGGCCTACCACGGCGACACGCTGGGAGCGATCGGCGTCGGCGGCGTCGACCGGTTCACCGCGATGTTCGCTCCGCTGACGTTCGCGGCGATCCGACTGCCCTCGCCGGGCGGGCCCGATCCGGCCAGCGGCCGGCCCGCACCGACGCTTGGCGCGGCGCTCGCCGCGGTGCAGCGGGCGCTCGCGGAGCACCGCGGCGAGATCGCGGCCCTCATCATGGAGCCGTTGGTGCAGATGGCCGCGGGCATCTACGTGCACCCGCCGGGATTCCTGCGCGGCGTCCGCGAGCTCACCGCCCGCCACGACGTGCTGCTGATCCTCGACGAGGTGGCGACGGGCTTCGGCCGCACCGGCACGATGTTCGCCTGCGAGCAGGAGGGCGTGACGCCCGACCTCCTCTGCCTGGCCAAGGGCCTCACCGCGGGCTACCTGCCGATGGCCGCCACGCTCGCGACGGATCGGGTGTGGAACGCCTTCCTCGGCGACCATGCCGACCGGCGCACGTTCTTCCACGGCCACACCTACGGCGGCAACCCGCTGGCTGCGGCCGTGGGCCTGGCCTCGCTCGACGTGTTCCGCGACGAGCGGGTGCTCGAATCCCTGCCGCCGAAGATCGCGCGGCTCCGCGAGCATGCCGAGCGGCTCGGCCGGCTCGAACACGTCGGGGCCGTCCGCCAGTGCGGCCTCGTCGCCGGGCTCGAGCTCGTGGCCGACAAGGCGGCGGGCCGGCCCTATCCCTGGCAGGAAAAGCGCGGCACCCGTGCCTGCCTGGCGGCCCGAAGCCACGGCGCGCTGCTCCGGCAACTCGGCGACGTGGTGGTGATCATGCCTCCGTTGTGCGTCACGCTCGACGAGATCGACCGGCTCGCCGCCGCCGCCGAGGCCGGGATCCACGCCGCGACTGCGGACGGCTGATCGCGCGACCGGCGGGCTGCGGCGCAGACGCTGGTGGCCCTGATGAAGAAATCGGACGTCCGCCTTCAGCCCGTCGAGACCATCGATCTCATCCCCGAGCCCGATGGCAGTCCCAACGCGGGCCTGGTGGTGCCTGAAGCGTTCCGCGCTCGGAATCCGGTTCCGGGTCCGCGTCGCTGACGGGAAGCGTCCGGCCTCTCGCGCCCCCGGAAGGCCCCGCGTGGCGGGGTCTTTGGCCGCCGGCGGCCCGCCGGGCCTAGGATTGCCAGGTCACGCACGTTCGCGTTTCCGAGCCGCTTCCGACCTCCTCCCGTGCGCGGGGTCGGGGGTGGCGGCGCATCCGGCAGAAAGCCCCCCCGACGGCTGCGGTCGTAGAGGAGAGGTGGCTCGTGCGTGACCGATTCCGGCGCTCGAACGGAGCGCCTCGACGATGACGAGCTCGGCGAATCCCTTCAGCAATGGGATCATGCCCGACGCGTGGTGCCGTCCCATGGTCGACGTGCCCTCGATCTACGAGGACGTGTCGGACCTGTGCCTGGCGTCGCTCGAGGAGGCGCGCCGACACCGCAAGCGGCGCTCGATTCTCATCCACGGAGCGGCCGGCAGCGGCAAGACGCACCTGCTGGCCCGGCTGCGGGCGGCCGTGGCCGATCACGGCGGGGAGAGGCCGCCGTTCTTCTGTTACGTGCGGCTCGCAACGTCGCCGAACATGATGCAGCGGCACCTGCGGGCATGCCTGGTGGGAGATCTCGTCAGGAAGGATGCCCTGGGCATCGCGCACCTCGAATGGGTGCTCCTCGAGGCGGTGGCCAAAGAGATGGGCCGCGCCTCCGACCGCGCGGGGGCCGCAGCGCACCTGGCGCGGCTCCGCGACACCGCCGCGGCGTGGGAGGAGATCCGCGAGCCCTTCGGCGACCTGTGCACGAGGCTGGGGATCGACTACGCCCTGGCCCGCGCCTGTCGGCTCTTTCTGCTGCGGCAGCAACGCCCCGAAGCCGTCCACTGGCTCAAGTCCGGCGAGCTTCCCGATGCGGTCCGCGAACAGTTGGGCTTCGACGGGGCGGTCGCCGTCACGGAAGGCCAAGATCCGGAGCGGACGGCCGCCACGGTCGTGCACCAGCTCTGCCGGTTGATCGTCGAGACGCGGCCCTTCGTGATCTGTTTCGACCAGATCGAGTCGCTGCAAGTCGCCGCGGACGACAGGACCGGGTTCTTCGCCTTCGGGAGGCTGGCGGCGGATCTGTTCGACGAGGTCGAGGCCACGGTGCTGATCACCTGCGTGCAGAGCGGCCTCTGGCCCCAGATCAGGCAGGCCATCGCCCCGGCCGACTACCATCGACTGGCGCAGCACGAGTGCGTGCTCGGTCCGCTCTCGTCGGAGCAGGCAGTGGCCTTGATCGGCGCCCGGCTCGATGCGTCGCCGGCGCTCGTGGACGATCCCCGGCGGAAGCGGGATCCGCTCTGGCCCCTCGGGGAAGAGGGGCTGCGCCGCTTTCTGGCGGATCGCGAGCGGACGCCCCGGCGGCTGATCGCCATGTGCCGGGAGGCGTTTCCGCACGTCGCCTGCGGGAAGATGGACGTCAACGCCTATCTGACCGACCTGTTCGAGCG
>JBIPLS010000031.1:0-23192 GCA_044368305.1 Pirellulales bacterium
TGCGCTGAGCCGCTCACCCACCCAACACAGCGCGGTGCTGTCATCAATATGCTGGCACGTGATGCGGTTGTCGCGAAAGGACTTGCGGCTCACTTTGTGCCATTCGTGGCTGTCACCTTTTTCCGCACCCCGAACAGCCGGCCAGATGATGCGCATGCTTCGGCCTCTACCAGGCCACCGGAAACTCAGCCAATCTCGGCGACCATCGCCGCCATCTGCTCGCCGGCGAATGCCCGCGCTTCCTCCGCGGCCTTGCGACTCGTCGGCAAATCCTTCCCGATCTCGACCAACCGCTCCGCGATCTGCTTGCCGGTGCTGTCATCGACCTCGAAGATCCACCGATCCAGCCCGACATCCCGCCACATCTGCCCCTTGCGGGTATCGGTCGGCTGACGCAGCAGCATCGCCGGGGTGCCGTTTGCCACCGCGATGATCGGCGAGTGCATCTCCAGGCTGATCACGGCGGCCGCTTTCGCGTACACGCTCGCCGCCTCGGCCGTCAGCCAGTACCGGTCGAGCACCGCGACGTGCGGCTTGATCTCCTCGGGCAGCGGGTCGTACAGGAAAGGCTTGAGACGCGGCACTTCGTACGTCATCTCGGGTACCAAAAACACCTTCCGCTCGAACTCCGTCACCCATGCGACGATCGCCTCTCGCATCTTCGCATGATCCAACTCGGCGAACGCCTCGTTGACGGCGCTCCGTTCGGGGTTCGGCTTGGTCGTCTCCGGTTTGATCTCCCAGTACGGCGTATACCGCAGTCGAGGAATGGCGCAGAGGAATTCGCCTGGTTCGAGTTTGTGGGCCTTCAGCAGTTTGTCCGCTGCGTCATCGTCTCGCAGGTCGAGTGCGAACGTGGCGTCGGGACCGAACGCCGCCTTCGGCCCCTTGATGTCGGCCTTCCGGAACGCCCTGAGCGAGTCGGTGTCACGGGTGAACACGAACTTCGCCCCGGCCAGCAGATCGCGGTGCTTCTTCAACTCGTCATCCGACAGGGTGACGCCGGCGAACCCGTACGGCTTGCCCGCCTTGCGGGCCCGCTCGGCCTCGGCGGCCCCGACCAGCCCCGGACCGGACCCGTGGAGGAAGAAGTCGCAGGCTTCCAGCGCTGCGTCCTGCTCCACCTTCGTGCGGGCGACCGTGAGCTTCGGAAACCGAGCCGTCAGCAGTCGCTCGATCTCCGCGCTCAGACCATTCGGCCACAAGGTGACGGTGTCCTTCGGCCGGTGCTTTTCCAAGAGGGCGAGCATCCCCGGCGTGTGGGCGATGTCGCCGATGTTCACCGTCTGCCAGGACGATCGGAGGAGGATGCGGCGTTGAGCGTCGGCCGCACGAGCGGTGGATGCCACCGCCGCGCCGGTGATCAAAGACGCGAGAAACCTACGGCGTTTCACAACGGCACCTCCCAGATTACCCCACCCCGTGGAGATGAACGATGGGACTGATCAGCTGCGGGCCAAAAGCCCTGCGAAGCACCCGGGCACAAGACACTGGCTGATCTCATGAAGCGACTCATCAGCTGCGATCGGGCGGGCATCGTCCGCGTTGACAGTGACCAGAGCCACAGTGTGACCACTGCCATACACAAACTCGACTCCGTATGTCCAGCCGCCGGAGTAAACATGGACAATCGTAAAAACTTCCGGTCCATCCGGGTTTTCCGTGGGTCATCACGTGGAATACGCCGCCCACGTGACCTGGGCGGGTTCCGGCGAACAGCCCCGCGGATCCCCCGGCTCGCGCCGGGGGCTTCATGGGGCGTGGCCATGTGCCGGTTCATGAAGCCCCGGGCGCCAAGCCCGGGGACGGCGGACCCACGAAAATCCCTGCTGGACCAAAATTCCCTGTCTCGACCGCAGCGGGGCGTGCCGGATCATGCGATGCCGTGTGCACACCCGCGTGCAAACCGCTCGCAACGTCGTCTGCGCACCGGTATTCTCGGGCTTCGGTAGAGGACTCCAGGTCAGATGCCCCGCCAGGGGTCGTGGGCTCGAGTCCCGTGCCCTCGGCTTTGTTACGGCCGTGTTCTTGCTGGCTCTGCCGCTCTGCCAGGCGGTGCGAGCATCGCGGTCGATGCACGCCGTGACGCGGCCAGGGCCGCCCCGGATTTGAACGCCGCACTCAATGCGTGGCTCTTTCGCGATGCAGCAGACCGCACCATCGCCTCGGCACTCCGGCAGCCTGCCGCCGAACCGCGTCGTCGTGCTCACCGGGGCGGGAATCAGCGCCGAGAGCGGGCTGCGGACGTTCCGGGGCGCCGACGGTCTTTGGGAGGGCCACCGCGTCGAAGACGTGGCGACCCCCGAGGCCTGGGCGGCGAACCCGGCGCTCGTGCTGGACTTCTACAACCAGCGGCGTCGGTCGGTCCGCGCGGCCGAGCCCAACGCCGCGCATCGCGCCCTGGTGGACCTGGAGCGTGCCTATGACGTGCAGATCGTCACCCAGAACGTCGACGACCTGCACGAGCGGGCGGGATCGACCCAGGTGCTCCACCTGCACGGCGAGATCATGCTGGCCCGGAGCACGCGGGACCCGAGGCTCGTCAGGCACCTGCGCGAGCGGGATATCGCACTCGGCGACCTGTGTGAAATCGGCAGCCAGTTGCGGCCCCACATCGTGTGGTTCGGCGAGCCGGTGCCGGCGATGGACGAGGCAGTCGAGATGGTCGCCGGGGCCGACGTCCTGCTCGTCGTGGGGACCTCGCTGCAGGTCTACCCGGCTGCGGGACTGGTCTTCGAGGCGCCCAGGCGGGCGCGCCGGATCGTGGTGAACCCGGAAGTGCCCGAGCGGGTGGGCGGGCCAGGGTTCGAAGTCGTGGCCAAGCCCGCGACGATCGGCGTGCCGGAGGTCGTGGCGGGCCTGCTGGCGGCGGCCGGGGCGTGAGTGGTGGCCCAGCTGGGGAAGTGTGCCGGGGACGCGGCAGGCGCGGCTGCGGCGTACAATCCCAGGTTCCGGGAGGACGATGCCGATGGACGCGTTTCTTCAGGCTGCGATCGAGGAAGCCCGCGCGGGGCTCGCCGAGGGCGGCATCCCGATAGGCTCCGTCGTCGTCCATGCCGGTCGCGTGGTCGGCCGGGGGCACAACAGGCGGGTCCAAAGCGGCAGCGCGATCCTGCATGCCGAGATGGACGCCCTGGAGCGAACCGGTCGCAAGCCGGCCGCGTTCTATCGGGAATGCACGCTCTACACCACGCTCTCCCCGTGCGCGATGTGCAGCGGCGCGATTCTGCTCTACAAGATTCCCCGGGTCGTGATCGGGGAACACGTGTCGTTCATGGGCGAGGAACGCTGGCTCACGGGCCACGGGGTCGAGCTCGACGTGCGGGACGACCCGCAGTGCATCGCGCTGATGCGGGATTTCATGGAGCGGAATCCGGGGCTCTGGTCCGAGGACATCGGGGAGTGATGGGCCGCGGGCCTGGTCCGCAGGCGGACTAAAGATCGGGGCTGACCGGCCGCCGGCACCGTCACGACGCCGTGGCGAATGCCTCCAACTCCGCGTGGATCAGCGCCAGGAAGGCGGCGGCGGACTGGCGGCCATCGGCCGAGGCGGCGCAGAGGCAGGAGAGGGCCAGGGCGTTGGCGTACGTCGTGCCGCCCACGGCGGCCCGCGTCCGGGGGCGCAGCGGCGGCACGCCCAGGAATCGCTCGATGACCAGGTCGGCCGGCGCGTCGCAGCCATCCACCTTCGGTGCTCCCGTGCGCATCCGGCGGCTCGTGTCCCCGACGTTGCTGAACACGGCCGTGGCGCAGCAGATGGGCAGCCGGGTGACCAGCCACAGGAGCCGCGGTCGCCGGGCCAGCCAGTCGAGCGCGGTGAGGAAAGTGGCCGCGGCGCCGGTGTCGAGCACCCACTGCGTCGCGGCACCGATCGACGCGGCGAGCGGCCCCATCGCTCCGCAATCGGCGGAACGCCTGTCGAGGAATGCATACCCGATCGCGTTGCGGGCCGGCTCCCGGGAGCCCACGGCCCGGAGGCTGACCGGCATCGTGATCCGCAGGTTGCTGCGGTGCCGCCCGGCGGCGGCATTCCAGGCGGCGGCGGCCCGCATGAGCGCCGCCACGAGCACGTCGTTGAGGGAGACGCCCTGCCTGCCGGCCGCGACCCGCAATCGCTCGGTGAAGGCCGCGTCGCACTGCAACGTCTCGTACGGGGGCTGGCAGCCCACGGCTGCCCGATCCGGCGGCGCCGCGGCCACGCTCGCCAGCGGCGTCGGCATGAACCGCGCGAACTCGAGCGTCGCCGAACCGCGGTGCGGCACCGCCGTCGAGGATCCGTCCGGATGCGCCGTGGCGGGCCCGGGTCGGCCGGGAGAGAAGCCGCGCGGTTCCAGGCCCGCGTAGGCGGCCCAGATGTCGCCGAAGTATTCGCAGGCCGCGATGCCGTCGCAGGCGGAGTGATGCACCTGCATGACCACGCGGTGCCGGCCCGCCGCCCCCGGGAGCACGACCAGTCGCAGGCCGCTCTCCCGGGAGATATCGATGGCGGCCCAGGGGTATCCAGCCGGAGGATGCCAGACGACCTCCGGCAGGACGTCGGGGGGGAGCCAGCAGGGACGGCCACTGCGGACCCGCACCCGGCTGCAGACCAGCGGGTGTCGCCGGGCCGCCGAGGCGACCGCCTCCCGGAAACGGGCTTCGGCCAGCGGCCCCCGCACCAGGCACTCCAGGAAAAAGCACATCGGATAGCCGGGCCGGGCATCGACCAGCATCAAATGCTCGAACGGCGCCAGGCTTCGGCCGGGTACGGAGGGCGTGCCAGGGGCTGGGGACGGGGTGGGCATCGCCTTCCGACCATACACGCACGCCTTGCCGACGACGAATAACCCGCAAAAACCCGCACAAAACGCACGCCGGCCGGGACGGCGAACCTTGACTCGGCCCGCGGTGAAGGCATACTCCGGGGTCTCAATAGATCGGCCGGGCCTCCCGGACTGGCCGGTATCTCCCACGGATGGGGCGTTCATTTCCAGGTGAACTGACGCCGTTTCCAACCATCCTTTTCAGCATCCGATCGGCCGCCAGGGGCGGCCCATCCTCCTGCGGCACTCGCCCCCGGCCCCCCGGGACCGGCCAGGGACGTCGCGGGTAGAGGAACCTTTCATCCGCCAAGGACGACGAACTTGAACGAACCGCTCGCGATCGTGGGCATGGCCTGCCGCCTTCCCGGAGCCGATGGACTCGACGCCTTCTGGAGCCTCGTCAGCGAGGGCCGCACGGCGTGGGGCAAACTGCCCGAATCGAGGCTCTCGCGTGAACTCTATTTCCATCCGGAAAAAAGCCGGGTGGGCAAGAGCTACTCCGAGATGGGCGCCGTGGTTTGCGACCGGCCCGTCGATCCGGCCGTTTGCCCGATCACGGCCGAGATGCTGGAGCGGTTCGACGTCGCCCATCACATCTTCCTGGAAGTGGCCTCGCTCGCCTGTCGCGACGCGGGCCTGGATCCCTTCGCGATGCCGGCGGATCGCCGCACGGGCGTGTACGTCGGCCACACCGGGGGCAGCACCAGGATCGGCGACATCGTCTACGGCACTGGCATCGACGAGGCCGCGGCCCTGCTCGCGGAGGTGGACGTCGCCCGCGACCTGCTCGGCCCGGCCGTCGGCGAGGTCGCGACGGAGGTGACAGCCGAGGTGCGGCGCCGGTATCCGGGCCGCCTGCCGGGTCGGTCGCTCGATCTGGGAGCGATCGGCGCGGCCAAGATCGTCCAGGAGGCGCTCAAACTCGACGGACCGTATCTGGTCGTGGACGCGGCCTGCGCCTCGTCGCTGCAGGCGATGGCGATCGGGGCCCGGGCCCTGCTCGAAGGGGGCATCGACCAGGCGATCGTGGGCGGAGCGTCCTACTGCAAGTCGGACAGCCTCGTGCTCTTCTCGGCCGCCCAGTCGGTGAGCAATGCGGGGTCGTGCCCGTTCGGGGCGGACGCCGACGGCCTGATCACCGCCGAGGGCTACGTGGCCCTCGTGATCAAGAAATTGTCGCGGGCGATCGCCGACGGCGACCGTATCCGGGCCGTGATCCGTGGCCTGGGCGTGGCCAGCGACGGCAAGGGGAAGAGCCTGTGGGCGCCCCGGCAGGAGGGTCAGGTGCTGGCTGTCGAGCGGGCCTATCCCGATACCGGCGACATCGCGCGGATCGAATACATCGAGGCGCATGCCACGAGCACGCAGGTGGGCGATGCGACGGAACTGGCGGCGCTCTCGCGGCTCATGGCGAAGCACCTGCCGGCGGGGCGGCAGATCCCGATCGGCAGCGTGAAGGCCAACATCGGTCACACGCTGGAGACGGCCGGCATCGCCAGCCTCGTGAAGGTGGTGCTCGCCATGGAGCACGGCCTCATCCCGCCGGGCTCGACCTGCACCGAGTTCAACGCGGAGTTCGACTGGGCGGGCGGGCCGTTCCGCGTGCCGCTCGAGCCGTTGGCCTGGCCGGCCCACGCCGACGGCTCGCCCCGCTGCGCGGCCGTGAACGCGTTCGGGATCGGCGGCCTCAACGTCCACGTGTCGCTGGCGGAGCACGTGCCCGCGCGGCAGCCGGCGATGCCGGATCGCGAGCAGGACGCGGAGGCGATCGCGATCGTGGGCGCCGGCTGCGTGCTCCCGGGCGCCCTGTCGCTCGACGCCTTCTTCGAGCGGCTCGACCGGGGCGAGACCGCCATCGGTCCGGTGCCGCCGGATCGATGGCTGGCGGCCCGGGCCCTCGACCGGTCCGGCCCGCGAACCTGGCACACGACGGCTGATCAGGGGGGCTTCGTCCGCGGCTTCGCCTACGACTGGCGGCGGCACAAGGTGCCGCCCAAGCAGATCGCGGCTGCCAATCCCCTGCAGTTCATGCTCCTCGAGGCGGCCGACGCCGCCCTCGCCGACGCGGGCGGCCCCCAGGCGGGGCTCGACCGTACCCGGACCGGCGTCGTGGTGGGCACGCTTTTCGGTGGCGACTTCGCCAACCAGTTGCAGATCGGCCTCCGGCTGCCCGAGACGGCGCGGTTCATCCGGGGATCGCTGACGCGACGCGGGCTCTCCGGCGCCGACATCGACCGGGTGGTCGAGGCCTACGAAAAGAAGATCCTGGAGAAGATGCCGGCGCTCGTGGACGAGACGGGCAGCTTCACCAGCAGCACGCTGGCGAGCCGGCTCACGAAGACGTTCGATCTCATGGGCGGCGCCCTGGCGCTCGACGCCGGCGACTGCTCGAGCGTGTCGGCCCTGTCGGCCGCCGTGGACATGCTGCGGCAGGGGACCTGCGACGCCGTGCTCTGCGCCGCGGGCGAGCGGAGCATGGACCTGATGGCGTTTGAGTGCCGATCGCTCGACGGCACACTGGGTGACGGACCGCGGTCGGTGCTCGACGGCCGCACGAGCGGCGGCGACGTGCCGGGCGAAGGAGCCGTGGTCTTCGTGCTCAAGCGGCTTGCCGACGCCAGGGCCGCGGGCAACCCGATCCGCGGCGTGATCCGGGGTGTGAGCGTGAGTTCCGGCCGCACGGCGGTCGAGGTCGTGCGGCGGGTCGTTCGTGAAGCCTGCGAGCAGGCACGGCTGACGCCCGGCGCGGTTCGCGTGGTCGAGGTGGCGACTTCGGCGGGCACGCCGGATGCCGGTGGGGAACTCGCGGCGATGGGCGGCCACTACGGGGCGGCTTCCGCATCGCAGCCGGCCGTGGCCGGCTCGCTGGACGGGTTGATCGGTCACACCGGTGCTGCGGCGGGTGCCGCCGCCATCGTCAAACTCTCCCGCACGCTCGTCGGTGGATCACTGCCGGCCTCGGTGGCTTTGAACACGCCTCGACTCAACGGCCTCCAGGCCAGTGCCGCCGCCGTCGCGGTTCCCGCTGTCGATGCGGCAGGCTATCGCGCCGGGTGCGTGACCGTGGCCCATGACACGCAGGTCGGCCATGTAATCATCGACAATGGCCTGCCGGTGCCGGAGTCAGCTCGGGTGGTGAATCTGGCCGTCACGCCGGCCGTGGTCGCCCACGCGGTCGCCCGGTCCGGCGGCAGGCCGCTCGTGGCCGCCATCTTTCCCGGCCAGGGTTCCCAGTACACCGACATGTTCCGCAGCCTGGTCGAGGATGCCCCGGAGGCGCGTGCCGTGCTCGGTCGACTCGACGCCTTGGCGAAGGCCAGCGGCCACGAGACGCTCGCGGAGCTCGCCTGGCGGCCCGACAACGGCCTGGGCACCCGCATCTGGGACACGCAGTGGGGGATGTATCTCGGCGATCTGCTCGCCTGGGGCGTGCTGCACGACATGGGTTTCACGCCGGACTTCGTCGCCAGCCACAGCTTCGGGGAGTTTCCCTCACTGGCGGCCGTCGGCGCCTGGACCGTGGAGGACGGGGCGCGGGCCACGCAGGCACGGGCCGCGGCGGTCGAGCGACATGGCCCACGAAACGGCGCGATGCTCTCCGTGATCGCCGACCGGGCCACGGTGCGGAAGACGCTCGAGCCCTTCGCCGGGCAGGTGTGGGTGTGCGCGGAGAACGCGCCGGAGCAGTCGGTGATCGGCGGAACCGCCCGGGTTGTCGATGCCGTGGAGGTGATGCTGGAAGCCGCGCGGGTGAAGTCGAAGCGGCTGGCCGTGCCGAGTCCTTTCCACACGCCACTGCTGGCGGCCGCGGCCGAAGAACTGGCGGCGACGATCCACGCACTCCAGATCACCGCGCCCCGGACGCCCACGTTCGGCAGCAGCACGGCCGCGCCGCTCGCCACGGCCGCCGAGATTCGGGACAGCCTGATCCGTCAGATGACCGAAACCGTCCGCTGGGTCGATGTGGTCGAGAAGCTGTACGCCGCCGGCGTGCGCACGTTCGTCGAAGTCGGGCCGTCCGGCGTGCTCACGGGCCTGACGCGCCGGATCCTCGAGGGCCGGGCGGGCGTCACGTTCCTGCAGTTCGACCAGCGCGGCCGGGCGCCGCGGGAGCATCTCGCGCGGCTCCGCGAGCAGCTGGCGGCGGCAGGTGCGCTCGGCGGGCGAGTGGGGGCGGCGGTCACCCCGGCCACGAGTGTCTCCAAGCCGGTCACGGTCGGGCGGATCGTGTCCTTCGACGCCACGGCCCGCCGCCGCGAGCGAAATCGCAGCGCTGGCACGGCGCGTCCCGCGCCACGTCCTGCGGCTGCGGATCGGGCCGACGGCCCGGCGGTTCCCGCTCCGGCCGCGCCTGCAGCCGGATGGCAGACGCCGCACGCGACGCCGCGGCACGCCGCCGCGCAGGATCTCGAGCCCGAGGTGGCGACCGCCACCGTCGCCCGGCCGACGCCGCAGCCCGTCGACGCGGAGCCGCGGTTCCTCGAAGACATCGTCGCCGATCTGCTCGCTGAGGCGGGCGTCGAACCGCCGCTGGCGCGTGCCGGCACGGCCCATGGCGGCGTGCGCGGCTTTCTCGACGCTGCAGGTCACCTCTTCGAAGTGTCCGCTGCGGATCACGCCGCGGTGCTTTCAGCAGGCTCGCGCGACGCGCTGTGCGACGTCTTGGCCCGCAAGGGGGGCAAGGCGGGCTGGCTGGCGCGGCGGCATGAGGCGGCGCCGCCCGAGGATCGCGGCGCCGCGGCACGGCCGGCTACCGGCGTGGACGCCGCGGAGATCGAGGCCTTCCTGATCGACTTCGTGGTGGAGCAGACCGGGTATCCGCGCGAGATCGTGGAGTTGGGCGCGGACCTGGAGGCGGATCTGGGGATCGACAGCATCCGCAAGGCGCAGCTGTTCGGCGAGATCGGTCAGAAGTACGGTCTGACGGCGGACGACAGCGTGTCGTTGGACGAGTTCCCGACGCTGCGGCACCTGCTCGACTACATGCTGCCGCGGGTGGGGCAGAAGCGGAGCGGGGCGACGCCGGCCGTGGCCGCGGATCGCGGTGCGGTGCATGCGGGCAACGGTCATGCCGCGGCCGGTCGGGCGGATCACGCGAGCAACGGCCACGCTTCGTATTCCGGCAACGGTCACGCGACGAACGGGCATGCCGTTGGCGGACACGCCGCAGTGGCGGCAGCCGCGGCACCGGCCCCTGCGGCGGACACGGGTCTGGCAGCGGAACTGGAGACGTTCCTGATCGACTTCGTGGTGGAGCAGACCGGGTATCCGCGCGAGATCGTGGAGTTGGGCGCGGACCTGGAGGCGGATCTGGGGATCGACAGCATCCGCAAGGCGCAGCTGTTCGGCGAGATCGGTCAGAAGTACGGTCTGACGGCGGACGACAGCGTGTCGTTGGACGAGTTCCCGACGCTGCGGCACCTGCTCGACTACATGCTGCCGCGGGTGGGGCAGAAGCGGGGCGGGGCGACGCCGGCGGCGGACCCGTCACGGACGCAATCCAAGCCGCCCCAGCCGGTGCGGTCCGCCGACTTCGAACGGGGGTTCGCGGCCGGCCGCGAGCATGCGGCGGCGATCGCCCTCTGGGCGCGGCACGTGGCCGCGGCGGGCGGCGGCGATGCGTCCGCGATCGGCGACGCGGGCCTCGACGACGAACTCGCGGGTGTCGCCGCGGCCGCAGGGGTCGATCCGGGGGTCGTCAGGGCGGCCTTCGCCGCGCCCGCGCTCGCCTTGGGCGGCTGCGACGCGGCGGTCGCGGTGCCGGGTGATGCGGCTGCCGCGCGGGCGGCGATCGTGTGCCTCGGCCGGCATGCCGACCCCGTGGTCCGTCGCTTCGATGCGGCGGGCCTCCGCGGCGGCCTCGTCGGCGTCAAGGGGCTGCCCGGCGCCGTGCTGGGCTGGAACGACGCCGGACTGGTGGCGGTCGCGGGCCGCGGCTGCGACGGCCCGGCCACGATCGTCTGCGAACGCCTGCTCACCACGTGCCGGTCGGTCGGCGATGCGGAGCGGCTCGTCGGCTCCCTGCCCCGTGCACCGCGCGGGCTGCTCGTGGTGTCGATCGCCGGCGGCGGCTTCGAGATCTCGGCCCAGGGGGGCGTGGATTCATTCACCGGAGCACGCGTGCAGGCGGAGCCGCGGTCGCCACTGTCCCGCGTGCTCTTGGCCGACGGGTCACGGACGATCGAGGCGGTCGCCGGCGAACTGCTCCGTGAGGCTCCAGGCGTGGGCGACGCCCTGTCGGCGGCCTGCCGGTGGCTGGGCCTGGGCGCCGTCGATGGCCGTGTCGTCGTCGTGTCCGGTGGTCCCGGGGACGCGTGCATGACATCGGGCATCACCGATCTGGGCAGCGGCTGGCAGGCTGCAGCCTGCCTCCAAGCCACGCCGCACCCCGCGGCCGTCGGCGAGCAGTCGTCGATCACGCGGCGGTACGGCCTCGCACTCCGCGAAGCCGCGCCGGCCCGTCCGCAGCGCAGGCTCACGGGCGAGCGGGTGCTCGTGGTCAACGGCGGCCCGCTGGCCAGCGCTTTCGCGGCCGCGATCCGCGCGGCGGGCGGCACGCCGATCGCGGTCGAGTGCGGTTCGGCCGAGGAGGCCATCGCCGCGGTCGAGCGGGCCGAGGAGAGCGGCGCCGTCCGCCACCTCGTCGTAGTCGCTCCACGCGCCGACGCCGGGCAGTGGCTGCCGCACCGCGCCGCCTCCGTGATCGCGCCCTTCTTCGCCTGCCAGCGCTGGCTCGTGCTGCGTTCCAAGGCGGGCGACGTCGCCGCGGCGACGCTGACCGGGGTCACGAGCCTGGGGGGCGATTTCGGATTGGCGGCGCCGATAGGATCGCCGGCCGGTGGAGCGATCGCCGGGCTGTTCAAGGGCGTGGCGCGGGAGTTTGCCGGGCTGCACGTACGCGTGCTCGACACGGCGGCGACGCTGCCGGCGGCCGACGTCGCCGCGGCAGCCCTCGCCGAGATGCAGGATGGTTCGGGACCGGTCGAGACGGCACTCGTGGACGGCCGACGGATGCGGGTCGTGCCCTGTGAAACGTCCCCCCGCGCGGCCGCGCCGTTGGCCGCGCTGGCCAAGGGAAGCGCCTGGATCGTCACCGGCGGTGCCCGCGGCGTGACCGCGGAGTGCTGTCGGGAACTCGGCCGGCGGCACGGGCTGCGGCTGGCGCTCGTCGGATCGACGGTGCCGGTGCCGGTGGAGCCGGCCTGGCTCACGCTCGACGAGGCGGCGGCCCGCGACCTCAAGGGCCGCGTGATGCTCGATGCCAAGGCGCGGGGAGAGGATCCGCGCGGCGCCTGGAAGCGGATCGAGAAGTCGATCGAGATCGAACGCTCGCTCGCCAAGTTCCGCGCGGCCGGCGTCGAGGCCCGCTACTACGCCTGCAACCTCGCCGATGCGGCGGCGGTGCGGACCGCCGTGGGGCGGATCGTCGCCGACCTCGGCGCCGTGCGGGGAATCGTCCATGGCGCCGGCTTCGAGGCCGCCTGCCGGTTCGAGAAGAAGACGCTCGAAGGGCTGGAGTCGACGCTCGGCCCGAAGTGCGCGGGGCTGGAGCATCTGCTGGCGGCCGTCGATCCCGCGACGCTGCAGGCGGTGATCGGGTTCGGCTCGACGAGCGGCCGGCTCGGCGGCCACGGGCAGGCGGACTACTCGCTGGCCAACGACATGCTCGCGAAGATCGTCGGCGGCCTGCGACAGCGGCGGCCGGGCCTGCGGGCCACGGTCTTCCACTGGCACGCCTGGGACGAGGTCGGGATGGCGAGCCGGCCCGAGAGCCGGTTCGTGCTCGAACAGTTCGGCCTCAAGTTCATGCCGCTCGCCGAGGGCGTGCGGCGGTTCATGGACGAGGTCGAGGCGGGCCTGCCCGACGCCGAGGTGCTGGTCACGGAACCGGCCATGTGTCCCGATGCGATCGTTCAGGAGGTCCCAGCTGGAGCCCCCGCCCGCAGCGCTTCCGGCAGCCTCGTCGAGCGTGTGGAGCGGGACGGCACCGTGACCCGGGTAAGCTTCCGGCTCGATCCGACAGTCGATCGCTTTCTGCTCGACCATTTGCAATACGGGCGGCCGCTCCTCCCGGCCGTGATGGGCCTCGAATTGCTGGCCCAGGGGGCCGCCGCCGCGGAGGATGGCATGTCGGTGGGTGAGATCCGGGACTTCGTCGTCGAGCGGCCGATCGCGTTTCCGACCGATCTGTCACGGACGGTGCGCGTCGAGATTCGCCGCGGACCGCTCGGAATCGAAGCCCGGGGCTGCTCCGTGGTACTCAACGCCGACGGCCGCCCTGCCGGCGAGGAGCGGACCCACGTGCGGGGCGTCGTGATGCCGGCGGCCGAGCCGATCGTCGCCGTTTCCGAGCCAGCACCGATGCCGTACTACCCGACCACCTATCGTGATGACTCTCCGTTGCGGCACGGGCCCTCGATGCGCACCCTGGCGGGCCTGTTCCTCGATCGCAATGGCGGGTGGGCAAGGCTCACCGCCGTCTCGCCGGAGGTCGTCGCGCAGCCGCGCGGAGCACACGGCTGGACCGTGCCTATCGCGCTCCTCGACGGCTGCGTCATGGCCTGCGGAATCTACTCCTACGTGATGTGCGGCCAGCGTGTGGAGGTGCCGGTCCGGATCGACCGCTTTCGGCTCGTCTCCACGCCGCGGCCCGGTGAGAAGTGCGACGGCCAGCTGTGGTTCCGGGGCCAGGATGTCCGGGAGACGGCCTACGATTTCGTGCTCTTCGGCGCGGATGGCCGGCCGCTGTTGGCGCTCGACGGCCTGCACCTGGCCGTGATGGGCCCCGACCGGAGCCGCCCGACATGATCGCCTGGCCCTGCGGAGACACGTTGCCTTCCGGCCGCATCTGTCGGGGCCTGCGGGTCGGCCGCTGGACCGTGGCCGCCGTCTTCGAACGTCCGCCGGCGTGGTGCGATGCGCCTTCGGCGGAAGCGGGCAGGCTGGCCGAGGACCTCGTCGCCGCGACACTCGGGGTCCCAGGCGGCGACGTCCGGGTGGCCGCATTGCCACCCACGGGCCGGCCCGTCGCCCGCGTCGCCGGCCGCGAGCAGGACCCGTTCGTGTCGGTGTCGCACGTTCGCCGCTTGCTCGGTGCGGCGGTGAGCACCGACGCCCGCGTAGGCCTCGACATCGTCGATCCAGCAGACGCCGGCCGCGGGCTGGACGCATTCTTTTCACCCGACGAACTCGCGCTCGTGCCGGACGACGTAGGCCTGTTGCGGGCCCTGCTCTGGGCCGCCAAGGAAGCGGCCTACAAGGCGGCGCGGCTCGACGCGGAGTTCCGCCCGCGGGCGGTGACGATCGACGGCCTCACGGCCAATGGCTTCACGTGGATCGTGCGCGGTCGGCACGCCCTGGTGGAAGGTGCCGGCCGTTTTGCGACCGTCGGTCGGCACGTGGTGGCGATCGCCGCGACGGCCGCAGCCGTGGGGCACGTGCGACACGAAGGACATGCAACCTCGACCGGCCAGGAGGCCGTGGCATGTTCGTGAGCGACTCGCACCTGCCTCAACTCCTCCCGCCGGAGGCCTATCACGACCCGGCATGGCATCGGCGCGAGCTCGACCGCGTGCTGCGGCCGTGCTGGTGGGCCGTGGCGGCGCTGGACGAACTGCCGCACGACGGGTCGTTCGTGACCTTCGACCACGTTGGCGGCCCGGTGATTCTCCGCCGCAGCGGCTCGTCTATCCGTGGGTACCGCAACGTCTGCCCGCATCGCCTGGCGAAGGTATGCGGGCAGGCCCGGGGCGTGTGTGCCACGCTGACCTGCGACTACCACGGTTGGCAGTTCGACGACTCCGGTGCGACCCGGCGGATCCCCGACGCCCCCAGCTTTCGGCCCCTCGAGAAAGGGCGGCTGGGACTGGACGTGCTCCGGGTCGAGACGGTCGGCGGGATCGTGTTTCTCTCATTCGACACCGATGCGCCGCCGGTGCGGGAGTGGCTCGGCGACGAGGCAGAGCGGATCGAAGCGCGGTTCGGGCCCCGGACGCGAACGCTGTATCGAGTGGATATCGACATTCCCGTCAACTGGAAACTGGTCGTCGAGAACAACCTGGAGAGCTACCACGTTTCGACCGTGCACGCCGCGACGCTCGGCGGCTATCCGGACGAGGCAGCCTGCCGGCATGACCTGGCGCCGGGGCGGTCGCGATTCACCGGGCCGGGCGGGAGCACGGCCTGGACGCGGCTGCGGATCGCGCTGGCCGGGAGTCTTGGCCGCACCACGGGCGGCCAATACACCCACTCGATCGTCCATCCCGCGTTCACGTGGCTGTGCGTGGACCTGCTCTCCGGGTTCCAGTCGATCGTGCCCACCGGGCACCGTTCATGCCGCATGACGGTGCGGTTCGGGACGCTGCAAGCCGAACGGCCCCGGCCCGTCGCGGACGGCGCGGCACGGCTGGCGATGGCCGGTGAGCTGCGATTCTGGCGGCGGGTGATCGCCGAGGACCTGGCTGTGCTGCCGCAGGTGCAGGCCGGCCTGGAATCGCCCGGGCATCCCGGTCCGGGACTGATCTCCCGTCGGGAGGAGCGGATCGTGCACTTCCAGAGGTGGCTGCTGCAGCGGCTCGGCGCCGATCCCGCCGGCCGTGAAGTGGCCGCCATGCCCGCCCCGGCGGCGGTCGGTTCCCCATTCACGACGGCCCACTAACGAACCCAGGAGTCATGCAATGATCGATCTCTCCGGCAAGGTAGCCCTCGTCACCGGTTCCAGCCGCGGTATCGGCCGGGCCTGTGCACTGCGGCTCGCGCGGGCCGGCGCCGACGTCGTCGTCAACTACGTCACCAGCGGCCGCGAGGCCGACGAGGTGGCCGCCCAGATCGCGGCCCTCGGCCGCAACGCCGCCTGCGTGCGGGCCGACGTCGGCGAGGAGGAGGACGTGGCCGACATGGTCGGCTTCGTGGAGCGGGAGTTCGGCCGCCTCGACATCCTCGTGCACAACGCGGCCACGGGCGGCTTCCGGCCGCTGGCGGCCACGACGCAGCGGCACTTCGACGCCGCCATGCACACCAACGTGCTGTCGCTGGTGCACCTGCTCAAGGCGGCCGCGCCGCTGCTCGAGCGGGCCGACGGCCGCGGCAAGGTGGTCGTGCTCTCCAGTCATGGCACGCACATGGCGCTGCCGATGTACGGCCTGATCGGCGGTTCGAAGGCGGCCCTCACGGCGCTGGCCCGGCACTGGGCGCTGGAGCTCGGCGACCGGGGCGTGAACGTGAACGTGGTCGAGGCCGGCCTCGTGGAGACCGACTCCACGAAGCGGCTGCCCGGGTCCGCCGAGATGTTCGCCGGCCGCAAGTACAAGACGATGATGGGCGAGCGGATGCTCGAGGCGGCCGACGTCGCCGACGCGGTGCTGTTCCTCTCGAGTCCCCTCTCCGACCTCGTGCAAGGCCAGACTCTGGTCGTGGACGGCGGGGCGGCGATCCACGTGTAGCAGGCGGGTCCGCCACGACGGCGGCCGCGCAAGGCAGGCAAGCCATGACGACGACGACCGACTCGCACATCCTCCTCACCGGCGCGACGGGCCTCCTCGGCCGCGGGCTGCTCCGCGACCTCGCCGCGGCCGGCCGCCGCGTGGCGGTGATCGTCCGCGGCTCGAAGACGGCCGCGGCCGCGGAGCGGGTGGACGAACTGCTCGACGACTGGCGCGAGGTGGCGGGGGCCGCGGTGGCCTGCCCCGTCGTGCTCGAAGGGGATCTGTCCGTCGCGGGCCTCGGCCTGCCGCCGGAGCAGCGGGCCTGGATCGCGCGGAACGTCCGCGAGGTGATCCACTCGGCGGCGAGCCTCTCGTTTCAGCTGCGGGAGGCGGACGGCGAGCCCTACACGAGCAACGTCACCGGCACGCGGAACGTGCTGGCGCTGTGTCGCGAGACGGGGATCCGCCGGCTGCACCACGTGTCGAGCGCGTACGTCTGCGGGCTGCGGGAGGGGCGGATCCTGGAGACGGAACTCGCCGTCGGCCAGACGCCGGGCAACGACTACGAGCGGAGCAAGATCGTCTCGGAAGGAGAGGCCACGGCCGCCGACTTCCTCGACGTCTGCACCGTCCACCGGCCGAGCATCATCGTCGGAGATCTCGTCCATGGCTTCACGAACACCTTCCACGGCTTCTACAAGCCGCTGCGGATCGTGCAGCCCTTCGTCGAGGCCTTCGTCGGCGCCGACCTGCCGCCCGGATCGCTGCTCGACGTGCTCGGCATGACCGGCCGCGAGTGCAAGAACCTCGTGCCGGTGGACTGGGTGTCGGCGGCGATGTCGCGGATCATCCTCGACGAGTCGCTCCACGGGCGGACCTACCATCTCACGTCGGGCGTGCCCACGAGCGTCGGCACGCTGTGCCGAGTGTTCGAGGGGCTCGTCGTCGAGATGGCGGCCGAGCTGCGTCGGCAGCGGGAGTCGCGGGAGGCGGCGGGCCGGCCGAAGCCGGTGGCCGGATTCGACCCCACCACGCTGGGCCGGCTGTTCCTCGACCAGATGCACGTCTACAAGGCCTACTGGCGGGACGACCCCGTGTTCGACGCCACGCACACGACGCGGGCCCTCCCCGACCTGCCCGCACCCGCCCTCGACGAGGAGACGATCCGCCGCCTCTGCCGGTTCGCCATCACCACCAACTTCCGCTGGCCACCGCCGGGACGACCGGCCCGTGGCGGGACGGCCCGCGCGGCCCTCGAGGCGGTGCTCGGTCCGGCCGACTGGACGGCGGCCCGCGACGCCGAGACCATCGGCCTGGCTGCGACCGGTGGCGGTGGGGGACAGTGGACGCTCGCGCTCGCCGGTGGCCGGCCGGTCGCGCTGCACGTCGGCCTGCCGGCCCGCGACACGGCGACAATCTGGCTGGCCGCCGCCACGCTCGAGCGGTTGCTCGCGGGCCGGGTTTCGCTGGCGGAGATCCGCGGTCAAGGCGGCATCACGATCGAGGGGGGCGACGAAGCCGGCCGCCGCCGGGCCCTCGAGGCCATCGCCGCGCTTCCCCAGGGGACGGCGCCGCTCGTGCCCGCCTGACCGGTGCCGTCAGCGGCCGCAGGCCGCGCGGACGTACTGGTGGAAGCACCAGATCCGCTCCTCGCGGGTGCCGATGCAGCCCTTGAACGGCGTGGCCGCGAGGCCGCGCTGAGTGGACGCGAAGACGCTGGCGTCCTCCCGCTGGATGGCCGCGTTGGCCCGCACGCCGTGGCGGGCCGCGAGCCGGGCGATGAGGCGGGCGAACGGGTTTCGCCGCGTGCCGTCGAGGCTGAACATCCAGGCCAGCGTCCGCGACGTCTGCGGCCCCGTCGGCAGGTAGACCTGGCAGTAGGTGTAGAGATCGCTGAAGGTGAACACCAGGTTCGGAAACACGTGGTGGTGCACGTATGCGGAGGTGTCGGTGCCGCCGCCGAGCCAGCCGGCCACCTTCCGCTGCTGTCGCATCAGCGGCGTGTCGCGGCCCATGTCGAAGACGAGCGTCGTCGAGCGGTTCTCCAGGTAGTGCTTCTGGGCCTCCTCGGGGATCATCCCGAAGCCGCCGAGCGTGGTCGGGTGCACGGCCGGCAGATGGTAGGTTTCGACGGTGTTCTCGACCGGGATCTTCCAGTTGCAGGCGAAGTCGGCGGCGTACCGCCAGTTGCAGGCGTACGGCCGGGCGAAGGCCGCCGCCACGCGGTCGAACCAGTCGCCGAGATGCTCCCGCAGCGACGGGCCCGTGGCGGCGACGCGGACGAACGCCAGTTCACCGCAGGTCTCCACGGGGAAGGTCTGGAGCCGGGCGTTCTCGCGGTCGAAAGGCTTGAAGCAGCCGCCGTCGGGCACCTTCGCCACCTTGCCGTCGGCGGCGTATTCCCAGCCGTGGTACTGGCAGACGATTCGCGGCGCGGTGCCGCGGGCCGCGTCGGTGAGCAGGCAGTGGCGGTGGGAGCAGACGTTGAGGTAGGCCAGCAGCCGGCCCTCGACCCGCCGCAGCAGGAGCGGCCGACCGACGAGGTCGAGCGTGAGGAAATCACCCTCGCCCGGCAGGTCGGAGACCAGGGCTACCGGGTGCCAGGCGGGCAGGAAGAGCCGTTCCACCTCGGCCCGCATCGCCTCCGGCGCCGTGTAGTCCTCGGGCCGGAGGACGTATTCGAGTTGCTCCTTGTGGACGAACATCGGCGGATTCCAGGCCGGGCGGGACCCTACCCACGGTAGTTCGGCACCGGCCCGCTGCCAACCGGCCCGGCGGGGCGGCTCATCCCCGGCGGTCGATGACCAGCGGGTCGGCCGCGCGGACGTCGCCGATCCGCAGCGACGCGCGACCGGCGAGGAGTTCGTCCACCACGTCCCCCACCACCCCCGCCCGCCAGCCGGAGGCCAGCAGCGGCGTGCGGTCGCCGGCGTCGTAGCCGAGTTTGTGGGCCAGCAGATCGCGCATGTCCGACGACGTGCCCACCAGGGCCGGTGCCAGGCTCATCTGCCGGCACAGGCCGGCGATCGCGGTGGACAAGAACTGCCCGAGCATCGCCAACTGGGGCGGCGGCGCGGCGCGGCGGCGCTCGCCGCCGGGGCACTCGTCGTCCGGGAGGTCGAGGCCGCGGGCGACGGCCGCCGACAGCCCGCCGAGGATGTGCCGGAGGTCCGACCGCTGCATGCCCCGCACCGCGGATATCTGCCGTTCGTCGGCGCTCTTTCGCTTGCAGAGCTCCACGAGCAGGTCGTCGCGGAGCACGCGGCGCGGGGGCATGTCGCGTTGCTCGGCGACGGCGTCACGCCAGTGCCACAGCTCGCGGGCGATGGCCAGCTCGCGGCGGGAGAGGCCGTTCAAGCCGGAGACCCGCCGCCAGCGCTTGCGGACGAACGACTCCTCAACGTCGTCTTGCCAGGTCGCCATCTCCTCCTGCATCCAGGCCGTGCGACCGAGCGCCTCGAGCTTGCCCTCGAGCGTCCGCCACAGCCGCTCCAGGTGGCGAACGTCGTCCACGGCGTATTCGAGCTGGCCCGGGGAGAGCGGCCGCCGCCGCCAGTCGGTGCGGGTCTCCCCCTTGTTGGTCGGCAGGTTGAGGAAGCGGCGGACGATCGAGGCGTAGCCGGCCGGGAAATCGTGATCCACGAGGCCGGCGGCAACCTGCACGTCGAATAGCGCGGCGGGCCGGGCCTGGATGGCATGAAGGATGAAGCCCATCTCCTCGCGGCCGGCGTGGACGACCGTCGTGCGGCCCGGCTCCGCCAGGAGCCGCCAGAAGGGCTCCAGATCGCGGACGGCCAGCGTGTCCACGACCGCCAGCACGTCGGGGGCCGCGACCTGCAGCAGGCAGAGCTGGCTGCGGTAGGTGTGCTCCGACACGAACTCCGTGTCGAAAGCCACGTGGGCATGGTCGGCGAGGCGGCGAACCAGCTCGCGCACCTGCGAGTCGGTGGTGACGATGGCGAAGGAGCCGCGGTCGGAACGGGCCTGGGTCACGCGGAAAATCCGCCGCGAGGCGGAATCAAAGGAACAGGAACGAGACCAGCGCGAAGATCGGCAGCAGGACGCCGAAACTATAGAGCATGTAGCCGAAGAAGCTCGGCATCTTCACCCCCGCCTGCTCCGCGATCGCCTTGACCATGAAGTTCGGGCCGTTCCCGATGTAGGTCATCGCCCCCAAGAATACGGCGCCCAGGCTGATGGCGGCCAGGCGGCCCACGTCCACTCCGGCCATGGTGGCCCCGTCGGCCGGCAGCGACTGGGCGGTCTTGAAGAACACGAGGTAGGTCGGGGCGTTGTCGAGGACGCTCGACAACGCGCCCGTCGCCCAGAAGAAGGCCAGCGGGGAGTCGATGCCGAGGCTCGCCCCGTGCTCGTCGAGCAGGGCCAAGGCCGGCTGCATGCAGATGAAGATTCCCACGAACAGCGCAGCGACTTCGAGGATCGCCCCGTATGTGAAGCCGTTCAGGCGGCGGACCTCGCGCGAGCCACAGGCCAGGGACAGACCGACGAGCGCCAAGAGCACCGCCTCCCGTAGGTAGATCCACGGATGCCAGGCGGTGCCGGGCACCGGCTTGGAGGGGTCGAGAAGGGCGACGGCGGCGATCACGCCGGCGAGGAGCAGGGCGTTGGGCCACAGGCCGCTGATCTTCAAGGGGCCCGCCGTGCGGACGTCGCGGATGATGTCGGCGGCCCGCTCGCGGGGCTGGGCGAGAAACGTGTCCCACAGCCAGTAGACGGCCAGCAGCAGGCCGTTGGCGACCAGCCACGGCTTCCACAGGGACAGCGTCCAGAGGAAGTCCACGCCCTCCAGGTAACCGAGGAACAGCGGCGGGTCGCCGATCGGGAGCAGGCAGCCGCCCGTGTTACAGACCATGAAGATGAAGAACACCAGGGTGTGGGCCACGAGTCGCCGCTCCTTGTTGGTCTCGAGCAGCGGCCGGACCAGGAGCATCGCCGCGCCCGTCGTCCCGATGAAGCTCGCGGCCAGCGCGCCGATGCCGAGGAAGGCCGCGTTGACCGTGGGCGTGGCCTGGAGGTCGCCCTCGATTCGGACACCGCCGGTGATGCAATAGAGGGCGAAGAGCAGCACGATGAAGGGCACGTACTCCGCGAGCAGGGCGTTGGCCAGCACGGTCGCCGCGGTGTTCCAGGACGGTCCGGCCGCCGCCGGATCGATCAGCGCGTGGGCCGGGAAGTGGAGCTCGACCGGTTGGCGGTGGAAGAACGTGTAGTAGGCGAGCGTGACCAGGCCGAGGAGGCCCGCGACCAGCAGCTTGGAGGAGTTGTGCTCCCACCAGTGGGAGAGCCGTCGGGTCAGCGGCAGCACCGCGATCGCCGCCAACAGCAGGGCGAACGGCAGCACCGTGGCCGGCGGGGGCGACGTGGTGGCGTGGCCGGCGGCCGGAGCCGGGTGGTGATCGGTCGCGTGGGCCGCTTGTGCCTGCACGAGCAAATCACGACCATGTTGGGGCCAGCCGAGGGCCGCCGCCACCGCGTAGGCCGCCAGGGCCGCCGCGATCAGGAAGAGCGTGGGGTCGGCGGAGCCGTGGGAATCCTGCTGGTTCGCCGGCCGGGCGGTGTCGATCATGATGGCGTGGACCCTTGGTGAAGACGCGCAGGCGAAATCCTATGAAACCCGGGTCGAATCCGAAAGCACGAGACCGGCGATGACCGCGGCGGCGGGAGCATCCGAGGTGTGGCTGCGCGGCAACCCGCGGCCGGCGATCGCGGGGGCGGCGGTCGTCGTCCTGGCGGCCGCGGCGGCGGTCGCCGCCGTCACCGTGGCCGGGGCCCCGCCGTGGATTGCCTGGACGATCGCCGCCACGGGCCTGGCCGCCGTCGCCCTCGCGCTGGTGCTCGTGGCCGCGGCATCCCTGCCGCGGCTCGCCCGCCGCGGCGGCTGCCTGCGGGTGCGACTGCTGCCCCTCGGTGCCGAGGATGTGCCGCTGGAGATCGTGGAGTGCGTGTTCCCGGGGTCGAGCCCGCTGGCGGAGGCGACCTCGCGACGGGTGGGCACCGTCGTCGTGCGGCTGGCCGAGCGGGCGACCGCCTGGAAGCGCCGGCCGACACTTCGCGGCTGGGGCACCTGGGAAGACGGTCACATCGTGATCGACGGACGCTGGTGCGAGCCGCTCGGCATGCAGATCACCAGACGGCTCGGCGAGCGGATCCAGGATGCGAAGCGCGGGCTCGCCGCGCTCGCGCCGCCCGAGGCGGAGCAGCCGTGTCGATGAACGTGCCAGCAGCGCCTGTCGATGACATGACCGCACGCCGCACGCCGCGGCGCGGCTGTGGCCTGCTCGTCAGCGTCCGCGACGTCGCCGAGGCCGAGGAGGCGCTGGCCGGCGGCGCGACGATCATCGACGTCAAGGAACCGGCGCACGGGCCTCTGGGGGCCGCGGACCCCGGGGTGACGGCCAGCATCGCCGCCGTGGTGGGATGGCGGAGACCCTGGACGCTCGCCTGCGGGGAGTTGGCAGCCGGCGTGGCGATCATTCACGAGCACGTCCGCGCGGTCGTCGCCGGCGCCGCCGTGCCGCCGGTGGCCGCCAAGGCGGGCCTGGCAGGCACGGCCGGCAGCGACTGGCCCGGACTCCTGGCCGCCTTCGCGACCGGGCTGCCGACGGGCGTCGAGCCGGTCGCCGTGGCGTACGCGGACTGGCAGCACGCCGGGAGCCCGCCGCCGGACGATGTGATCGTGGCGGCGAGGCGATGCGGCGGGCGGCTGTTCCTTTTGGACACGTTCGACAAGCGCGGCCCCCCCGTCGTGCCCGCCCAGGCGGGCGCGGTGACCGGCTGGATCGCCGAGGCCAGGGCTGCCGGCATGCGGGTGGTGCTGGCGGGGGGATTGACGGTCGAGACGCTGGCGGCGGCCGCGGAATGCGGTCCCGACGTGATCGCCGTCCGCTCGGCGGCCTGCGTCGGCGGACGGTTCGGTGCCGTATCCAGGAAACTGGTCGCGCGGCTT
>JBIPLS010000032.1:0-22834 GCA_044368305.1 Pirellulales bacterium
TGAACTCCGGATGGAACCACGGCTCGAGCACGTGGAGCCCGGGCCCGCGCAGGTCGCCCACGCCCCACGGGCCCACCTCCGTGGCCCCGGCATGGTCGAGCACCGCCGCGCCCCACGCCGTCGCGAGCCGCCGGCGGACGGCCGGCACCGAGCCCCCGGGCTCGCCGGCCACGATCACCAGCCGGATGGGCCACGCGGCCGGGTCGAGCTTTTCGGCTTCAGCCACCTCCGCAAGGTGGAGGGCGTAGCCGGGCGTGGCGACGAGCACGGTGGCCCGCACGCTGCGGGCGAGCTCGACCCGCCCGCGGGTGGAGAGACCGCCGCCGGGGATCGCCAGCCCGCCGGCCGCGAGCACCGCTTCGAAGCCGCTCCAGAAGCCGGCATACGGCCCGAACGACGAGGCCACGAGCACCCGATCGCCCGGCCCCACGCCGCCGCGGCCGAGGATCGCGCGCCAGCATTCCATCCACCACGCCCAGTCGGCAGCGGTGTCGAGCACGGGCAGCGGCCGGCCGTGCGTGCCGCTCGTCTGGTGGTAGCGGGAGTACCGCTCCGGCGGCCAGGTGAGGTTCGCGGGCCGGCCCGGGGCCGCGCCGGCGACGAGTTCCTCCTTGAACGTGAACGGCCAGTCGGCCAGTTCCGCGAGATCGGCGATCGTCGTCGGATCGCGCTGCCTGGCGAGCTTCTCGGCGTAGAAGCGGTTGTGCGGCAGGATCGTCCGCAGCAGATCGCGGAGGCGGTCGAGCTTGTGGGCGTCGAGATCGCGGCGGCAGGCGAACGGGGCGGCCATGCCCCGATTATGGCACGCCCAGCCCCGGCACACCCTGCATGGGGGCGTTTTGCAGCGGCGGCTGCAGACCCTGGAGCGGACTCGGCGCCGGCGGGAAGGTTGGCCCCTGGTCGAAGGGCCGGGGCGCGGGGAGTGGCTGCGGCACGGGTGCCGGCGCGGGCTGCGGCGCGAGCGCGGGCGCCGGAACGACGGCCGCCGGTGCCGGGGGCAGGCTTCCGGCCGCGAGCCGGGCCTGCTCGGCGCGGGCCACGACCACCTCCGGCGGCGTCGCCGCGGCGGGCATCATGGAGAGATCCACCACCCGCTCGTCGCGGATCTCCCAGGGGATCAGGTTCTCGCTCACGAAGTCGAGCGGGAAGTATTCGTACCACGGCATCGGGAACGGCTGCCGCACCGTGAGCGTCTCGTAGCCGTCCTTCACGAGGCGGATCTTCCGCGTCCCGTAATAGACGAAGTCGTGCGACACGGGCGTCGTGCCCAGCTGGTAGTCGTCCACGTAGACGAGCGCCCCGGGCGGATCGCTGCGGATGGTCATCCGCCGCTGCACGCAGCCGGCGGCCGCGAGCGAGAGGAGGAGCAACGGCAGCGGATGGACGCGCCGGGACATGGACCGGACAATAGGCCTTGCCCCGGGCCGCCGCCAGGGCAATCGACCTTGCCCAGCCCGCCAGTCCGGGCAGTATCGCCCCGCCCGGACAAGCTGGGTAGACTCCTGAACGTCGCTCTCCCTCCCCCGGACCGCCGCCTCGTGCGGCTCCGTCGCGTGGTCACCGCGTCCACCCTCGACTACTGCGACCTCACCGACATCGGTCGCCGGCGATCCAACAACCAGGACGCCAAGGCCGTGCTCGAGCCGTGGAGCCGCGAAGTCTACAAGCGCCGCGGCTGGCTGTTCTTGGTCGCCGACGGCATGGGGGCGCACGCGGCCGGTGAGACGGCCAGCGCCATCGCGGCCGAGCAGGTGCCGCTGGTCTACGAGAAGCTCGCCGGGAAGTCTCCCGCCCTGGCGCTCCGCCTCGCCGTGCAGCAGGCCAACGACGAGATTCACGCCAAGGGTGAGAGCTCGCTCGACCTCAAAGGCATGGGCACGACCTGCACGACCCTGGCGCTGGTGCCGCGGGGCGCGGTCGTGGGGCACGTGGGCGACAGCCGGGCCTATCGCGTCCGCGGCGGCCGGATCGAGCAGCTCTCCCGCGACCATTCGCTGGCCTGGGATCTCGAGGACATGCAGGCCGCCGGCGGCGGCCAGGGTCTCGACCCCCGCGAGGCCCCCAAGAACATCATCACCCGCTCCTTGGGCCCGCACCCGCAGGTGCAGGTCGATCTCGAAGGGCCGTTTCCCGTCGAGGCCGGGGACGTGTTCGTGCTCTGCAGCGACGGCCTCTCCGGCCAGGTGGCCGACGGCGAGATCGGGCTGGTCGCGGCCTCGCTGCCGCCGCGCGAGGCGGCCGCGGCGCTCGTCGGCCTGGCGCTGGTTCGCGGCGCCCCCGACAACGTCACGGTGATCGTGGCCCGCGCGGGCGCGAAGGAGGTGTCGAAGACGGGGCCGGCCGATCCACCCTGGCCGCTCACCGCGGATCCCGCGGACTCGGGTCCGCGGCCCCTGCCCTGGCGCTGGCTCGCCGCCGCGGCCGTGAGCCTGTTCGCGGCCCTCGTGGGCCTCGGCTTCTGGAAAGAGGCGCAGGACGATCTCTCGCAGGGGATCACGCTGGCGGTCGCCGGCCTGGCGCTGCTCTCGTTCCTGGCGACGCTGCTGTTCTCCTTCCTCGGCTTTCTTCTCCCCGCCCACGCCGACCAGCGGATGCTGCCGGTGGGCGGGCGGCTCGGCAAAGGGCCCTACCGGAGCCACGACTGCGGCCCGACAGCAGAACTCGTCGGCGGCATCGTGGCGAGCGTCGCCGCCGCCGCCGCAGGGCTCGACGGCCCGCCCCGGGCCCGCACGGACGAGCAGGTGCGGCGGGCGCGGGCCCGGCTCGAGGCCGGCGACCCGCGCGGGGCCCTGGCCGCCACGGCCGCGGCGATCGCCGCCTATGCCGAGGCCGTCGGCGCCGCGCGGGGCGAGGCCTCCGGCCCGGGCGGGCGGAAGCACGGCTGAAATCGGCCTGCCGGCGCGGGCCACGCGGCCGCTACACTCCGCCCGCCATGCGGATCCTCACGCGCTACGTGCTGTCGGAACTGCTCCAGGTGTTCCTGGTGACCCTGGCTGCGCTGACGCTCTTCATGCTCGTCGTGGGGCTGGTCAAGGAGGCCCAGCAGCAGGGCCTCGGCTTCCTGCAGATCGTGATGCTCGTCCCCTACGTGATCCCCGAGGCGATGCGGTTCGCCGTGCCCGGCACGATGCTGTTCGCGACCGCGAGCGTGTTCGGACGGCTCTCCGCGAGCAACGAGATCACGGCCCTCAAGGCGGCCGGCATCTCGCCGATGGCCGCCGTCTGGCCGGCCATGGCCCTGGCACTGGCCGTGAGCTTCGTGTCCGTGTGGCTCAACGACGTGGCCGTCACCTGGGGCCGCAGCGGCGTCCGCCAGGTGGTGGTCAACAGCGTGGAGCAGATCATCTACGGCCGCCTCCGGCAGCAGCGGTCCTACCGCACCGCGCAGATGCAGATCAACGTCAAGGGCGTCTCCGGGCGGAAGCTGATCCGCCCCACGCTCATGTTCCAGACGGGCGGGTCCGAGAAGCCCGCCACCGTGTCGGCCAGCGAGGCGGAACTGCGGGCCGACCCCGCCAAGAACGCGCTGATCGTCACCTTCCGCGACGGCACGCTGCACATGGGGGACGTCAAGGCCTCCTTCCCCGACACCATCGTCCGCGAGGTGCCGCTCGACGCGGTCAGCCACAAGGGCTCCGCGGGGCGAAGCCCGTCCGAAATCGCGATGTCCGAGTTCACGACCGCCCGCGTCGCGCAGATCGAGAAGATCGGCGCGGTCGAGCAGCTGGCGGCCGGCAAGGCCGCGATGGGCATGCTCACCGGCCGGCTCGAGTGGACCGTCCCCCGGGCCACGGAGCCGGAACGGCAACGGCTCGCCTTCGAGCGGCGGATGCTCTCGCGGATCGTCGTCGAGCCCTGGCGCCGCTGGGCCAACGGTTTCAGCGCCCTGTGCTTCGTGCTCGTGGGCGCCCCGATGGCGATCCGCCTGCGAAACTCCGATTTCCTCACCAGCTTCTTCCTCTGCTTCTTGCCGATCCTCGTCGTCTACTATCCCGTGTTCATGCTCGGCGTGGATCGCGCCAAGGACGGCCGCCTGCCGCCGATCGCGGTCTGGATGGGCAACCTGATCATCGCCCTCTGGGGCTGGTGGCTGTTGCGGTCCGCCGTGCGACGTTAGCGGCCGGCCCGTTGCCCGGCCGTGGGAATCTGTCATAATTCCAGGCCGTGGTCCGCCGCCGTTCCGCCCGGAGCCCTCGCATGCCGCGCCCCGTCACGCTGTTCACCGGCCAGTGGGCCGACCTGCCGCTCGAGGATCTCGCCCGCAAGGCCCGCGACTTCGGCTACCAGGGCCTGGAGCTCGCCTGCTGGGGTGACCACTTCGACGTCCGGCGGGCCCTCGACGAGAGCGGCTACTGCGCCGCCAAGCGGGACGCCCTCGAGCGGCACGACCTCTCCGTCTACGCGATCTCCAACCACCTCGTGGGCCAGGCCGTCTGCGACCGGATCGACGAGCGCCACAAGGCGATCCTCCCGCCCCACGTGTGGGGCGACGGCGATCCCGCGGGGGTCAATCGGCGGGCCGCGGAGGAGATGAAGGCCACGGCCCGGGCCGCCCAGAAGCTCGGCGTCTCCGTCGTCAACGGCTTCACGGGCTCGTCGATCTGGCATCTCCTCTATTCCTTCCCCCCCGTGCCGGAGTCGATGATCGCCGCCGGCTTCCAGGAGTTCGCCGACCGCTGGCACCCGATCCTCGACGTGTTCGCGGAGTGCGGCGTGCGGTTCGCGCTGGAGGTGCATCCCACCGAGATCGCCTTCGACATCTTCACGGCCCAGCGGGCCCTCGACGCCCTCGGCCGCCGCGAGGAGTTCGGCTTCAACTTCGACCCCAGCCATCTCCATTGGCAGGGCGTGAGTTCGGTGGAGTTCATCCGCAGTTTTCCCGACCGCATCTACCACGTTCACGTGAAGGACGCGATCGTGACGCTCAACGGCCGCACCGGGATCCTCGCCAGCCACGCCAACTTCGGCGACCCGCGCCGCGGCTGGGACTTCCGCTCGCCGGGACGCGGCGGCGTGGACTTCGAGGAGATCGTCCGCGGGCTCAACCAGGTGGGCTACGAGGGGCCGCTGTCGGTGGAGTGGGAAGACTGCGGCATGGACCGCGAGCACGGCGCCGCCGAGGCGGCGAAGTTCGTCAGGAATCTCGACTTCGCCCCCAGCCGCCGGCAGTTCGACTCCGCCTTCGCCGAGGAAGCCTGAGCGGCCATGATCCGCAGGCGTCTGGCCGCGATCGGTCTGGTGGCGCTGGCCTGCACGCGCGGCGCGGCGGCCGGCGACCCGCCGCCCGCGAAGACGCTCGCCCAGCTCGACGCCGACTTCGCCGCCGCGGCGGAGGGGCTCGCCCGCCGGGCCGAGGCGGGCGGCTGGCCGCGGCTCGCGGCGACGATCTCGGCCTGGCAGCTGCCCGCCGAGGCGGAGCAGCAGTTCGCCCTGGCGATCCCGGCCGCCGCCGCCGCTCCGGAGTGGATCACGGCACCGGACGAGCGCGGGGTGTGGGAGGACTTCGTCGCCGCCCGCAAGGCTCGCGCGGCGGGCGTTTTCGCCCAGGCCATGGCGGCCGCGCGGATGCACGACCGCGTGCCCACCCGTGACGAGCGGGCCCACGCGGAGGCCGACCCGCCGCCGCTGCCGCAGCGGTCGTGCGAGGTGATCAGGCTCCTGCACCACGTGCTCCGCGACGACCCCGACCACGAGCGGGCGCGGGCCGCCCTGGGGTGGGTCCGCCGCGGCACCGGCTGGGCCTGGCCCGAGACGGCGCGGCGTCTCGACAAGGGGGAGGAGTTCGACCCCTCCTTCGGCTGGCTGCCGTCGGGCAGGCTGGCCCGCTACCGGGCCGGCGAGCGGTACGACCGCGGCCGCTGGATCACGGCCGCGGCGGACGCCGCGCGGGACGATCTGCCGGTGGAACGCGGCCGCCGGTTCGACTCCGACCACTGGGAGATTCTCTCCACCGCGCCGCTGGAATCGGCGGCCGCGATCGCCGCCCGTCTGGAGGAGACGTACCTCGTCTGGCAGCAGGTGTTCGGCGGGTTCGGCATCGAGCCCGCCGACCTGGAGAAGCGGCTCCGCGGCGGGGGCCGGCGGCTGCCGCACGCCGCCTTCGCGACCGTGCTCTGCGCGGATCGCCGGCAGTACATCGCCGAACTGGAGAAACTGGAGCCGACGATCGGCCGCACCGTCGGGCTCTACTGGCAGCCGACGAAGACGGCTTGGTTCTTCGCCGCGGCCGCCGCGGCCGGTGAGGAGGCCATGCCGGCGGCGATCACGGTGCACCACGAGGCGACGCACCAGCTCTTCGTCGAGGCCAGACCGGCGACCAGGAAGGTCGTCATCCAGGCCGGCGAGCGGTGCGGCTTCTGGTGCCTGGAGGCGGCGGCCTGCTACATGGAGTCGATCCAGCCGACAGCCTTCGGCTGGACGATCGGCGGCCGCGATGCGGGCCGCGTGCCCGCCGCCCGCGAGCGGCTTCTCGAGGACGGCTTTTACGTGCCGCTCGAGGAACTCGCCGCCATGGGCCGCCCGGCCTTCCAGGCCGACCCGCGGCTGCCGCAGATCTACAGCCAGATCTCCGGCCTCGCCGAGTTCTTCATGAACGGCCAGCGCGGCCGCTACCGCGAGGCGTTCGTCGAGCATCTGTCCCGCGTCTACGCCGGCACCGCGGACTCCGAGACGCTGGCGCGGCTCTGCAAGCGGAAGTACGCCGACCTCGACGCCGAATACCGCCGCCACCTGTCGCAGTGACGCGGCCAATAGACTTCCAGTCGACTGGGGCGCAGGTCGGGGCTGCCCGTCCCGGAGATCTCCTGCAGGGAGGCGGACGGGTCGGCGTGAGGATGCGGAGCGTGCCGGCGCTTCGCCGCAGCGACGCATCCCGAAGGACCGCGCGGCGGCACTCATGCCGCCCGTGAGCCGGCTTGGGCACGTTGACGCTCGTTCCCACGGGCTTCTACACTCCCCGCGTCTCGAGAACCCCCGAAGGAGCCCCCATGTCCGTTCCCTCCGCGGCCCCCGCGCGGGCCGCCGCCACCGACCTCGACCGCCTCGCGATCGACACCATCCGCACCCTCTCGATGGACGCCGTCGAGGCCGCCAAGAGCGGCCACCCGGGCACGCCGATGGCCCTGGCCCCGGTGGCCTTCACCGTGTGGAAGGACTTTCTCCGCTACGACCCGGCCGACCCCGCCTGGCCGAATCGCGACCGCTTCGTGCTCTCCTGCGGCCACGCCTCGATGCTGCTCTACTCGCTCATCCACCTGGCCGGCATCCGCCGCAGCGGTCCCACCGATGCCGCCCGCCGCGAACCGGCGGTGTCGCTGGAGCAGATCCAGCGGTTCCGCCAGCTCGACAGCGTCTGCGCCGGCCATCCCGAGCACCACATGACGGCGGGCATCGAGACCACGACGGGCCCGCTCGGCCAGGGCTGCGGCAACTCGGTCGGCATGGCGATCGCGGCGCGGTGGCTGGGGGCCCACTACAACCGCCCGGGCCACGCCCTCTTCGACTACGACACCTACGTGCTGTGCAGCGACGGCGACCTGATGGAGGGCGTGGCCTCCGAGGCTGCGTCGATGGCCGGCCACCTCGGTCTGGCCAACCTGTGCTGGATCTACGACGACAACTCGATCACCATCGAGGGCGAGACGCACCTGGCTTTCACGGAGGACGTGGCCCGGAGGTTCGAGGGGCTCGGCTGGCGGGTCGAGCACGTCGCCGATGCCAACGACACCGCCGCCGTCGAACGGGCGCTGCGGGCGTTCAAGGCGGAGCAGCGGCGGCCCACGCTCGTGATCGTGAAGAGCGTGATCGGCTACGGGGCCCCGAAGAAGGCCGGCTCCCACGAGGCCCACGGCGCCCCGTTGGGGGCCGAGGAGATCGCCGGCGCCAAGGCCGCCTACGGCTGGCCGACTGACGCCCGGTTCCTCGTGCCACCGGCGGTGCCGGAGCACTTCGCCCGCACGTTCGGCGCGCGGGGCCGACAGGCGCACGAGGCGTGGCAGAAGACGGTGGCCGACTTTTCGAAGGCCCATGCCGAACTCGCCGGCGAACTCCGCGACTTTCTCGACGGCCGGCTGCCGGCGGGCTGGGCCAAAGCCATTCCCTGCTTTCCGGCCGACCCCAAGGGCCTCGCCAGCCGCGTCTCCAGCGGCAAGGTGATCCAGGGGATCAGCGCCGGCGTGCCCTGGTTCCTGGGCGGCTCGGCCGACCTCGCCCCATCCACGATGACGCTCGTGCCGGCCGCCGGCGACTTCGGCCCCGGCGACTACGGTGGCCGCAACTTCCACTTCGGCATCCGCGAGCACGGCATGGCGGCGGCCTGCAACGGCATGGCTCTGTCAGGTCTCCGACCCTACTGCGCCACCTTCTTCGTGTTCTTCGACTACCTGAAGCCGGCGCTGCGGCTCTCGGCCCTCGGCGGCCTGGGTGTGATCTACGTGCTCACCCACGACTCGATCGGCCTCGGCGAGGACGGCCCCACCCACCAGCCGATCGAGCAGCTCGCCAGTGCTCGGGCCGTGCCCGGACTGACGGTCTTCCGCCCCGCGGACGCCAACGAGGTCGCCGAGGCCTGGCGGGTGGTGATGGCCCGGCCCGACCGGCCCGCGGTGATCGTGCTCTCCCGGCAGAACATGCCCACGCTCGATCGCGCGACCCACGGCTCCGCAGCGGGCGTGGCCCGGGGCGGCTACGTGCTGCTCGACCCGCCGGGCGGCAGCCCCGATTGCATTCTCATCGGCACCGGCAGCGAGGTGCAGGTGTGCCTCGGAGCGGCCGCCCAGCTCGCCGCCGCCGGCGTCCGCGCCCGGGTCGTCAGCCTGCCGAGCTGGGACCTGTTCGAGGAGCAGGACGCGGCCTACCGCGAGAGCGTGCTGCCCGCCGCCGTCACGGCCCGCGTGGCCTGCGAGGCGGCCTGCGGCTTCGGCTGGGAGCGATGGATCGGGACGCGGGGCCGGTTCGTGGGGATGCGGTCTTTCGGCGCCTCGGGTCCCGCCGCCGCGCTCTACGAGCACTTCGGCATCACGCCGGAGGCCGTCGCCCAGGCGGCGCGGGAATCGATGAAGACGTAGCCGCCCTCACGGCCGGTCGTGGGAATCGCCGATCACGGCGTCCTCGACATCCTTGCCGGCGGCCACCTGGCCGTCATGGTTGCGGTAGAGATGGTCGTCGCGGTGATGCAACCCATCCCGCAGCAACCGCTTCACGTGTCCATCCTCGAAGAGCACGTGATGGATGCCCTCGGGGTGGTTGTCGCTCTGCTCGTCGGTGTGATCGGGGGCGTCGGCCATGAGCGGATGGTGCGTCCGCCGCTGGTTGCGGTTCGGCTGGAGCACGCCGGCGGCGTCGCGATGGCCGAGCGTGTAGCCGAAATCGCCCCCCATGGTCCGCACCAACTCGTCGAACCGCGGCGTGCCGACGGCGGCCTCGACTTCCTCGAGCGACGGCACGCGGAAGCCGCCCCGGCGGGCGAGTTCCGTGTCGGGCACCAGCACGGTGCCATCGTCGGCCAGCAACCGCTGCTCCGACACCAGCGTCGGGGCGTAGAGGCCGGCCCGCGAGAGCGGGCCCGTGCTCGGGGGCGTGGGGTAGATGCGGTGCGACTCGGCGTATCCCTGCAGGCCGCCGGAGAGCCGCTGCAGGTTTCGCTCGGCGCGGCGGGACCGGGCATCGGCGATCGAGTCGAGCAAGAGCGGCGCGACCAGGACGCAGGCGGCCAGGGCCGTGGCGGCCATGATCGCCCGGTCGAGCCAGGCCCGCCGGCCACCGCTTCGTTCCGTCTCGGCTGGCGTGACGACCGGCCGCCGAACCGGCCGCTGGACCGGTCGCACGGGGGCGGAGCGGGCGGGGGCCGCCTGCGTGGCGATGAAGCGGAGCGTCCGCCCGGCCAGGCCGGGGGGCGGTTGCAGGGGCTGCCGATCCAGTTCCAGCGGCTTGACGGCCCGCCGCAGCGCGTCGAGGTCCCGTCGCAGGGCGGCGCCGATCCGCGGGTCGGCCAGGGCCATCTCCACCTGGAGGGTTTCGGCGTCGTCCAGGGCGCCGAAGAGGTAGCCCAGCAGCCGCTCTCGCATCGGTGACGCTTCCATGAACATCAGTCCTCCGAAATGGGCCCGCGGCCGCTCCGTCTCCACGACTCGTTGAGCCTCAACAGCGCGGAGTGCAATCGGCTCTTCACGGTGCCCACCGGAATGCCGAGCGCGTCAGCGGCCTCGCGATATTTCAACCCCTTGTGGTACACGAGCAGGAGCGCCTGCCTGAGGCCGTCGGGCAGTTCGTCCACTGCCGACCGCACCCATTCGCGGGCCTCCTCGCTCTCCAAATGCTCGTCGGCCGTCCGTTCCGCGCCCGCCAGCATCTCCACGAGTGCCCCGACGTCGTCCTCGCCGCCCGTGCGGTTGTCGAGGCTGACCATCCGATGGCGGCGGTTGCGCCGCTGCGCGTCGATGGCCTGGTTGGTGGCGATCGTGTAGAGCCAGGGCCGGAACCGGCGGCCTTCCTCGAATTGCTCCCGTTTGAGGTGCACCTGCAGAAACGTGGCCTGGAACACGTCCTCGGCCATCTCCGCATTGCCGAGATAGCGGCGGAGATAGCTGAACAGTTCCGTCTCGTACCGATGGACGAGGGCCTCGAACGCCAGGCCATCGCCCTCCGCACGGCTGCGCCGCAGCAATTCCTCGTCGGACAGCCCGGCCACGGCGGAACCCCCGCCGGGGGCGGGGGCACCGTCCTGTCCGGAGCCACGGCGCGGTTCGTGCAAATCCATGCTTAGGTACGATCCCGGCCGGTGGATGGTTCGCAGATTCCCGAAAAAGCCCGTGGCGTCGAGTATAGCCGGGGCCAGCGGCCGCTGCCGTGCCCCGGGACGGCCCGCAAACCCCCGCGGGGTTTGACTTTTCATGCCGTCCGACCGACGATCCCGCCCAGGTCGCCATGGATCGTCACGCCACCTACCGCTGGGCCGGCCCGGGCGACCTGAACGCATTCTTCGGGTTGTCGATCGACAACCTGGCCGTCCTCGTGCTCACGGTCTCGCTGCTGGCGACCGTCTTCGGCTACCCCGCCCAGTTCGCCCTCTCCCACCTCGTCCCCGGGACGGCGGTGGGCGTCGTGGTCGGCGACCTGATCTTCACCTGGATGGCCTTCCGGCTGGCCCGGCGGACGGGACGCACCGACGTCACCGCGATGCCGTTGGGCCTCGACACACCGAGCACCTTCGGGATGGTGCTGTTCGTGATCGGTCCGGCGTTCGCCGAATCGCTGGCGGCGGGGCTCGACCAGGAGGCCGCCGCCCGCCGGGCCTGGCACGTCGGCATGTGCGCGATCATGGCCAGTGGCGTCTTCAAGCTGGCCTGCGCTCTGGTGGCCGGTCCGATCCGTCGACTGATCCCGCGGGCGGCGCTGCTCGGCAGCCTCACGGCCATCGCGCTGGCGTTGATCACGTTCCTGCCGATGCTCGAGATCTTCTCCGCGCCGCTCGCGGGCCTGGTGGCCCTGGGGATCGTCCTGGCGAGCCTCACGGCCCGCCTGCCCTTCCCGCTCCGCATCCCGGGGGCGCTGGCCGCGCTCGCGGTCGGCGGTCTGATCCAGGCGTTCGGCCAGTGGGCCGGCTGGATTCCCGCCACCGCCCACATGGCGATCGACCCCGCGGCCGCCCTCTGGCCCACGGAGTGGCTGGCGGCGTTTCGCTGCGAGTGGCTCGAGGCCTGGCCGCACACGGTGAAGTACCTGCCGATCGTCATCCCCTTCGCGCTCGGCACGGTGGTGGGGGGGATCGACTGCACGGAGAGCGCCGCGGCGGCCGGCGACGAGTACGACACCGGGCGGGTGATCGGCGTGGAGGCGATCGCCACGCTCGTCGCCGGCGGCTGTGGCGGCGTGATCCAGACCACGCCCTACATCGGCCATCCGGCCTACAAGGCGATGGGCGGCCGGGCGGCCTACACCCTGATGACGGCGATGTTCATCGGCGTCGCCGGCCTCACCGGCACCTTCGCCTACCTCTACCAGGCACTGCCCGGCCCGGCACTCGTGCCGATCCTCGTGTTCGTCGGGCTGGAGATCACCGCCCAGAGCTTTCACGCCACGCCGCAGCGGCACTACCCGGCGGTGGCGCTGGCCTGCGTGCCGGCCCTGGCGGCGCTGGCCAAAATCGAGACCGACAAGCTGCTCGCCGCCGGCGCCCGGCCCGACGCCGCCCTGGCCCGGGAACTGTTCTCGCTCCAGGTCATCTCCGCGGGATTCATCGTCACCAGCGTGCTCTGGGCCGGCATGCTCACGGCCCTGCTCGACCGCCGGCTCGCGCGGGCGGCGGGCTGGTGCCTGGCGGCGGCGGCCTGCACGCTGGTGGGCGTGATCCACTCGCCGTTCGCCGACGGCCGCCTGTTCCTCCCCTGGGCGGTCGGCGACCTGCCGCCCGCGGCGGCGGGCCGCGGGCCGCCGCACCTGGCCGCCGCCTACGCGGTGCTCGCCGTGCTGTTCGCGGGGTGGTCCGCCGTGCGGCGGGATCACTCCAGCCCGTAGGCGCCGGCCACGGGCAGGTCGATCCCCGAGCGGGTGGCGAACTGCGTCCGCGACAGGAACCGCGGCTCGAGGTTGAAGGTCACGCCGACGTTGTTGCGGCTGTAGTCGACGTTGAACCCGAAGGTCATGAGAAACGACTCGCCGATCCGCACGAGCTGGAAGCTCTGGCCGATGTTGTTGCCCGTGAGGTCGATCGCCGAGCCGAACGAGCTCGCCCACTTGGGGCTCATGCGGTAGGTGTAGGCACCGGTGAGCACGGAGGCGGAGATCGGCCCGCCGAACTGGTTGAAGCCGATGTAGAAGCTGCCCCGCGGCGTGCGGTTGAGGAGCATGCCGACGGTGTAGAGCTGCTGCCCGCCCGAGAAGAAGTCGACGTCGGCGCTGGAGAGCACGGTGGTCCGGTCGCCGACGTGCCAGCGGAAGTCGTACTGCCACAGGCCCATCACCTGGCCGAAGTTCTGGCTCGTGGTCGGGAAAAACTCGCCGTCGACGTCGAAGGTGATCCAGTCGATGATCCGCCGGTTGCCCTGCGGGCCGCGCTTCGTCTGCCAGCGCTGGCGGGCCGCGACGCGGAACACGGAGAGGTCGTTGGCGATCTCGGTTGGGCCGGTCACCCAGCCGGCCAGCCCGCGACGCACGGCGTAGGTCCGCGGGTCGTACTTGTTGTCGGGCCCGAAGACGAAGGGCGCGGCCAGCGGGATCGGCTGCCCCGGCACGGCGCCGTAGTCCCAGTAGGGGATGTTGCGCCGGTACTGGTTGATCGTGTCGTCGTCGATCTGGTCGTAGAGCGGGAACTGGTCGATGCTCTGCGTGGCGTCGGCATAGGCGTACTCCGCCTCGAAGACCACCTTGTGGGCGAGGCCGTGGAGGTTCCACAGCTGGCTCTCCACCGTGTTGTCGGCGGTCCACATCGGCAGGCTGGAGCGGATGCCCACCTGGCCGTAGGCCCGGTCGATCGGCGCCTGGGAGAGGTCCTGGCCCCAGTGGGCGAGCTCGCCGAGCGCGTAGGGCACGATCTTCACGGCCCCGGCCTGGAACGGGAGGTCGAGTTCCTGCCGCGTGGCGATCCGCTCGCCGATCACGTTGTTTTCATAGGGCAACGTCGTCCAGATGTTCAGCCCCTGCCCGACCGTCGGCGTCTGCGGCAGGCTTTGCCGGACGTACGAAATCCCGGAGTGCTCGTACCACGACACGGCATCGTTGAGCAGCGGCTGCGCCATCCAGTAGTGGTCGAGCCGCGGCCACCACTCGCTCTGGGTGAAGAACGGATCGACGCGGACGCTCGTCAGCAGCCGCAGTTCGCGGTTCTCCACCGGCCGCCGCAGGTCGAGCCATGTCCGCTGCTCGTAGCCCTCTTCCCACTCCGCCTCGTAGTATTCCTCCAGGAAGTTCATGTCGCTGATCCAGCCCGCGGTGCCGCGGGCCTGCCAGCCGCCGAAGAAGCTGTCGGTGGTGCCGCCGAGATCCTGCCGGTGCCGCCAGAACGAGCGGCCCCGGAAGGTGCGGCTCGGGAAGCCGGGGTAGGTGAAGTCGCGGCGGTAGAGGCCGAGATTGTCGATGCCCACGTCGCCCACGAACCAGGCGTCGAGGTCGCCGCTGGCGGGCGTGCCCAGCCCGAGGAACTGCGGCCGGTTGTAGAGCAGCGACGTGCCGCCGCCCGGGCCGCGCAGGCTGAGGTAGTCGACGTCGAAGTTCCAATCGACCCCGTCGGGCGGCCGCCGCCAGCCGAAGACCTGGAAGGCGTCCCAGCTGGTGAGCAATTGCGCGCCGAAAATCTGGTCGTTCTTCACCTGGGCGTTGTTGATGTAGAACGTCGGCTTTTTGGCGTTCGTGGCCAGCACCGGCCACCAGAGCACGGGCACACCGCCGAGCGTCACCGTGTTGCCGCGGCTGGTGATGAACTGCTCGTGCTCGACCTGCGGCTCGCCGGTGAGGGGATCGACGGCGGCCTGCCCGAATGGTCCGGCGAGCGGCACCTGCTCGTCGGTGAACTCCAGCTCGCGGGAGCGGAACTCCCAGGTCGGCACCCCGAGCCGGCTCGACGTCAGGCCCGTCTGCCCGGCGACGAACCGGCTGCGGTCCACCTGGCGCAGCACGTCGGCCCGCAGCCGCACGGCCCCGGAATAGTTGTCCACCGGCGTCAGCACCGTGGCCCCGGTGATCACGCCGCTCGATCGCGGCACGTCGTAGAACATGCTCACGGCCTCGACCACCCGCTGTCCCTGGCGGAAGACGACGTTGCCCTCCATGTACAGCTCCAGCGGCACGTCGGACCCCTGGCCCGTGCCGCCACCGAGGTCGGGCTGGCCCTGCCCGCGGGTCCAGATCACGAGCCGGTCGGCGGAGATGTCGAGCGGCCCGGCGGGATCGACACCGTCGACCACGAGGTTCACGCCCGAGGTGATCACGGCCACCCACTCGTTGCCACCGGGGCTGGGAAACCACTTCACCGCGAGGGGCACGCTCGACCGGGGAAAGGCCCGCAGCCGCCGCGTGGTCGAGGCCGCCGCCACCTGGGGCACGGCCGGGGCCCCGAACTCGCTGAACTGCGTCCGCTGGATCGGGCTCTCCGCCGCGGGCTCCTCTGCGGCGGCGGGCCGCGCGTCGGCTGGTTGCTGATACACCGGTGGCGTGCCCGTCGCCGCGACGACGCTCGTGAAGTCGAGCTTCGGATCGCGGAGCGTCCAAAACCGGCCGCTCCAGCGCGGGCCGCGGACGGTGGAGGACGGGTCGGCGCCGATCCGCGACTGCACCCTGACGTCGCCCGCCATCCGTACCAGCACGCTGCGGACGCGGGGGGGCGATTCAGCGGCGGCCGATCCCGCATCCTGCTCGATCCACACGACCGCCTCGTGGCCGCTGGCCTCGGTGGTGCCCTGCACGATCCGCACGCCCCCGGTCAGATGCCAGACGTCGTACGAGCCCTCCGTCCAGCGGGCCGCCTGCGTGGCCTTCACCGTCAGCGGCTCGCCGGGATCGACGCTCGGCACCTCGATGCGGCCGGCCTCCGCGATCGCCGCCGCGAGACCGCGGGCCGGCAGCGTGGCCAGCGCCCCGGCGGTCGCCTGCGGGGCGTCGCCGGTCTCGGGATCGGCGGCGCGGACCGCGACCGGCGCGCCGAGACACAGGACGCAAAGCAGCCAACCGGCGGGCGCGCACCGATGCCGGGGACCGGGCAGTGGTCCGTGCCGGATGGGCGCGGCGGGTCTGTCGCGATGGGGCACGCGGTGCTGGGGCTCGGGAGCGGGACGGCCGGTCGGCCAAAAATCGCGGGACTATAGAAGTGGCCGCGAAACGCGGTCAAGGCATCAGCGGCGGCCGCGGCAAGCGGGAAAACCTGCGGCGTCTCCGCGGCAGGACGGGTAAACTGCCTGGCTTTCTGGAGCCGCGCGGACCCCGCCGGCCCGCCCCTCGGCTGCCGCCCGCCGATGCCAAGCGCCTGCTGCTCGTCCGTCGCCGACCGCGTCGCGGGCTGGTTGATCGCCTGGCGTGTGCCGTTGGCCGTGGTCGCCGTCGCGCTGGCGGCGGTCTCCGTCGAGCGGTCACGGCAGCTCGCATTCTCGCGATCGATCGACGCGATGTTCGACCGCACCGACCCGGCGCTCGTGCCCTACCGCCGCATCGCCCGCACCTTCGGCTCCGGTGAGGTGGTGCTCGCGGCCTACGACGACCCCGCGCTCTTCACGCCCGCCGGCATCGGCCGGCTGCGACGGCTGACCGACCGGCTCGCGACCCTGCCCGGCATCGCCTCCGCGTCGAGCCTGTCGAGCACGCCCCTGGGCGAGCGGATCATCGACCTCGACGCCAGCCCCACGGCGCGGAAGTTCGTGCGGTTGCTCGAGGGCTACGCCGTGGGCGCCGACCACCGCACCGCCGGCGTGGTCTGCGTGCTCGAGCCGCCCGCGACCCATCTGGTCACGGCCCGGCAGCAGGCGGTCTCGCGGGCCGAGACGATCGACCGGCTGCGGAAGATCATGGCGGAGCTGCCGGCCGGCACGGTCGCGGGCGAGCCGGTGATGCTCCGGGACGGCTTCGCGATGCTCGAGCGCGACGGCAACCTGCTGGGCACCGCCAGCGGCGTGCTCGCCGGCCTGGTGCTGCTCGTGTCGTTTCGCAGCCTGCGCTGGGTGCTCGTGCCGCTGGCGGTCGTGCTGCTGGCCTTGTGGACGACCCGGGGCGCCCTGGCGGTGGTGGGCCTCAAGTTGACGATGGTCTCGACGATGCTCTCGGCGATGGTGACGGTGGTCGGCATCGCCACCGTCACGCACGTGATCGTCGAGTTCCGCCGCCAGCGCGACCTCGGCCTTCCACCGCCGGAGGCGCTCCGCGCCGCGGTCGCCGGGCTGTTCTGGCCGATCCTGGGCGCGATCGCCACCGACGTCATCGGCTTCGGGGCGCTGGTCTTCAGCCAGGTGGGACCGGTGCACGACTTCGGCGTCATGACCTCGATCGGGGCGGTGATGGTGCTGGTCGCGGCCGGGCTGGTGGTGCCCTGCCTGGCGCTCGCCGGCCGCTACGACGCCGACCCGCGGCGGGCCTGGGGCGAGGGCGTGCTCGAACTCGGGCTCGACCGGCTCGTCCGCCGGATCGTGCGGCATCCGGGACCGATCCTCGCGGCATCCGCGGCCGTGATCGCCGTCGCCGTCGCCGGCATGCGCTGGCTGGAGGTGGAGACCGACTTCACCCGCAACTTCCGCGGGTCGAGTCCCGTCGTCGCCTCCTACGACATGGTCGAGTCACGGCTCGGCGGTGCGGGCGTGTGGGACGTGCTCGTGCCGGCGGCCGACCCGATCGATGGACCGACGGTCGCGCGGCTCATGCGGCTCGGCGACCGCCTGCGGACGGAGGTCGCCCTGCCCGGGGACGACGGCACGCCGCGGCCGGCGCTGACGAAGGTGATGAGCCTGGCCGACGTGCTGGCGGCGGTGTCGCCGGTACCGCTCGAGCAGCTGCAGGCCATGCGGATGGGCAACTGGATCGTCTCCCGGGCCGTGGACCTGCTCCGCGAGCAGATGCCGCACATGGGCCGCGCCCTCGTGGGCCGCGATCCGCTCGACGGCACGACCTGGCTGCGGATGACGCTCCGGGCCCGCGAGCGGCAGCCCTCCGTGGCGAAGCGGTCGATCATCGCCCAGGTGCAGCGGATCGTGGGCGAGGAGTGTCCGGCGGCCGACGGCCGGCCCGGTGGCGAGGTCACGGGGTTCTTCGTGCTCCTTGCCAAGCTCGTGGACCGGATGCTCGCCGACCAGTGGCTGACCTTCCTGATCGCCACCGGCGGCATCTTCATCCTCCTCGCCGTCGCCTTCCGCAGCCCCGTGATCGCGGCGATCGCCCTGGTGCCCAACGCCCTGCCGATCTTCGTCGTGCTCGGGCTCATGGGCTGGGCGGGCCTGCGGATCAACATGGGCACGGCGATGATCGCGGCCGTCTCCATGGGCCTGTCGGTGGACAGCTCGATCCACTACATCGCCGCCTACCGCCGCCAGCTGGCCCACGAAGCCGCAGCGGCCGCCGCGCTCGAGACGGCACACCAGACGGCCGGGCGGGCGATGGTCTTCTCCACGCTCGCGCTCGTCGTCGGCTTTCTGGCGCTCACCACGAGCGGCTTCGTGCCCACCGTCTCCTTCGGCTGGCTGTCCTGCCTCACCCTGCTCGGCGGCCTGGTCGGCAACCTCGTGGTCCTGCCCGTGCTGCTCGTCCTCACCGCCGGCCGACCCGCGGCAGGCTCGCCACCGACCGAAAAGCCGCTACAACAACCGGCCTCGACCTGAGCCCGCGCCCCCGGAGTTCCTCCATGCCCATCCCGCCCCGCCCCGCCACCGAGTTCTCCTCCACCCGGCAGGCCGACGCGGCCGGCAGCATCGTCGCCGACCCGGCCTCCCGCCCCGCGGAGATCGCCGCCGACGCCCTCGTCGTCTTCCTGGCCGAAGGCATGCTCGGCAGCGGCCCGGCGGCCGCGATCGACCGGGCGACCAGTGGCCTGCTCGGCCGCCTGGCCGCGGCCGGCGAACTCACCGGCAAGCGATACGAGTGCGTGCCGATGCTGGCCGCGGCCGGCCTGGCGGCCGGGCAACTCCTGGTCGTCGGGCTCGGCAAACGCGAGGAGTTGGACGCCGGCGTGCTCTACCGGGCCGCGGCCACCGCCGCGCGGCACCTCGCCGCCCGACCCCGGACCAGGGTGGTGTTCGCGGCCGACGACTCCTGGACCCCGCGGCAACTGGAGCAGGCCGTGGCCGGAGCCGCGGTCGGCATGGTGGGCCAGGATCTCTATCGCGCCGACCGGCGGCGGACGCCCTTCGGCACCACCGTCTGGTCCGGCGGGACTGCCGAGGCCGTGCGGACCGGCGGCGCGATCGCCGACGGTGTGAACCTCGCCCGCCGGCTCGTGAACACGGCGCCCGACGACCTCCATCCGCAGTCGTTCGCCGACGAGGCCGCGGCCGTCGCCGGCCGCACCGGCATGGAGATCGAGATCTGGGACGAGGAACGGCTGGCGGCCGAGCGGTGCCGGGCGATCCTCGCCGTGGGCCGGGGCAGCGCCCGCCCACCGCGGCTCGTGCTCCTGCGCTACCGCGGCCCCGGCCAGCCCGACGCCGCGCCCGACTTGGCCTTCGTGGGCAAGGGCGTGACCTTCGACTCCGGCGGCCTGTCGCTCAAGCCGACCGAGGGCATGCTGACGATGAAGTGCGACATGGCCGGTGGCGCCGCGGTGCTCGCCGCGGCGGCGACGATCGCCGCCCTCCGGCTGCCGGTGCACCTGGTCGCGGCGATCGGCCTGGTGGAGAACATGACCGGCCCGGCGGCCTACAAACTCGGCGACGTGATCACCGCCCGCAGCGGCACGACGATCGAGGTGCACAACACCGATGCCGAAGGGCGGATCGTGCTCGCCGACGTGCTCGACGTGGTCCGCGGCATGCGGCCGAAGCGAATCGTGGACGCGGCCACGCTCACCGGCGCCTGCATGGTGGCCCTGGGCCACGACGTGGCGGGCCTGTTCACCAACGACCAGGCCTGGTGCGATCGGCTCGCCGCCGCGGCCCGCACCGTGGGAGAGCCGGTTTGGCAGCTGCCGATGTACGCGGACTACGACGAGCAGATCAAGAGCGACGTGGCCGACATCAAGAATGTGGGCGACGGCCGTTGGGGGGGCGCGATCACGGCGGCCAAGTTCCTGGAGCGGTTCGTGGGCGGCATCCCCTGGACGCACGTCGACATCGCCGGCCCGGCCTTCGCGGAGAAGCCGAGGCCCTGGACCGATGGCGGCGGCACGGGCGCCATGGTGAGGCCGTTCGTCGAGCTCGTCCGCGGCGGGTGAGAGCCGGCCTTGCGCGCCCAACCCGTCGGCGGGCGGTGAAAGCCTCGGCTTCGAGATGCGAGGCTACGCATACTCGCCTCGACTTCCCCCGACCCGCCGACTCCCCGGGGGGATGAATGCAGTGGCGTCATCGCCGGGGCTGCGGACAAGCACGACTCACTCGTAGGGGGTGATCTACAGGAGCGTGTCCAGTTCGTCGACGAGTTCGCCGAAGCGGGCCAGGGCCGTGGCGACCGGCTCTGGCTTCTCCAGGTCGACCCCCGCGTCGCGGAGCAGGTCGAGCGGCCATTTCGACGAGCCGCCCTGGAGGAAGCCGAGGTAGCGTTCCAGGGCGCCCGGTTCCCGCTCGGCCACCTTCTTGGCGAGCGTGATCGCCGCGGCCAGGCCGGTGGCGTACTTGTAGACGTAGAAGGCATTGTAGAAGTGCGGGATCCGCAGGCATTCGAGTTCCAGTTCGCGGTCGATCGCGAACCGCGGGCCGAAGTAGGCGTCGAGCAGCTCCCGGTAGATGGACCGGATCCGCTCCAGCGTCAGTGGCTCGCCGGCCTCGGCCGAAGCGTGGCTCGTGCGCTCGAACTCGGCGAACATCGTCTGCCGGACGATCGTGTTGCGGATCGAGTCGATCTCCCGGGCCAGGATCGCGGCCCGCTCCTTCTTCGACGTCGCCCGCTCGAGCAGCAGCCGCGTCAGCAGCTGCTCGTTGAAGGTGCTGGCCACCTCGGCCACGAAGATCGTGTAGCCCGAGTACTGGTAGGGCTGGGCCTCCGCGGAGAGCCGCGTGTGCATCGAGTGGCCCGCCTCGTGCGCCAGCGTGAACACGTGCTCGATCACGTCCTCCTGGAAGTTCATGAGGATGTAGGGGTCGGAGTCGTAGGTGCCGGAACTGAACGCGCCGGACTGCTTGCCGGCGTTCGGGTAGCGGTCGCACCACCGGCCGCGGAGCCCCTGCTCCAGCCGTGAGCAGTAGCCGCCGCCCAGTGGCTGGAGCGACTCGATCACCACCCGCACCGCCTCGTCCCAGGTGTGCCGCTTCTCGAGCTCGGGCACGAGCGGGACGTAGCAGTCGTAGTGGTGGATCTCGTCGCGGGCCAGCACCCGCTTCCGCAGGTCGTAGTAGCGATGCACGGCGGGCAGGTTCGCCCGCACCGCCGCGATCAGCTGGTCGTAGACGGCCAGCGGCACGTTGTCGGCGAACAGAGCCGCCTCGACCGCCGACGGATACTTCCGCACCCGCGCGGCGTAGGCATCCCGCTCGTTGGAGCCCGAAAGCGTGGCGGCCAGCGTGTTGGCGTGGGCCGCGTATTGGGCGTAGAACTGGTGGAAGGTGGTGCGGCGGACGTCCGGCGAGGGGTCGTGGAGGAGCGTCGTGAACGTCGCGTTCGAGAGCTCGATCCGCCCGCCCGTGCCGGTCGTGACGCTCCCGAACTTCAGGTCGGCGTCGGTGAGCTGGCGAAACACCTTCCCGGCGGTGCCGGCGAACGTTCCCTGCATCGCCAGCAGCTTCTCCTCGGGCTCGGAGAGCGTGTGGGCCCGGGTGCGGACGATCCGCTCGAGCAGCAGCCGGTAGGCGGCGAGCACCGGCAGGTCCATCCAGGCCGCGAGCTTCCCGGGGTCGATCGCCATGATCTCCGGACGGATGAAGCTCGCCGCCTCGCCGGCCCGGGTGGCCACGTGCTGGAAGCGGCCGACCATCCGCTGGGCCTCCGGCGCCGCCTGGTCCTCGGCCGCCCGCAGGTGGGCGTAGGTGCCGAGCCGGTCTCCCTCGCGGTCGAAGGCCAGGTCGTGCGCCAGGCACTCGGCCAGCCGCTCCGGCGCCGACGCGAGCGTGCCGGCGTAGGGGGCGAACTGCCCGACGCGGTCCTCCCACGCGGCCAGCGCCTCCTCCCACTCGGCATCCGAGCGGCACAGGCTGGCCAGATCCCAGGTGTCACCGACCGCCACGTCCTTCCGGGCGGGCAGCTTCTTCACGTTCACGGTGTCGCTCATGAGACTCCTTGATCCCGCGTGTCACTCCCCTGGCGCCGGCTCCGGGCCATCATGTCCGCAGCCTCTCTCAACCCTTCAAGGACAAAAGGCCACGCCGTCGCCTCACCTGAGGCCTCTCGCCGGGCTTCTTCGCTGGTCCCGTGCCGATCGGGGAGGCCCGGGTGTCGGCGTGAGGATGCGGAGCGTGCCGGCGCCCCGCCGCAGCGACGCAACTCATGCCGCACCCGGGGCGGCTTGGGCTCGTCGACTCTCCCGGCGAAACACCCGCGGGCATCACAGCCTCCAGACGGCGCTGCCCCACGCGAGGCCGCCCCCGAAGCCGCACACCACCACCGTGCTTCCCGGCCCCACCCGGCCGCTCCGCCAGGCCTCGTCGAGCACCAGCGGGATCGATCCGCTCGAAGTGTTGCCATAGCGGTCGAGGTTCATGGCCACCTTCTCCGCCGGGATGCCGAGGGCCTCGCGGGCGCCGTCCACGATCCGGACGTTGGCCTGATGGAGGACGAACAGGTCCACCTGCTCCATCGCCACCCCCGACCGCTCGACCACCTGGCGGATGTTCTCCTCCGCCAGGCGGATCGCCCACTTGAACACGGCCCGGCCGTCCATCTTCATGAACTGCTCCCGCCGGGCGACGCCTTCCGCCGTGACCGGCCGGCGGGATCCGCTCATCGGGCAGACGAGGAGTTCGGCGCCGCGGCCATCCGAGCCGAGCGAGAATGCCAGCAGGCCGCGCTCGCGGCCGGAAGCGTCGGGTTCCACGGCCTCGAGCACCACCGCGCCGGCCCCGTCGCCGAACAGCGGCCAGGTCTTCACGTCCTCCGGATCCACCACCCGCGAGTTGGTGTCGGCGCCGATCACCAGGGCCAGCCGGCTCGAGCCCGCGGCCAGGAAGTTGGCCGCCGTCACCAGCGCATAGGCGAAGCCCGCACACGCTGCCGTCACGTCCATCGCCGGCGCGTCGAGGCCGAGCCGTTCCTGGACGACGCACGCCGTCGAGGGAATGCAGGTGTCCGG
>JBIPLS010000159.1:0-7328 GCA_044368305.1 Pirellulales bacterium
CGCGAGTGAAAAAACGACGGGCCAAAAACTACCGATTGATGACAAAACCGCGGTCCGACTTGATGCAAGTCTTGGCGGCGCAAGCCTTGTCGCCTTAACTTCGTGCCATTCGTGGCTGTCACCTTTTCTTTCAGCGGCCGCGGTGCCGGATCCACCGCGCCCGGGGCCTGCCGGCCGCAGCGGGTGGCGGTCGGTGCTCGTGCAGCCGGGAAGGCTGCTGCGGGGCGATCTCCCGGCGATAGCGACGCTCGGCCTGCGGCGTCCCCGCGTCGCGGTGCTGGAAGGCGCCGAAGTAGGGATCGGGAAACTGCCAGTCATTCTGCGCCCTGGCGGCCGGCATCAGAGCCGCCAGCAAGGCGCAGACCGCAAACCTCGGCAGCCAACGCCGCGGATGCATGGGAATCGTGATGGGCATGTCGAACCTCACCGGTGATGAAATGGAAACAACAGCCCGAGCGGATCCCAGCCGCGCTGCGTGCCGCCGACGCAGGCCGCACAGCCGCACGGCCCGGCGGGCACCGTCTCCACCTCGTACTTCGGCACCCGCTCGACCTTGTCCTCCTCCGCCTTGTAGAGCCGCTTCTTCACGTACACCTTCCCGCAGGGCGGGGTGCAGCGGCAGTCGGGGTCCGGCGCGTGCCAGGAATCCCGGCCCCGGGCGCAGGCATACTCGCACTTCATCGAATAGACGGGCTGCTTGGTCTTCGCCTCGTCCCACGAGGCCTTGCAGCGGGGCTCGAGACACGGCCCCTGACCGGTGCACGAGGTGCACGAACCACCCCGGCCATCCGCCGCCCAGGCATGGGCGAAGGCCGCCGCCAGGGCGAGGCAGCCCACGGCCATGCCGAACTTCCTGGATCGCATCGCAAGCCTCCCGAGGAAAACGAGTTCAGAAGTCGAAGGCCAGCCGCGTGCCGAAACCGTTGATGCCGCCGCTGCCGTTCTGGCCGTTGGCGTTGGCGAAGTCTCGGTAGGTGAAGTCGTAGTTGAAGTAGACGCGGGCATTGGGATTGAGCAGCCAGTTGAGCCCGAGCGTCACGCCGTTGAGCACCCCGCCGTTCACCTGGCCGTCGCTCAGGCAGAGGTAGTTGTACCGCAGGCCCACCTGCCAGGCCCCCTCGCTGAAGCCCCCGGTGCGGCTGGTGGCCCCGCGGAGCGCGTAGAAATTGTTGTGCGGAATCGGCCTGTCGAACCGGTACTCGACGCGCGAATAGGTGCGGCTCTCGCCGGTGAGGAAGTAGAGCACCTCGGCGTAGCCGCCCTGGTAGTAGACCGTGCCCAAGGACGTGCCCTTCGGCGGCTGCTGGCCGATCGTGCCGGGCGCGCCGATTCCCGTGGTGCGGGCGTTGTAGAGCCAGGAGCCGAAGTATTCCGACTGGAACGACCACGGCCCGTTGTTGCCCACGAACTCCAGCCCGATCATGTTCTGCCAGCTGCCCTGCAAGAGCCCGGCATCGGCGTAGATCGAGTTCAGCGGGCCCGGCGGACCGTTGCGGATGCTGCCGCGGCTGCGGAACCGCACGGCGCTGATCGGGTCGCCGATCGGCAGGCCCGTCACCGGATCGAAGGCCCCGTACTGCCGCCGCGGCTCCATCGTCCGGCCGGAGACCGCGAGATGGAGCAGCTTCCGCCCCTCGTCCTCGAAGACGGGCAGCCAGACGATCCGCCCCACCGTCATGCTGCCGCCGCTGGAGTTGCTGAACCCGAACGGGTTGCTCGTGTTCTTGAACTCCCCGATCTGCCAGGCGATGTCGCCTTCCTCGTTGTTGTTGAAGACCTGGATGCCCGGCAGGAACCCGTTGTTGAACGGCCCCTCGAAGGCGTCCTGGCTGAACGACCGCTCCATGAAGTTCAGCCAGCGGCTGCTCGTCAGGTGCTCGTAGCCGTAGGGATCCTTCTGGTTGCCCACGCGGACGGTGCCGAGCACAGGCAGCTCCCGCAGTTGCAGCCACAGGTCGGTCACGGCCGTGAGCGGCCCGGAATCCCGCTCGGTCGGGTAGCGCTCGTTGTTGACGTTGATCTGGTTGACGAAGTCGTACTCGCAGGCCCAGTCGTAGAGCTCGTACATCCGGCCCTCGATGCGGAGCCGGGCTCGGCGGAAGTCGACCGTGTCGGCCAGTTCGGGATCGAGACCACCCTGGTTGGGCAACTGGTTCGGGCCAGGGCCGGCGGAGAACGAGACCGCGTCGACCTGGGTGCGGCCGCCGACCTTGACGCGAAAGTCCTTGTTGGCCGACTGGGCCTGGAAGCCGTCGGCCCACGACGTCGTCGTCTTCTTGTCGCTGCCCACCTCGTAGGGCTCCGGCGGCTTCTTGTCGGCGGCCTTTTCACCGACAGCTCCCGTCTTGGCCTTGGCGTCGCCCACCGGCTCCTTGCCGCCGGCGGCCACGGGCTCACCGGCCTTCGCCTCCCGCACGGCCGCGCCGCCCGCCGCCTCGTCCGATGGGGGCGGCGTGGGAATGGGCTCCGCGGCCGCTGTCGGCTCCTCACCGATGACGAGAAACCCGCCCAAGTCCGCCGCCCGCCCCGGCCCCGAGCCGGCGAGGCCGAGCGCGGCGACCACGATCCACCGGCCGAGCCTCGGGCGCAGGGACGACATGGGGAACTTCTCCAAAGTGCCGCGCGAAGATCGTTCGCGAACCCGCGCGGCCCGCCTGACCGGCTCCGCTTTCCTGATCGTCACGCCGGGCAAGACCGGTTGAATCGGGCGAAAAAGAAATGCCGACCGCGGCCCCGCAGCCTGCCCGGCCTGCCAGGCGGGCCGGGTCCGGTCACTCGTCGGTGACGCAGCCGCGGGACGCGGGGGCGACGCAGCGGATGTACTTGGCGAGGATGCCCCGCGTCGCCTTCGGTGCCGGCGCCTGCCAGGCGGCCCGCCGCCGGGCGAACTCCTCGGCCGACACCTCGGCGTCCATGGTCGCGGTGTCGGCATCGATCACGACCATGTCGCCGTCCCGCACCAGGGCGATGGGGCCGCCGTCCTGGGCCTCGGGCACCACGTGGCCGACGATGAAGCCGTGCGAGCCGCCGGAGAACCGGCCGTCGGTGATCAGGGCGACGTCGGCGCCCAGGCCCGCCCCCACCAGCGCCGAGGTGGGCGTCAGCATCTCCGGCATGCCGGGCCCGCCCTTGGGGCCCTCGTAGCGGATGATGACCACGTCGCCGCGCTTGATCGCACCGTGCTCGAGCGCCGCGAGCATCGCCTCCTCGCTGTCGAACACGCGGGCGGGGCCGCAGAACCGCGAGCCTTCCTTGCCGGTGATCTTCGCCACCGCGGAGTCGGGTGCGAGGTTCCCGTGGAGGATCGTGATGTGGCCGGTCTTCTTGATCGGGTTCTCGACCGGCTGGATGATCTTCTGCCCCGGCGCCAGCCCCTTGCTCGTGGCCAGGTTCTCGGCGAGCGTCTTGCCGGTGACGGTCATGCAGTCGCCGTCCATCATCCCCTTGTCGAGCAGGTACTTCATCAGCCCGCTCGTGCCGCCGATCGAGTGCAGGTCCTCCTGCACGAACTTGCCGCTCGGCTTGAGGTCGGCGATGTAGGGAATCCGCCGGGCCACCTTCTGGAAGTCGGCCGGGCCGAGATCCACGCCCACCGCCCGGGCCATGGCGATCAAATGGAGCACGGCGTTGGTCGAGCCGCCGAGGGCCATGATCGTGACCATGGCGTTCTCGAAGGCCCGGCGGGTCATGATGGTGCGGGGCTTGAGGTCGAGCTCCAGCAGGCGGCGGACGGCCGCCCCGGCCCGCAGGCACTCATCCAGCTTGGCGGGATGCTCGGCGGGGATCGAGGCGCTGTCGGGCAGGGCCATGCCCAGGGCCTCGATGGCCGTGGCCATGGTGTTGGCCGTGTACATCCCGCCGCAGGCGCCCGCGCCGGGACAGGCGTGGCGGACGATGTCGGCCCGACGGCCGTCGTCGATCCGCCCGGCGACGTACTCGCCGTAGCACTGGAAGGCCGAGACGATGTCGAGCGTGGTGCCGTCGGCGAGGTGCCCCGGCTTGATCGTGCCGCCGTAGACCATCAGGGCCGGCCGGTCGAGCCGCCCCATCGCGATCAGGCAGCCGGGCATGTTCTTGTCGCAGCCCGGGATCGCCACCAGGGCGTCGTACCACTGGGCGTGCATCACCGTCTCGATCGAGTCGGCGATCACGTCCCGGGAGGGCAGGGAATAGCTCATTCCCTCGGTGCCCATCGAGATGCCGTCGCTGACGCCGATCGTGTTGAACCGCATGCCGACGAGGCCCGCGGCCACCACGCCCTCGCGGACCTTCGCCGCCAGCCGGTCGAGGTGCATGTTGCAGGTGTTGCCCTCGTACCACATGCTGGCGATGCCGACCTGGGCCTTGTCGAGGTCGCCGGGCTGCAGCCCGGTGCCCAGGAGCATGGCCTGGGAGGCGCCCTGCGAACGGGGCTGCGTGATCCGGGAACTGTGGCGGTTGAGGCCGCCGGGGGCGGAGGTCATGGCGGGCGGTTCCTGAAGGCGAAATCCGCGGCTCGACGCGGGGCGGGCGGCCGCGGCGGGGCAGGATAATATGCTGCCGGGACGTTTGGAAAGTGACGCGGATCCAGGGCGGGGGTGATGCATCCCGAGTTCGTCTACTTCGATCTGGGCAACGTCGTCGTCTCGTTCGACCGGCCGCGGTCGTTCCGCCAGATGGCGGCCGTCTGCGGGGCGCCGGCCGAGACGGTCGAACGGGAGGTGATGGCCGGGGGCCTGCAGGAGGCGCTCGAAAGCGGCGGCTGCGACTGGGCCGGCTTTCACGCCGAGTTCTCCCGACGGACGGCCACTTCCTCCGACCCCGACGCCCTGGCCCGGGCGGCCAGCGACATGTTCGCGCTGCGGGTCGAGATCCTGCCCGTGATCGGGGCGCTCGAGCGACACGGCTGCCCGACCGGCATCCTCTCCAACACCTGCGGGCCGCACTGGCGGCGGCTCCTCGACAGCGGCTACGCGATCCTGCCGGGCCGCTTCCGGGAAATCGTCCTCAGCCACGAGGTGAAGGCGGCCAAGCCGACGGCGGCGATCTTCGCCGAGGCGGCGCGGCGGGCTGCCGTGCCGGCCGAACGGATCTTCTTCTGCGACGACATGGCGGAGCACGTGGCGGCGGCCCGCGCGGCCGGCTGGGACGCCGAGGTCTTCACCTCAGCCGCCGGCCTCGCCGATGCCCTCGCCCGCCGCGGCCTGAACCTCGGCCTGTGACCGCAGCCGCGCCACGGCGGCGGCGTCGAACCGGCCCTCCATGACCACCCGACCCGCGGCCTCCAGCACCGGCACCCGGAGCCCGAATCGCTCCCCCGCGGCCGGGTCCCGATCCACGTCCACGATCTCGACGTCGAGCCCGACGCAGGCCAGGACGTCCTCCGCCTGCTCGCAGAGATGGCAGCCGCGGCGGGTGTAGAGCAGGAACCGCATTTCTTGGGTACGATGAAGGCTTCCTGGCGGGGGTATTTTTCGCAGCCATGGCCGAGGCCGTCCAGACGATCGACGATTTCCTCCGCGTGGTCCGCAAGAGCGGGCTGGTGGACGAGGACCGCCTCGCGGCGACCGTGGCCCCGTGGCCGGACCTGTCGCTGCCGCTGCCGCAGCCGCTCGTCGACGCGTTGATCGCGGCCGAACTGCTCACCGAGTGGCAGGCCGAGCAGCTGCGGAAGGGGCGGCACCAGGGCTTCGTGCTCGGCAAGTACCGGCTGCTCCGGCTCCTCGGCGCCGGCGGCATGAGCAGCGTCTTCCTGGCGGAACACACCACCCTCCGCGGCAAGGTGGCGATCAAGGTTCTGCCCGTGAAGCGGGTCGATCAGACCTCCTACCTGGCCCGCTTCGAGCGCGAGGCCCGCGAGGCCTTCCGCCTGAACCATCCCAACATCGTCCGCACCCTCGACCTCGATACGGCGGGAAAGATCAACTACATCGTCATGGAGTACGTCGAGGGCGAAGACCTCAACGCCCGGGTGAAGCGGCACGGGCCGCTCGACGTCCGCGAGGCGGCCGATTGCATCCGCCAGGCGGCGCTCGGCCTCCAGCATGCCCACGAGGAGGGACTGGTGCACCGCGACATCAAGCCCGCCAACCTGATCGTGGACAAGCGCGGCACGGTCAAGATCCTGGACTTCGGTCTGGCGCTCGCCGGCGGCGACGACGGCGACGCCTCGCTCACGCAGGCCTTCGACGAGAAGGTGCTGGGCACGGCCGACTACCTGGCGCCGGAACAGGCCCGCAACAGCCACCAGGCCGACCGCCGCTCCGACGTCTATGCCCTGGGCTGCACGTTCCACTTCCTGCTCACCGGGCGGGCGCCCTTCGCCAAGGGGTCGATCTCGGAGCGGCTCCAGGCCCATCTGACGAAGCCGCCGCCCAACCTCCTCGAGGCGCGGGCCGACGTGCCGGCACCGATCGCCGAACTCTACTTCCGGATGCTGGAAAAGCACCCCGAAGCCCGGCCGCAGACCGCCCAGGAAGTGGCCGACTCGCTGGCGGCCTGGCTGGCCGCGAACGCCTCGGGCGGGCCGCGGACCCGGCCGGAACCCCCGCGTCGCGCGCCGCCGCCGCGGCGGTCGCCGGCGCCGGCCGGCGACCCCGGTCTGTCCAACGTCCACTACGCACCGCCGCGGCCGGGCCGCACGGGATCCACCAGCGGGTCCAGCGGCATTCGCTCCGGCAGCGGTCCGTTGGCCGGCGGCGATTCCGGCCCCTTCGGCGACTGGGCGGGCGGCAGCGCCGGGCGGGGAACGGCCGCCGCCGCCGCCGCGAAGACGCGGCCCGACGCCGCGACCGCCCCGGTGCTCATCGACACCGGATCGAAACCCTCGGCGGCCGCCGCCCGGGTGGCGAAGAAGGCCCGGAAGCCGCTGCAGTTCGCGGGCCTGCCGCTGGGCTTCTGGCTGCTCGCCCTCGGCGGCGTCGTCCTGGCCATCGGCCTGGCGATCGCGGTGTTTTCCAAGTGACGAGGCCGCCTCAGGTCCGCGGCGGGCCGATCCGCCAGGGGCCTTCCGCCAGGACGTCGAGTCCGGCGCGATGCGTGAGATCGTAGTCGAGCGGCGTCAACGTGACCGCGCCGGCGGCCAGTGCGGTGACGTCGGACTCCCCGGGTGACGGCGGCGGCGGCGGCTCGTTCGTGGCCCAGTAATAGGCCCGCCCGCGCGGGTCGAGCCGGCGCTCGAACGCCTCGCCGTAGCGGGACACGCTCATCGGCACCACCCGCACATGCGGGACGCCGCGCAGGGCCCGGGTGGGGATGTTGAGGTTGAACAGGCTTCCCGGTGCCGGCCCGCGTTCGAGGAGGCCCGCGATCACGTCGATGGCGATTTCCGCCGCCCGGTCGTAATCGGC
>JBIPLS010000160.1:0-7247 GCA_044368305.1 Pirellulales bacterium
ACGACGAGGCGGTGATGCGGGCCTGGCAGGCGGTGGATGCCCACGCCCGCGCCGCCGGCTGGCCGACGATCTGGTACGCGATGTGCGACGAGACCCGCGTCCGCGACGTCGCCGAGCGCGAGCTGGATTTCATGCGGCTCATGGGCCGGGTTTCGTCCGCCTTCCCCGCGACCGTGCGGACCAGCGGCTTCTACAGCGTGCACTTCAAGGCCCGGCCGACCGATCCGGCCGACCCGCTGGGCTGGCATCAGAGGTTCTTCGCCGCCCTGGACATCAGCGGCGTCAACGAACACGACGAGACCGTGCTCCAGGAAGCCGCGAAACTGGGCAAGGAGGTCCACCTCTACAACCAAGGGGCGGGCCGCTACTCGTTCGGCCTGTACCAGTGGAGCGCGTCCCGGCGGGGCATCAAGGCCCGCACCGAATGGCACCTCTCGGCGCTGCACGGCTATCAGTTTTTCGACCTGGACGGCCGCGAGCCGGACGTGGCCATGGTGTGTTACGGTCGCGACGCCCTGTATCCCACCCTGACCCTCGAGCGCTGCCGGGCAGGGGCGCAGGACTTCCACCTGTACCACACGCTGGCGCAGGCCGTGGCCGCCGCCAAGGTCGAGCCTGCCGGCAGCGGAGCCGACGCCGACCGCGCCGCGGCGCTGGCCGTCGCCGAGCGACTGCTGGCCAGTCTTGCGGTGCCGCTCAACCAGCGCGAGCCACCGGCCGACTTCAGGCCGGATGCGGTCAAGGACGAGATCCTCACCGCCCTCGAATCGCTGACGCGGTGAAGTCGACGTAAAAAACCGCCGGTCAGGCGGCACCTGGCGCCCCGCGATTCCCGCGCAGGCCGGCGAGCTCACCGCAGCGCGGCGTCGAGCCGGGCGACCGCGGCCTCGTGGGCCGGACCGCGGCCGGTGAACGTGAACGTGCGGCCGGTCGGCGAGTCGATCCGAATCGCCACGTCGATCCTGTCGGCCGGGAGCGCGGCCGCGATCCGCTCCGGCCACTCCACCAGCGCCCAGCCCGGGCCGGCGAGAGCGTCGTCCCAGCCGATCTCGTGGAGGTCGCCGGCGGCGGTGAGGCGGTACATGTCCGCATGCACGAGGCGGCGGCCCGCCCCTGCGTGCGAGTGCACGAGGCCGAACGTGGGGCTGACGACTTCCGCCGGATCGATGCCGATCGCCGCCGCCAGGGCCTTGACGAAGGTCGTCTTGCCCGCGCCGAGGTCGCCCGAGAGCGCGACGAACGCCCGGTCGGGCAGGGCCGCGGCGAGGGCGATGGCCAGCGGTGTCAGGGCCGCCTCGTCGGCGATCGTGATCGAGCGGGTACGCATGACCGTGTCAGGAGTCGAAGGCGTGGACGAAGCCACGAGGGGCGAGTGGTTCCTGTTGTCCGGCGTTGGTGCGGGAGAACAAACCCGCGCCCGCAACGACTTCCCCGATGACCGTCACCGGTATCCCCAGGGCGGCGGGAGCCTCCGCGGCCAGTGTCCGGGCGGCCTCGGCGGGCAGGGCGAGGAGAAGCTCGAAGTCTTCGCCGTCGGCGAGGGCGTGGTCGAGCGGCGTGCGACCGTCGCCGGGCAGGGCGGCCATGCGGACGGCGTCGGGATGGATGGGGATGGCGGCGAGGTCGAGCAGGGCGGCCGTGCCGCTGGCCCGCATCATGCGCGCCAGGTCGAGCGACAGACCGTCGCTGACGTCGATCGCCGCATGCACCGCGAACCGCCCGGCGATCCACAGGGCCTCGCGGACCCGCGGCTCGACCGCGAGATGGCGGCCGAGCAGGCTGCCGCCGCAGGCGCCGGTGATCACGATCAGGTCCCCGGGCCGGGCCCCGTCGCGCCGCCAGGCGGCGCCGGGCGGCACGCTGCCGATGGCGGTCACGCTGATCACCAGTGGCCCGTCCCAGGCGTTGGTGTCGCCGCCGGCCAGCGCCACGCCGTGCCGCGATGCGAGGGCCGCGATCCCCGCCTGGAGGTCGCGGGCGAGCGTGTCGCCCCCGCGTCGTGGCAGCGAGACCGCGACGACGGCCGCCTCGGGACGCGACCCCATGGCGGCCAGGTCGCTCAGGTTCACCGCCAGGGCCTTGTGGCCGACGGCCCGCGGCGGGCAGTCGGGGCCGAGAATGAAGTCGACGCCCTCCATGAGCATGTCCACCGTGACGACGGTCCGTCGCTGCGCGGGGGGGCGGAGCACGGCGGCGTCGTCACCCGCGGGCACTTCGAGTCGCGGGTCGGCCGGGAGCCGCGGCAGCAGCCAATCGATGAAGTCGGTTTCCACACCCGTGAGTGTCGCCGGGGAGACGCCGCGGTCAAAGCCCCCGGGGAGCCATCCGTCGCCGCCCTCATCCCACGAGCACCGTCGGCCTGCGGGCCGGGTCGGCCACGGCCTTTTGGAGCAGGCCGAACACGCTGTTGGGAACGTCCCCCTGGCCGAAGAGGACGAACTCCGTCGCCAGTCGCAGCGGGCTTCCCAGGCTCCAGCCGAAGACGATGTCGAGCGGTGTGCCGGACTTGCTCATTTCCATCGCGATCTGCGCGATGGTGTGCGAGACCGACGCCACGTCGCGGGCCACGATGACGAAACGGACATTTTCCTGCCGGGCCGAGATGATCGGAGCATTGCCGAACTCGCTGGGGTCGCCGTAGTGCACCTCCAGGAAGACCAGCGGCACGTGCGGCGGAATGCGGTGCTTGCGTCGCACCTCGGCCTCCTTCTCATCGAGGGTCCGGTGGCCCGGCCGGTGCGGCACGAGCACGCGGAAGCCTCCGTCCGCGCAGATGTCGGTCCACAGCATCCGGGCCGCATCGTCCGCGAAGCGAAACTCCTTGAGCCGCAGTTCGCCGCTCCGCCACACCCGCGAGATGATCGAGATCGTCAGCACGCAGGCGATGAAGATCGACGCGATGATGATCCCGTCCGGCCGCTCGAAGATGTTGGCGATCGTCGTGTAGACGAACACCGCCGAGATCAGGCCGAAGGCGGTGATCAGCGCCCAGCGGCCGAGCCGGCCGTGCGGCGTCGAAGGCAGGGGCTTGCGTGCCAGATCGACGAGCGACCCGATCGCGGCGCTGGTCATCAGCACCAGCACGCCGGTCGCGTACGCGCCGCCCTGGGCCGACACGTCGGCCCGAAAGCACCAGGTCACGACCAGGTTCACGACGGTGAAGGCGATCACCAGCGGCCGGTAGGCCGCCGCCCATTCCGGGGCCATACCGTAGCGGGGCAGGTAGCGGGGCACCATGTTGAGCAGGCCGGCCATCGCCGAGGCGCCGGCGAACCAGAGGATGAGGATCGTGCTGACGTCGTAGAGCGTCCCGAAGCCGCGGCCGAACAGCGGGCAGACCGCGTGCGGGCCTTCGCCATGGGCGATGTACGCCAAAGCCCGGTCCATCGCCTTGCCCTTCACCGGCTCGAGGCGGAGTTCCTCGGCCGGGATGAGCGTGTCGGTGCCCGTGACCAGCGACGAGCCGAGGAGCAGGATCGACATCAGGACGGCGGCCGTGACGAGCAGCCGGCGGGTATTCCGAATCCGTCCCGCCACGTCGGCGGGGTCGGCCGTCGTGCCGCGGACGAGATGGATGTGCAGCACGCCCGTTTCGAACCCGCTCATGCCGAGGGCGAGTTTCGGGAAGATGAGGCAGGCGATGGCGAGCGCCACCCAGGGCCCGGTGCCCGAAACCGGGGCGTGTTCGAGGTGATAGTGCCCGGAGGCGATCTCGGTCAGCCAATGCGGCAGGAGCGTGGGGTGCCCGATCAGATACCACACGCCGGCCGCGACGATGACCGCCGTGAGGCCGATGTAGGCGACGACGAGGATCGTCGCCAGGCCGACCACCTCGCCATATCCCTTGAGAAACATTCCGCCCAGGAGCACCAGCAGGAACATGGTCACCGCCAACTGCCCCTGCATGAAACCGGGGACATGTCCGGCATACAGCGGATTCGAGATCAGGTGCGCCGCCGCGTCGGCGGCGGACAGCGTCTTCGTGATCACGAAGTCCGTCGCCGCGAATCCAACCAGCACGAGGACGGCGATTTTCGCCGTCCAACCGCTGAACATCCGCTCGATCATGCCCACCGAGCCGACGCCGTCGGGCGTTTCCGCCGCCACGTGGCAGTAGATGGGCAGTGCCCCGAGGAGCGTAACCAGCACGAGGATCAGGGTGGCGACAGGAGCCAGCGTCCCGGCGCCCTCGAACGCGATCGACGGCTGGTAGCCGAGTGTGCTGAAGTAGTCCACGCCGCAGAGGCACATGATGAGCCACCAGGCGTAATGCTGTTGGGGATGGGACTGGTCCGGGGGCTCGCTCGACGTCACGGCGATTTCTCCGCGGCTCGGACCACGACCCGAGTGCCGTGCCAAGAACCGCGAGCAACGGTCGCGGGCCGGCCTACCGCAGGATCGTGTCGGAGACGATGTGGCCGAAGAGCGTCTCGCGGCCGCGGAGCACGTAGAACTTGATCGGGTTGAGGTGCTCTTCCTGCGCCTTGTCGAGGATGTAGGCCACGTTCTCCGGGGCGATCGTCTCCCAGACGTGCAGGCCGACGAGGATGTCGCCCTCCTTGATGCCCTGCTCGGCGGCCGGCCCGTTGGGCCGCACGTCCGTGACCACCAGGCCGCCGCGATATCGGGCCTGGAGCTTCTGCACCTTGCCGGCCGGGGCCGGCTGCAGCCGCAGGCCGAACTCCTGCCAGCACCGCTCGTCGAGCGGCGCGGCGTCGCGGCGGATCGCCGCCAGCGGCAAGTCGATCCGCTCCTCGGCCCCGGCCCTGACCACCGTCACCGGCACCCGCTCGCCGGCCTTGCGTCCGAGCAGCGCCCGCTCGATGTCGAGTTGGCGGGCCACCGGCACGTCGGCGACGCGGGTGATCAAATCGCCCGCCCGCATGCCCACGGTCGCCGCCGGGCTCTCACGATGAATGGTCTCGACGATCACTCCCTGGCGGCCGTCGGACTTGGCGACGATGCCGTGCCAGGTGCGATCCACCCGCTCCACCGACATCAGCCGGGTGACCACCTGGAGCACGTGGTCGATCGGGATGGCGAAGCCGATGCCCTGGGCGCCGGCCCGCACGGCGACGTTGATGCCGATCACCTGGCCGTCGACGTTGAGCAGCGGTCCGCCCGAGTTGCCGGGGTTGATGCTGGCGTCGGTCTGGATGAGGTCGTCATAGCGCTGGGTGCGACTTACCTCCACGCAGCGGTGAAGCGCCGAGATGATGCCGCGGGTCACGGTGTGCTCGTATCCGTAGGCGTTGCCGAGTGCCAGGACGGTCTCGCCGATCATCAGGTCGCTCGACGTGCCGATCGTGATCACGGGCAGCGGGGCGTCGACGTCGAGCTTGATCACGGCCAGGTCGGTCCGCGGGTCGTGGGAGACGAGGGTGGCGGCGACGGTCTTGCCCGACGACAGCGTGACCTCGATTCGTCGCACGCCGTCCACGACGTGGAAATTGGTGACCACGTAGCCGCGGGCGTCGATCACGACGCCGGTGCCCATGCCGTTGACCCGCCGCATCTCCGCGGCGTCGTCTTCCGTGCCGCCCACGAGTTTCTGGCCGTGGATGTTGACGACGGCGTCGCGCTGCGACTCGATCGCCTTGACGATCACGGAGCGGCGGGCCTCCGAGGCCTGGGACCGCGGCGCGGGAGCCGCCAGGCAGGCGGCCGCCAGCGGCAGGACGATCCACGCACACCGCATGAAGTTTTGGCTCCCCCGGCTCGAAGGCGGGCATCGGCCGTGCCGCCACCCGCGTACCGGGAAATCGGCCTTGCGGCACCGGCCGTTTCACGCCCGCCGGCGTCGCCGGCACAGTCTGCCCAGCCCGGGGCCCGACGGCCCCCGGCCCGGCGCCGGTCCGCGGGCGTGCGGGCGGGGGAAAAAAGCCTCAAGAATCGGGCGGGCGGTCAGGGCCCACCAGGAAGGGCAGAATCTGGAGGGCGAGGAAGGCCCCGAGCACCGCGAGCACGAGGACCGGCCAGGCCCCGGCGACCCGCGTGGCGACGGTCTTCACGAATCCCCAGCGGTGTGGATCGAGCTCGTTGGCGATGCCCCCCACCAGCGTGGCGGCGACGAGCACGAACAGCCCGCCGAGCACGAGTCCGCAGCCGAGCGACGCCATCGTGCCCCGGAAGGTGCCGAGTTCCGAGAACTCCTCGCGGTGCAGGTCGATCGCCCGCCCCTTCGCCAGGCTGCGCGGCACCGTCTCCGCCAGTTCGATCGCCCGCGCGGCGTCGGCCCAGGTCGCCGTGGGGACGCCGTCGCCCGCGTCGTCGCCGGCGAGCCGCCCGAGCAGGCGGGCGGCGCCGTCGAAGGCGAGCTGTTCCGACGGCGGGCCCGACCACGTCCAGGGCCGCGTCGGATCGTCGGGCGCCTCGACCTCGAACGCGCCGCGGGCGTGCTGCAGGGTGATCGCCAGGCCGGGGGCGTCGCCCGGGGCCACCTGCCACCGCGTGGGCACGAGATCGGCGCCGCTGAATCCGACGGCCAGCGTTCCCCAGGCCGCGTCGGGATCGACGGCGCCGAGGGTCGCCAGGCGCGCGGGATCGCCCGCCAGCACGCGGACGAGGTCGGCGTCGGCCGCCAGTCGCGCGAGCACCGCCTCGCGGCTGCGGTCCCGCATCCGGCGGACGAGGCCGATCGACTCCAGCGGGCCGAGCGGACCCGTGCCCGAGACGCCCGCCTCGACCGCCGCCCGGAGGCGGGCGACGAAGGGGTGCAGTCGGGCGGTGAGCAGCGGCACGAGCCGGCCACCGGTGTCCTGGCGGATCATGTCGAGCTCGTAGGCCCAGAGCATCGAGAGCTCGAGCGGATGCGAGAGGAGGAGCGTGCGGCCCGCCTGCACCAGCGTGCGGACCGCCTCGGCCCGGCCGGCATGCCAGCCCTCGGCGCCGACGAGCACGGCGTCGCAGCCGGCGGCGTCGAGCAGCTGCTCCCACGAGTCGGCCTGCCGCAGGCCCGCGAGCGGCGCGGGAAGAGGTGCGGGCAGGTCGCAGCCGACGACCACGGCGTCGCCACGGCGGCGGGCGGCATCCACCACCGCCAGCACCTGCGCATCGCACCCCAGGAGGCCGAACTTCATGACGGCATTGTTTCCGGCCGGCGCTCGGTTCGCCAGTCCGGTCGCGGGCGCGGCTCCGTGGCCATCGCGACCGTCCGATCCCCCGGCTCGCGCCGGGGGCTGTGCGATTGCAAGTGTACTGAACCAGCAGGGTGCGAGTCCCTGTCGGTGGCCGGCCTGGCTGCCGTA
>JBIPLS010000161.1:0-7246 GCA_044368305.1 Pirellulales bacterium
CGTCGGTGAGATCCACGACCCCGATGCGGTGCCCGCGTGCGGCGAGCATGGCGAGCGTGCCGCCGCAGCCGATCTCGACGTCGTCGGGATGGGCGCCCACGGCGATCGCGTCGAGCGGCTCGGGAAGATGCTCGGCGGTCATGCGGGCTTCGTGGCGGCGATGAGAAAGATCGGGTTGATCGCCTCGAAGCGGATCCGGTCGAGCTGCTCGATCCCGCGGGCGACGTTCACCATCCAGTAGGCGGCGTCGCCCGACCGCGACCGCAGCAGGGCGTGGACGGCGGCCAGGTTTTCGATGCTGTTGCAGGCCGTCACCAGCCGCCCGCCGGCCTTCAGCCGCCCCCAGGCCTGCTCCACGAGCATCGCCACGTCGCGGCCGCTGCCGCCCACGTAGATGGCGTCGGGGTCGGGCAGGCTCGCCCAGGCCTCGGGCGCCCGGCCGAGCACGGGATTGAGGTTCGTGACGCCGAAGCGGCGGGCGTTCTCGCGGATCAACTGATGGTCGTCGGGGTCCATTTCGATGGCGTGCACGGCGCCGTCGCGGGCGATCCGTGCGGCCTCGAGGCCGACCGAGCCGCTGCCCGCACCCACGTCCCAGACGATGCTGCCGGGCTGGAGGGAGAGTTCCGCCAGCGCCAGCGCCCGCACCTCCGCCGGCGTCAGCAGGCCGCGTTTCGGCCGCGACTGCAGGAAGCACTCGTCGGCGTTGCCGAACAGCCGCCGGCCAGCCTGCCCGGGCGGGTCGGCCGCCCGCGACTTGCGCACGAGGATCATCACGTTCAGCGGGCCGAAGGCATCCGCGGCGATGTCGGCCAGCGAGCCCTGCGTCACCCGCTCGTCGGGCGAGCCGAGGTTCTCGCACACGTAGGCCTGGAAAGAGTCGATGCCCTCGTCGAGCAGGGCCCGGGCCACGGCGGCCGGCGGCCACTGCTCGCTCGTGAACAGCCCCGCCGTCTCGGCCGACCGCACCTTGTCGATCACCCGCTCGATCGACTGGCCGGCGAGGTTGGCGAGGAAGGCGTCCTCCCACGACTCCTTCACCCGCGCGAAGGCCAGCTGCATGCTGCTGACGTGCGGCACGACCTCGAACCGGTCCTTGCCCAGCTTGCCGCAGACGTAGCGGGCCGTGCCGTAGAAGAGCGGATCGCCCGAGGCGAGGACGACGACCCGCTTCGGCCCGGCCGCGTCGATCCGCTCGACGAGATCCTCGAGTCCGGCGACCGTCTCCAGCCTCGACCTCAGCGCCGACGGCAGCAGCGGCGCGCACGATTCCGGACCCAGCAGCAGGTCCGCGGCCTCGACGAGCCGCCGGGCCTGTGCCGTCATCCCGTCGACACCGTCGTCTCCGATGCCGACGATGTGGACCTTGCCTTCAGCCACGATCAGGCCTGGAACGAGCTGCCGCAGCCGCAGCTTTTCTTGGCATTCGGGTTGTTGAAGGTGAAGCCCCGCTTGTCGATGCCTTCGTGGAAGTCGAGCGTGGTGCCGTCGAGGAACAGGTCGCTCTTCTTGTCCACGACCACGGCCACGCCATGCTGCTCCGACTTCGTGTCGGCCTTGGGATCGAACTGCGAGTCGAAGCCGAGCGAATACTGGAAGCCGCTGCAGCCGCCGCCGGCGACGCCGACGCGGAGCACCGTGGCCGCGTCGAGCTTCTGGTCGGCGATGATCTTCTTGACTTCGTTGGCGGCTTTTTCCGTGAGCGTGACCGACATGGGCATGGTTCTCCTGCGGGGCCGTCCGGGCCGACTAAAACGCATCCCGAACTGTGAAAAGTGTAGCCCTCGGCGACCGAAAGGCAAAGCCCGGCGTCAGCCGCATGGGCCGGGGTTGCCCGTCTCCTCTCGTCGGAAGTTCGTGCCCGGCGTCCCCGGGCTCGCGCCCGGGGTTTCATGGATCGTCCTCGACGCCCGGCTCATTGAACCGTATTGGAAGGATCCATAAAGCCGCCGGCGCGAGCCAGGGGATCGACGAACCGGAAGATCGTCGCCGACTCACGCCCGCAGCCGGGCGACGCCGGCGGCGATCCGCGCGGCGGCCGTGTCAACTTCCTCCGCCGTGGTGAACCGGGAAAGGCCGAACCGCAGGCTCGCCCGGGCCTGATCATCGTCGAGGCCGAGGGCCAGGAGCACGTGGCTCGGCCGCGGGCTCTCCGCCGAGCAGGCGCTCCCCGAACTGACGGCCAGGTCGTCGCGGGCGAGCGTCGCCAGGAGCGTCTGCCCGTCGACGCCGGAGACCCGGACGTTGAGATTGTTGACGAGCCGCAGCGGACGGCCAGCGGCGTCGCGCCCGTCGAGCGCCGGCCCGTTGAGGGCGAGCCCGGGAATCCCGCGGTCGAGCGCCTCCCAGAGCCGATCCCGCAGCGCCCGCATCCGCGGCGCCTCTTCGGCCAGGCCGGCGACCGCCAGCCGCGCCGCCGCGGCCAGGCCCACGATCCCCGGCACGTCGAGCGTGCCGCTCCGCATGCCGCGTTCCTGGCCGCCGCCGAACACGAGCGGCTCGACCCGCACCGCCCGGCCGCGGCGGCGCACGTACAGGCCGCCCACGCCCTTCGGCCCGTGAAACTTGTGGGCCGAGAAACTCGCGAGGTCGGCGGCCAGCGCGTCGACGTCCACCGGCATCCGTCCCACCGCCTGTGCGCAGTCCACGTGCACGACCGCCCCGTGCGCGTGGGCGATCTCCGCGATCGCGGCCACGTCCTGCACGACGCCGATCTCGTTGTTGGCCAGGAGCACCGACACGAGGAACGTCTCCGGCCGCAGCGCCGCCTGAAACTCGTCGAGCCGGATGCGACCGGGCACGCCGGGGCCGTGCTGCGGACTGACACCCAGCCGGGTGACGGCGAAACCCTGACGTTCGAGATGCTCGACGGGATCGAGCACGGCGCGATGCTCGGTCTCGACCGTGACGACGTGGTGGAGCGCGGCGCCCCCCGCCGCCCGCACCCGCGCGGCGGTGCCGAGGAGCGCCAGGTTCGCGCTCTCGGTGGCGCCGCTCGTGAACACGATCTCCCGCGGCGTGGCACCGATCGCGGCGGCGAACGATTCCCGGGCCGCGTCCACCGCCGCCCGGGCCTCGCGGCCCATCTCGTGGGTCGCGCTGCCGGCGTTGCCGTAGCGGTCGGTGAGCCAGGGCAGCATCGCCTCCAGCACCCGCGGGTCGAGCCGGGTCGTGGCGTGATTGTCGAGGTAGATCATCGTGCGTCCAGGATACCGCCGGGCTTGCGGAACCGGCCGGCCGAGCGAACACTGGCCCGCTGCGGTCGGCTGCCGGGCGGCACCGACCGGCAGCCACGACGCGAGGCCATGATGGGCGACGGGTCCGCGACCGCCGGGCGGACGACCCTCGCGGAAGAGGTCCGGGGGCTCGTCGGCACCGGATCCCGCGACCTGTGGCTGGTCTACCTGGCGACGTTCCTCGAATATCTCGGCATCTTCTCCTTCCTGCAAACGCTGCCGCTGTGGCTCTCCGGGGACTTCGGCCTCAGCGACGAGTCCGCCGGCTGGTGGGCGTCGGTGTTCTCGCTGCTGGTCACGCTCCTCAGCTTTCTCGCCGGGGCGCTGGCCGACTCGTTCGGCGTCCGCCGGCTGCTCGTGACGTCGTTCGCCCTGGCCGCGGCCACCCGCCTGGGGATGTCGCTGGCTGATGGACCGGCCGCCGCGCTGGCCTGGACGATGGCGTTCGCCGGGGCCTACGCCCTGACAGGCCCGGCGCTGCAGGTCGCCGTCAACCTCGCCGCGCCGGCGGCCTCGCGGGCGTTCGCGTTCTCGCTGTGGTACGTGAGCTTCAACCTGGCGGGCGCAGTCGTGGGCTGGCCGATCGACCGGATCCGCGGCCTGTTCCTCGAGGACGGGCGGCTCGTGGCCCGGACGCTGACGCTGCCCCTGCTCGGCGCGCGGGAGGTCTCCGCCCACGACGTGATCCTCGCGGCGGGGTCCGCGGCGGCGGTGCTGGCGGCGGTGGTCGTGCTCTTCGTGCGGCGTGACCTCGGCCGCCGCACCGCTGCCACCGCCGCCAATCCGCTCCGCGCCGTGGGCACAGTGGTCGGCGACCGGCGGTTCTGGCGGTTCATGGTGCTGATCGTGCTCCTCTCGCTCGTGCGGCTCATCTTCCAGCACATGCACTTCACCTGGCCAAAGTACGTGACCCGCGTCGAGGGCGACTCCTTCCCTGTGGGCACGATCTGGTCGCTCAACTCGCTGGGCATCCTCGTGCTCGCGCCGCTGGCGACCCTGCTCACGCGGCGGCTCCCGATCTACCCGGTCCTGCTCCTGGGCGCCACCATCTCCGCCGCCAGTCCCTTCCTGCTCTGCCTCGGGTCCGGCATCCGCATCCAGGTGGCGATGATCGCGGTGCTCACCGTCGGCGAGGCGCTCTGGTCGCCGCGACTCTACGAATACAACGTCGCCATCGCGCCGCGCGGCCAGGAGGCCACCTACGTCGGCCTGGCCAAGCTCCCCTTCTTCTTGGCGAAGCTGCTCGTGACCCCGATGTCCGGCTGGTTGCTGGCCACCTACTGCCCGGCCGAGGGCCCGCGGGATCCCGCCATGCTCTGGGCCATCGTGGGCGTCAGCACGATCGCGGGGCCGATCGGCATGTGGCTCTTGCGGGGTAGGCTCGCCCGCGACCGCGGGGCCGAAGGCTGATACGGTTCGCACGTGATCCTCCCGGGTTCCTCCCAAAAGCCCCGGCACGAAGGTGTGCTGGTGCGCGGACGCGGGCGCCGGTGCCGTTCACCGAGACAAGCGGCCGTCGTCATGAGCCGGGTGCTCGCTGGACGGGAGCGGAGATCTCGGGCCGTCGGGCCCGGTTGCCGGGAAGCCCGAACCGGAAGGTGAGGGAAGACGCGTGGCTCAATCGGAACCGGATCCGCATTCCCTCGGCTCGCGCCTCGGGCTTCACGGCACCGGGCATCCACCACCATCGGCTTCAAAGCCGACGGTCCGCGAGGTTCGGGCGTGAACCGTATGAGATGAGCCGCCGGGCCGGGGCCCGTCACCCCAGCCTGCCGGCCGCCAGCGCGTCGAGGGTGATCTGCGACCAGGTCTCGAACCGCTCGCGGTCGGCGAGGAGCGTCGCCAGCGAGTCGAAGCCGCAGTCCACCAGCTCGCTCTCCCGCGCGGCCACGTCCGGCCGCTCCAGTTCCAGCACGTGCACGATCCCCAGGTGTACGCTGCCGACCGCGTTGGAATCGTCGTTGATCAGCCCCACGCAGCGGCTCGTCCAGCCCCCACCGATCGCGATCTCCTCGGCGATCTCCCGGCGCATGCCGGCCTCGTAGGAGGTGTCGTCGCCGTGCTCGCCGTCGGTGCTCGAGATGTGGCCGCCGATGCCCAGCGATCGCTTGGCACGCAGCCGGGCCTCGCTCTGGCCGCCGCCGCGGGTGTAGGCGAAGTACCGCGGGCCGCCGGCGGCATCCCGCCACGCGAGCACGCAATAGGGAATCAGCTGCTTGAACGACGGATCGTCCTCGACGGCGGCCCGCGGCCGCCACGACGTGTGCCGGGGATCGAGGAGCGCCGGCAGGTAGGCCGCCGTGTCGGCGCAGAAGCCCTGGAACGCCCCGACCGCGTCGAACAACGCCCGGGGCACCACCAACACGTCCTCCTGCGGCAGACTCATGTCACTGCTCCTTTTCGGACGCCTGTGTCACTCGAAGAACGAGGCGTCGCCGTAGCTCAAGAATCGGTAGCGGTCGCGGATCGCCTCGGCGTACGCCCGGGCGACGAGGCCGCGGGACGCGAAGGCGGTCACCAGCACCATGAGCGTTGTCCGCGGCATGTGGAAGTTCGTCAACAGGCAGTCCACGGCGCGGAAGGAAAACCCGGGCCGGATGAAGAGGTCGGTCGCCCCTTCCCAGGACGGGAACGTGCCGTCGGGGCCGGCGCGGCGGGCCGCCGTCTCCAGCGTCCGCATCGCGGTGGTGCCCACCGCCACCACCCGCCCGCCGCGGGCCTTCGTCGCCGCGACCGCCGCCGCCGTCTCGGACGGGCAGGCGCACCATTCCGTGTGCATCGGGTGGTCGTCGATCCGCTCCACGGCGATCGGCCGGAAGGTGTCGAGGCCGACGTGCAGCGTGACGGTCGCGCGTGACACGCCGCGGTCGGCCAGGGCCGCGAGCAAGGGCTCCGTGAAGTGCAGGCCGGCGGTCGGCGCCGCGGCCGAGCCCGCCGCGCGGGCGAAGACCGTCTGATACCGCTCCCGGTCGCCGGGCCGCTCCGCACCCCCGCGGATGTAGCCGGGCAGCGGCACGCGGCCCACCCGCTCGAGCAGCGTTGCGAATGGCTCCCGCGAATCGGGCACCGCCAGCCACGCCCCGCCTTCCGCCCGCCCGACGAGCGTGATCGCGGCCGCGGCGGCGGCGTCCCGGCCCGCGAGCACCACCTGCTCGCCGATCTCGGGCCGGCCGCGGGTTCGGGCGAGCACGACCCAGGCGCCGGCGTGCGGGCCGTCATCCGCGACCCGGAGGAACAGTCCTTCCCACCTGCCGCCGGTCCGCACCCGCCGACCCACGAGCCGCGCGGGCACGACGCGGGTGTCGTTGACGACGAGCAGATCGCCGGGCCGGAGGATCTCGGGCAGGTCGCGGACGTGCCGGTGGGCGATCATGCCGTCGGCGCGGCGGACGTGCAGCAGGCGGGCGGCGGCCCGGTCGGCGAGCGGCTCCTGGGCGATCAGTTCCCGCGGCAGGTCGTAATCGTAGAGGTCGGCCTCGCCCATCGCCGTCGTCAGCCGCGGCCGTCGTCGGCGTCGAAGCCGACGGTGCGGCGGACGCGAAAGGGCCGCGCGTCGCCGGCCACGTGGACGATCAACTCGGCGAGCAGCCCCGTCGCCAGGATCTGCACGCCGATCACGATCAGGAGCACGCCGAGCGTGAGCAGCGGCCGCTGGCCGATGCTCTGCCCGGAGATCTTCACGGCCGTCAGGTAGCCGCAGATCGCCAGGCCGCCGAGGAACGACGCCGCCCCCAGCCAGCCGAAGAAGTGGAGCGGCTTGCGGTCGTATTTCGAAAGGAACGTGACCGTCAGCAGATCCATCAGGCCGCGAAAGAAGCGGCCGACCCCGAACTTGGAGACACCGAACCGCCGCGGATGGTGCTCGACCACGATCTCGCCGACACGGAATCGGTTCCAGGCGGCCAGCGCCGGGATGAAGCGATGCAGTTCGCCGTACACCCGCACGTCGCGGAGCACCTCGGCCCGGTAGCATTTGAAGCCGCAGTTGATGTCGTGCAGCGGCACGCCCG
>JBIPLS010000033.1:0-22382 GCA_044368305.1 Pirellulales bacterium
CGGGGTCGTGGACCGCGGCCTGCTCGTCTCCTTTCTCGGCCTCGCCGCCACGTTCGTGGCCGTGACGATGCCGCTGGTGCTCTCGCGGCAGTGGGTCACGGCCAGCTGGGCGATCCAGGCGGTCGTGCTGTTGTGGATGGCCGAGAGGCTCGAGAGCGGCATCGTGAGACGCATGGCACTCGCGCTCCTCGGCATCGTGTTCGTGCGGTTCTGCACGCTCGATCTGGGCCGCACGTTCCTGCCCGGCGGGAGCGTCGCGGCGGCCGCGGCCGAACTGCCGGTGGGCGGCTACCTGCGGCTCCTCGCCGAGCGGGCCGTCGCCTTCGGCACGCCCATCGCAGCCTTCGGCGTGGCGGCCAGGCTCGTCGGCCGCACGCCGCGGCCCGCCGACCCGGCCAAGTCCGATCGCGGCGACGTCGGGCTCGCCTCGTTCCTCTGGCTTGCCGGCATCGCGGCCCTGCTGTTCTACGTGCACCTCGAAGTCGATCGCACGGCGGAGTTCTTCTTCCCGCCGGCCCGGCTGCCGTTGCTCTCGATCGTCTGGGTCGCCATCGGGGCGATCTTTCTTCGGGAGTATGCGGTCGGCGGCAGCCCGTTTGCGCTGGCTCTCGTCGGCTGCGTGGTGATGGCCGTGCTCTTGAAACTTTTCACATGGGACCTGCCGGCCTGGGGCGTGGACGAGCGGCTCGTGGCCGGACCTGGATACTCTGCCCTCGATGCCGGGCTGCGGGCCTTGGATTTCGGGGTGGTGATCGCCCTCCTCGCAGCGGCCTACGCCGTCATCGGCAGAGCCCGGGCCCGCACGGATGCCGGGCCGCTGCTGGCCGTCGCCTGCCTGGGCACGCTGTTCGCCTACCTGACCCTGGAGACGAACTCCTTCCTGGCCGCCTATTATCCGGGTTTCCGGGCCGGTGGCGTGTCGATCGTGTGGGCGATCTTCGCGCTCGCGCTCGTGCTGGCCGGCATCGCCCGCAACGTCGGGCCGCTGCGGTGGGTCGGGCTCGGGCTGTTTGCGATCGTCTCGGGCAAGGTGTTCCTCCACGACCTGGCGAGCCTCGACACGTTCTGGCGGATCGTGGCGTTCATCATCCTCGGCCTGCTGCTGATCGCCGGTTCGTTCGTGTACCTGAAGTACCGCGAGAAGTTCACCGTCAGGGCCGGGGAGGGGAGGTCATGAGCCGCCCGCATGCGATCCTGATCGCTGCGGGGCTGCTCGTCGCGGCGGCCGCGGAGGCCGCCGCTGGCGGGTGGCGTGAGAAGCCGCTCGTGCTGCCGCCTCTCGAGGCGACGGGCCTCGTCGCGGTGCGGCTCGACGCCGACGTCCATGCCACCGCCGCCGACGGCTACGGCGACCTGCGGATCCTGGACGCGCAGGCCGCCGAGGTTCCCTACGTCGTGCGGGACGTGGTCGCGACGGATCGTGGGACGGTGAAGCGGCGGACCCGGGCGGTCGTCGCCGCGGCGAAGCCGCTGCCGGACGGGAGCCTGGAGGTCACGGTCACGCTCGGCGACGGCCACGATCGCGCCAACCCGGAGGAGTTCGTGCTGCTGACGCCGCTGCACGACTTCGAGCACCGGGTGACGGTCGCCCGGCTGGCGGACGACGGCGGCTGGGCGTCGCTCGTCGAGGAGGCACTGATCTACGACTACTCCCGGTTTCTCGACGTCCGCGACGTGACGATCCCCCTGCCGGCAGCGCGGGGAGGGTGGCGCGGCGGCCGCTACCGGATCGTGATCGGCGATGTGACGCAGGAGCAGCAATCGCGGCTCACGGAGCTCACGCGGACGCTCGCCGCGGGCGCGGAGCGCGAGGTCCGGGAAAGGACGGTCGTCGATCGGCGGCCGTTTCGTCTCGACGGCATCGAGTTCGGGTATGCCGCGGAGGTCGAGAAGGGGACCGCCGCGGTGCTCGAGGATCGCTTGATCGGCGGCTTTCGCGTCGTTCGCGCGCCCGAAGAGCGGGCGACGCGGATCACGGTCGATGCTCGACGGCAGCCGGTCACCGAGTTCACGATCGCCACCGATTCCCGGAACTTCAGCCGGTCGCTGACGGTGGCGCGGCCGGCCGAGCCCGATGGCGTCGGGGCAGGCCGTCGGGGCAGGCCGCTCGCCACGGCCACGATCACGCGGATCGACGTCGCGGGCCTGCGCCGCGAGCAACTCGCGATCGGGCTGCCCGAGAGCCGCCTGGAGACGTGCGAGCTCGTGATCGACGACGGTGACAGCCCGCCGATCACCGTGAACGGCATCAAGGCTCGCGGCCCGGCCCGCGAGGTCGTGTTCCTGGCCGAACCGGGCGGGGCCTACCGGCTGGCCTACGGCGGCGACCGTGCCGCGCCGCGTTACGATACGGCCGCCATCCGCACGGCGCTTGCCGCCCAGGTGGTCGCGACGCCCGCGACGCTCGGAGCCGAGTCGGTCGTCGCGACGCCACAGCCCGCCGCCGATCCGCTGTGGCTGCTCGGCGACGGCCGCTTCCAGATCGCCGTGATCGCGACGCTGGCGATCATCCTCGCCGCCGCGCTGTTCCGGGCCGCGAAGCGGATCGACGCGGCCCCACCATCCCCGGAGTGACCATGACCGCGACCGCACGGAGGCAGGCGCCGTACGTTTTCTTCGGCCAGACCACGTCGTTGTGCGGCGAGTGTCTGGCGCTCGTGCCGGCGAAGATCGTGATCGAAGGGGGCCGGGTCTACTACCACAAGCGGTGCCGCGCCCACGGGCCGCAGAAGGTGCTCGTGTCCACCGACGCCGCCTACTGGCGGCTGTGCCACGACTACCTCAAGCCGGGCGACCGCCCACTGGCCTTGCAGACGCACACCGAGCGGGGCTGTCCCTACGACTGCGGACTCTGCCCCGATCACGAGCAGCACTCGTGTCTGGCGCTCATCGACGTCAACGAGGCCTGCAACCTCACCTGCCCGGTCTGCTTCTCGGACTCGTCGCCGCAACGGGCACTTCACCGGCCGCTGGCCGAGATCGAGCGAATGATGGACGCGCTCGTGGCCAGCGAGGGAGAGCCCGACCTGCTGCAGCTCTCCGGAGGCGAGCCGACGATCCACCCCGAGATCCTGGAAATCCTCGCGGCGGCCAAGCGGCGGCCGATCCGCCACGTGATGCTCAACACCAACGGCATCCGCATCGCCGAGGATCCCGAGTTCGTGAAGCGGCTCGCCGATCTGCGGCCGGGGTTCGAGGTCTATCTGCAGTTCGACTCGCTCCGGCCCGAGGCCCACCTGAACCTCCGCGGCGCCGACCTGACGCGGATCCGCCGCCAGGCCCTGGAGAACCTGGAGCGGGCCGGCGTCTCCACGACGCTCGTCGTGGTGGTGAAGCAGGGGGTCAACGACGCCGAGATCCCGGCGATCATCGACCACGCCCTCCAGTGGCGGTGCGTCCGCGGCGTCGTCCTCCAGCCGATCCAGGACGCCGGTCGCAACGAGGGTTTTGATGCGTCGAAGGATCGTTTTCCCCTCTCCGCCATCAGGCGGCGGATCGTCGATTCCGGCGGCCCCTTCGGGGAAGGCGACATCATCCCGCTCCCCTGCAACCCGGAGAGCATCGCCATCGGCTACGCCCTGCGGAAGGGCACGCAGATCGCCCCGGTGACCTCGTTCTTTCCCCGGAAATTGCTCGTCGAGGCCCTGCCCAACGCGATCACGTTCGAGAAATACCCCGACCTGCACAAGCAGGTGCTCGAGTTCTTCTCGCTCGCGACGGCCGAGTGCAACAACGAAAAAAAGCTCGCCGAGCTGCTCTGCTGCCTGCCCGAGGTGCCCTTGCCGGCGGGGTTGGGCTACGAGGACACGTTCCGGGTGGTGATCGTCGAGTTCATGGACGCCCACAATTTTTGCCTCGGCCGCGTGAAGCGGTCGTGCATCCACTTCGTGACGCCCGAGGAGAAGATCATTCCGTTCGAGACCTACAACCTGTTCTACCGCGACGCGGCCGCGAAGGCCCGCATGCGGCGGTCGCTGGAGGGGCGATGAGAGGCCGCGGCTGCGTGCTCGGCATGGTGCGGGCCCTGCTGTTCCTGTTCGCCTTCGCTGGCCTGGGCGTTTCCCTGTTCGGTGGCGGCTGCGCGTTGGTGCTGAACTCGTCGGGGCCCTGGCTGCCCACCGTACTCGTCTTCGCCGCCATGACGCTGGCCGTGATCGGCAATATGTTGCTGCTGGTTTTCGTCGGCACCGGTGGGCCGCCGGGACCCGGTCCGAAGGCCGTGATGACGGCGATCGCCGTCCTCGACGTCGCCCTGGCCGTGATGGTGCTGGGCGGGTCGAGTGCCCAGCACCCCGAGCCGCTGGTCTTCGCCGCGCTTCCCGCGGTCAAGGCGTTGTTGACGCTCCTGTTCGCCTGGCTCGACCGCGAGGAGGAGGGACGACAATGACGATCATGGCGGCCCCTCCCGTGATCATGAGCCTGCTGGCGATCCTGATTCCCTCGGAGTCGCAGTCCGAAACGACGCGCACACCATGAGAATTCTCGCGGTCATTCTCGGGACGTTCGTGGCCCTGTTCGGTCTCCTCTTCGGCGGGTGTACGGTCGCGTTGGCGATCGGGGAGTTCCGGAATGGCATGCCCAACGGAGGCTTGCTGCCGCTGTTGCTGGTGAACGGCTTATTGACCTTCGCGCTTGTAAGGGCCGCCTTCAGGCTTTTCCGGGGCCCCGTCCGACCGCAGAGCGGCCCTGACACCTCACCCGATCCGTGAACGTCCACACGCAATTCGACATCGCCGCGGCCACGGCCGCGGCGGCGATGACCGTGGGCTGTTTCTTCTGGCGGCTCAAGGACGCGGCGACGCGGATCGAGCACGCGGGCTTCGGCTATGCCCTCGCCCTCGTGGGCGGCGCGGCCCTGGGCGGCTACGCGGCGGGCACCGCGAACCTGTGGCTCTCGGGGGAGCCGGGCGCGGCCCGGAGCATCGTGGGGGCGCTCGCCGGGGCGATCGCGGCGATCGAACTCTTCAAGCGGGCCCGCGGGATCACCGGCTCGACCGGCCTGATCTTCGTACCCGCCTTCGCCACGAGCGTCACCATCGGCCGCTGGGGCTGTTTTTATTCGGGGCTCACCGACCACACCCACGGCTGCCCCACGACGCTCTCCTGGGGCCACGACTTCGGTGATCACATTTCCCGTCACCCCGTGCAGCTCTACGAGTCGGCCGCGATGGCCGCGTTCCTCGCCTATGCCCTCGTGATGCTCGCCCGCCGCGACCCGTTCTTCATGAGGAACGGCTTCTACCTGATGGTGTTCTGGTACGCGGCGCAGCGATTCGGCTGGGAGTTTCTCAAGCCCTACGCCCCCGTGCTGGGCCCGTTGAACCTGTTTCACCTCGTCTGCATCGGGCTGATGGGGTACGCCATCTGGATGCTGCGGAGCAGTCGGCGGTCACAGGCCGCCTTGCGAGGAAGGACGTGAGGGGTTGCCAATGTCCCGTGAGCCGGCGTAGCTGACCAGCAGGGCCCATCGGGGATTTCCGTGGGCCATCACTTCGAATCCGCCACCCGTGTGATCTGGGCGGGTTCCCGCGAACAGCCCCGTGGATCCCCCGGCTCGCGCCAGGGGCTTGATTGGGGCGTGGCCACGTGCCGGTTCATGAAGCCCGGGCGCCAAGCCCGGGGACAGCGGACCAAAGGAAAACCCGGATGGACCACCAGCGGAGGCAGGATGCCGGAGCGCACGCAGCTCCGAGAGAGCGAAGGGCACGGGCACCGATCCGCCGCAGGCGGATCGGTCGGCTCGCAGCGAACGTCCGGCGATGGGGCGTGGGCAACCCCGAACCTGCACCAACACGGAGCCTTTCACCGCCTGCCGCTGCGGGTAGGATGACCGCTTCGTTCTCCCTGGAGCACCGCTCATGGTCCGCACCCCGTCCACGATGCTGCCGCTGGGCACCGTCGCTCCCGACTTCGACCTGCCCAACGTGGACGGCCGGATGGTCGATTACGCCGCCGCGGCCGGCCCGCGGGGCACGGTGGTCATGTTCATCTGCAACCACTGTCCGTTCGTGAAGCACGTGGCCGACCACCTGGCCGTCCTCGGCCGTGAGTACATGCCCCACGGCATCGGCTTCGCCGCCCTCAGCTCCAACGACGTCGCCAGCCATCCGGCCGACTCGCCCGAGCAGATGGTCCGCGAGGCCGAGGAGCGGGGCTATCCGTTCCCGTATCTCTACGACGAGACGCAGGAAGTGGCGAAGGCCTATCACGCCGCCTGCACGCCCGACTTCTATCTCTTCGACGCCGGTCGCAGGCTCGTCTACCGCGGCCAGCTCGACCCGAGCCGGCCCGGGAGCGACGTCCCCGTGACGGGCAGCGACCTGCGGGCGGCGATCGACGGGCTGCTGGCCGGCCGGTCGCCCCGCGCCGACCAGGTGCCGAGCCTCGGCTGCAACGTCAAGTGGAAGCCCGGGAATCATCCCGCCTACTTCCACCCCTGACGCGGCCCCCGGCCGGTGACGTCACCGCGGACGGGGCGGGTCGCCGGGCCGGGTGGGGCCGCGGTTCGCGAACTTGCCGATGTCCTGCGTGTCGCCCGGCTCGAGCCGCGTGGCCCGGAGGTTCTCCCGCTGGATCGCCTCGTACACCTCCTGGCGGTGCACCGGCACTTCCGACGGGGCGTTGATTCCAAGGCGGACCTTGTCTCCCCGGATGTCCACGATCGTGACGACGATGTTGTCGCCGATCATGATGCTTTCGTCGCGTTGTCTGGAGAGTACGAGCATCGCTGGGTCCTTCCTGATCCGGGCGTGGCGCCGGCGATCCTGCGCCGGCGGTCACTGGTGATTATGCGCTCTGTTTGAGCGGGGGACGTTCCTGGACGAGTTCATATTGCAAGGGCAGCTCGCCGCTGGCGACGACCTGACGGCCCGTGCGGGATTCGAGGTTGATGACGATCGGCGCCTTGAGATTGAGCGTGAGGTTTCTGCCGTTCGTGCCGACCACGACCACCACCTGGGCCTGCCGGATGTCGGCGATCGCCAGCGGGGTGAGTTCGCTGCGCGGGATCCGCACCTGGTAGTCGGGCAGGAACCGGCGGGGGCTGACCACCGCCAGGGCGACGTCGCCGCGGCTGGTGCTCTGCAGCCAACCGAGGGCGTCGTTGCTCGCGTCGGCGAGCAGGGCCCAGTCGCGGCAGTCCTCCAGCCCCGGCAGGCCGCTGGCGAAATGGATGACGTCGCCCGCAACGACGTCGATCCGCCCGAATCTGGTGGTGTGGATCCGCATGGGATTGGCACTCCTTTGCCGTGCTGCTGAGGCGGACGGTTCGCCCGCCTCGGCGGACTCCCGTCCGCAGGCATGGTGATCGGCAGACGGGGTGGGGCGGGTGGAGAAAAAAGGTCTGGCAAAGACGGGAGGGTGCCGAAGACGTTGCGGCGTGGGGACTTGCGGCAAATCACGGAGTTTGTGCAGGCCGGTTGACCCGCCACCAAATTCGCCACAATCGTCACGTCGAGCGGGCCGCGGGCAGCGCCGGATGGTCCAGCGAACTTGGAGGTTGCGGTATGCGCTGGGTGGCGTTGATTGTGGTATGCGGCAGCGTCGGCGGGTGTACCTCGGCGGACTACGACGCGGCCTACGAGCAGCGGGTCGCCGATCACGCTCGGGCCGCCGAGTTCGTGGCGTTGCGGCCGGACGGCGTGGCCGTGGCGGAAGGGCGGGCGGAACTCCGGCTGCCGGCGATCCTCACCGACCAGCTCGACGGCAGCGAGACGCCGCGCCGTTCCACCCCGCCCTTCATCGCCGAGTTTCCCGGATTCACAGCCGCCTACGAGGGGCAGGTCGATGCGACCGACGGCCGCTTCCCGGTGGTGCTCACGGTGGGCTTGGTGCCGGCGGCGGAGCGCCAGAAGGCCGCGGAGGCCATCCTCCGCCAGGTGCGGCAGGACGAGGAATTTAAACAGGCGGTGTGGAGCAAGGGGCGGGAACTGGCCGACGAGTCGGCGGCGATCCGCAAGTGGGACGTGCTCGATCTCAAAGGATCCCAGCCCTTTCAGGTGACGAAGGCCGACATCACCGCCGAGAAGCGGCTGCCGGGCACGACCGCCGTCTGGCTGGCAGCCGACCCGGGCCAGAAGGCGTGTGTGATCCTCGCCTGGCGGGTGCCCGACGACGCCCTGGGCAAGTTGCCGTTGCCGGAGATGGCCGAACTCACCGCCCGCACCGTGCGCATGCTGCCGCAGCCGTGAGCCCGGCGCCGGTCACCGCCACAGCGGCTGGGCCCGCCAGGCCGCCAGCGGGCCCAGCAGGAGCAAGGGCATCCAAGCCCCCAGCGACGGGCTGAGCACGTCGGCGCCGGCCAGGCCGTGCATGGCCAGGACCACGAGGAAGTAGACCACCGTCATCAGCACGCACAGGCCGACGGCCACGAACACGCCGCGCCGGGCCGGGCCGGCGACCAGCGGCAGGCCGAGCATGAGCAGCGCCATGTCGAGAAACGGGGCCGTGACGCGGGCGTGCACCCGGAGGGGAATGTCGGCGGCCACGCCCAGGCTGGGGTTGGCGATCGCTCCGACCAGTTCGGCGGTGGACGAGTAGTGGCTCCAGTTCGTGGAGCCGACCATCTGCTCGAAGGTGACCTCGCTGACCACGAAGCACTGCCGTGGCTGAAGCCAGTCGGCCGCCGCCCGCGTGAGCACGATCTCACGATCTCCCGACCGCAGCGGGGCGAGGGCGTCGATGTCGTCCGGCTCCGTCACGCCGGACAGCAGGTAGCCGGCGGAGCGACCCGGTCCGGCGGGGAGCCAGACCGCCTCGGCGGCGTCGATCTGCGGGCCGTAGTCGCCGAGCTGGGGCGGCATGAGCAGGCTCGGGGCCTCGATCCGCATGGTCGCCGACTGGGCGGAGCGGCCCCGAAAGAGGATCTCCGTGCGATGGTCGTAGCGGGCCTCGAAGGGCACGGGCTGGTCGCCGGCCAGATCCTGGGCGTTGCGGGCGAAGGCATGCCGGATCCGGGGGATGACGAGTTCGCGGCTGGCCGCGGCCGCCAGCGCGATCAGCGCCGCGAAGACGATCGTGGGCCGCACGATCCGCCAGCGGGAAACGCCCGCCGCCAGCAGGGCGGTGAGCTCGTTGTGCCGCTCGAGCCAGGAAAGCGCGAACATCGCGCTGGCCAGGGCGATCACCGGGCTCGTGGCGTCGAAGAACCAGATCATCCGATAGCCGTAGTAGGCGGCCAGCACCTTGGCGAGGCCGCCGGCCTTGCGGGCGTGGGCACTGAACTCGTCCATGTTCGTGAAGCCGTCGAAGACGAAGTACAGCCCCGCGAGACTGATGAACACGATCACGAACGCGGTGCACTGGGCACGCGTGATGTAGCGGTCGATGACCATGGCGGCTTGACGCGGCCGGCGGGCGGCGGACGATTGGGGGGGCCGGCGGGCGGCGGAGAGTAGGCCTCCGGCCCGCGAACGTCAATCCGGCCTCGATCCTGGCAGGCCCTCAATGGACTGGCTCGCGACACTGCGGCGGCAGGCGGCGAACTGGGTGGGCCGCGGGATCGACCTGCTCTGTCCGCCGCGGTGCGCCATGTGCGGCGGGGAGCCGACCGCCGCCGGCCCGGTGGAGGATTCGGATCAGCCGCCGGGGGTCTTCGTCTGTGCCGCCTGCGCCCGGCTGCTCGTGGATCCGGGGCCGCGTTGTGGCCGGTGCGGCGGGGCCGGCCCCGAGGGCCTCGACTGCGGGCGGTGTCGCCGCGATCCGGCGGCGTGGGATGGCCTCGTGGTGCTGGGAGGCTACGGTGACGACCTGCGGGCGGCGGTGCTGCGGGCCAAGCGGCCGGGCGGCGAGCCGGTATCGGCCGCGCTCGGGCGGCTGCTCGCGCGGCGGCATGCGGCGACCCTCGACGGATGGCGTTGCGACGCCGTCGTGCCCGTGCCGATGCACTGGTCGCGGCGGGCGGCCCGGGGCACGAGCGCCGCCGAGGAGATTGCCCGGCAGTTGGCTGCGGATCTCGGGCGGCCGTGCCTCCCGCTGCTACGTCGCACGCGGGCGACCCGCATGCAGAACGAACTGCCCTTCGAGGACCGGCGGGCGAACGTCCGCGGCGCGTTCCGGGCGCGGCGGTCCGCGGCGGGGCGGCGGCTGCTGGTGGTGGACGACGTGGTCACGACCGGTGGTACGCTGGCTGAATGCCGCCGCGCGCTCGTGGCCGCCGGCGCCGCGGCCGTGCTCTGCGCGGCAGCGGCCCGGGCCGAGCGGTCCGCGGAGGAGCCGAGGGACGACGATGGCTGAAGGACGCACGATCCGCATCGGGACGCGGGGCAGCCCGCTGGCCCGCGCGCAGACCGCGATGGTGGTCGCCCGGCTGCGGGCGCTCGGCCACATCGTCGAGATCGAGACGATCACCACCGTGGGCGACGCGCGAACCGACGTGCCGATCGCGGGGTTGGTGCGCGAGCCGGGCGGCGGCGACGGCGTGTTCGTCCGCGAGTTGGAGCGGGCCCTGCTGGAGCGGCGGATCGACGCCGCCGTGCACAGCCTCAAGGACCTGCCGACCGCGGTGCCCGACGGCCTCGCGCTGGCCTGCGTGCCCGAGCGGGCGATGCCCTTCGATGTGCTGGTCGGCCCGGCGGGCACGACGCTCGCCGGGCTGCCGACCGGAGCCGTCGTCGGCACGTCGAGCATCCGCCGCGTCGTGCAGGTGCGGGCGGCACGACCGGACGTCAGGATCGAGGCGGTGCGGGGCAACGTGGACACGCGGCTGCGCAAGCTGGACGCGGGCGCGTGCGACTGCCTGATCCTCGCCGGTGCAGGGCTGCAGCGGCTGGGCCTCACCGATCGGATCGCCGCGCTGCTCGAACCGCCCGCGTTCTGGCCGGCGGTCGCGCAGGGCGCGGTCGTCGTCGAGATTCGCGCGGACGACGCCGCCATGCTTCGGGCGCTCGAGCCGCTCGACGATCCGGCCGCGCATGCGGCCGTCCGTGCCGAGCGGGCCTGCCTGGCGGCGCTCGCCGGCGGCTGTCTGGCGCCGATCGCCGCCTGGGCGCGGGTCGCCGGCGGCCGGCTGACCCTCGGCGCCCGGGTCTTCGAGGAGACCGCCCGCGGTGTGCGGATGCTGTCCGCCGAAGACGTGGCCGGTGCCGAGGATGCGCCGGAAGCGCTCGGCCGGCGCGTGGCTGCATCGCTGGCCCGCGAAGGTGCGGATGCGATGCTGCTCAGGGCACGATCGGGCTCGAAGCAGGCCTGAAAACGACCGCATGGGCGCGGCCGGGGCGGCGGGCGCGTCGCCGCGCATGATGCCCCTCGGAAGTGTCCCTTCCGATGGGCGGACGGATCACTCCATATGCGGCACTACATTGTTTCCCTGGGCACGGTTCTGTAAGGTTTCAACGTCGGGCGTGTGTGACTCGTGAGCGGATCAAGGTTCGTGCCGGTTCATCCATGCGGCCGTGGGCCGCGGAAAGTGGAATACAGATGCCGATCAAAGTCGTTATTGCGGATGATCACGAGGTGGTGCGGCGGGGCTTGGTGAGTCTGCTGGCCGGGTCCGAGGTGAAGATCGTCGGGGAGGCCGCCAGCGGCGACGAGGCGGTGAAGATCGTCAAGAAGCTGAAGCCGGACGTCGTCTTGCTGGACATCCGCATGCCGGGGAAGGACGGTCTGGCCGCCCTGGAAAAGATCCGCGCCGACGCGCCGGGGGTGCGGTGCGTGATGCTCTCGACCTTCGACAATCCCACCTACGTGGCCCGGGCCGTTGCCGCGGGCGCCCACGATTACATCCTCAAGGGCAGCAGCCGTGGCGAGCTGATCAACTCGATCACGGGGGCCGCGGCCGGCCAGTTGCCGATGCGGGCCGGGGAGTTGCGCCGCGTGGCCACCACGATGGCCAACCGGGTGGCGACGCCCGACCCGGACATTCCCCTCACGCAGCGGGAAACGCAGGTGCTGCGGCACATGGCCCTCGGGCTATCCAACAAGGAGATCGCCCAGTCGCTGACGATCAGCGTGGAAACGGTCAAGGAGCACGTGCAGAACATCCTGCGCAAGATCGCCGTCACCGACCGCACGCAGGCCGCGGTTTGGGCCGTGCGCCGCGGCCTGGTGTGACGCGCCGCGCGCGCCGCGTCGCGAGGATCGGGAGCGTGGTGGTGGTCCGGAGAGGGGGCGCCCACGCCACGTCGCCGGACGTTCGCGTGCGCCCTCCGGGCTCCCGCTCACTGCGTTGCAGCTGCGCTCCGCCATCCATGGCTGCGCTTGCCTCCACAGCCCGGCTCTCATGGCTGTGGGCGGCCCCTCACCTCGTCGTCTGGTGCGCGCCCGAGCCTCGCGACCCCGTCCATTCCTTTTTTGGTTGAAGGCCCAGTGGTCGCATGCGCTCATCCGGCGAGGCGGGCATCGGCCCCGGCCGCACGAGCGAGGCGAGCGGGTCGGCGAACGCTCGAGGAGCCTTGGGGCCGCCGCGGCCCCCGGCGACGAGACTTTTGCCGCCCGCTCGCCGGGTTGGACCGGTGGACCCGGCCCTCCCCACGCATGCGACCTACCGCGCGCGCGGGTGGGCCTTGTCGAAGGCTTCCAGGAGCCGGCTGGTGGTGACGTGCGTGTAGATCTGCGTCGTCACCAGGCTCTTGTGGCCGAGGAGTTCCTGGACGCTGCGGATGTCGGCACCGGCGTCGAGCAGGTGCGTGGCGAAGCTGTGCCGCAGCGTGTGGGGGCTGGCTCGGCCCGCGAGTCCGGCGACCGCCAGATGCTTCTCCAGCAGCCGGCCCACGCCCCGCACCGAGAGCCGGCCGCCGAGCTTGTTGGTGAACAGCGGGCGTGGGCCGCGGGCCGCGGCGGCGCCGGGGCGGACCGCGAGCCAGTCGCGGAGCGCCTGCCGGGCCTGTGAGCCGACGATGCCCAGCCGCTCGCGCCGGCCCTTGCCCCGGACCCGCACCGTCGCGTTCCGCAGATCGAGGTCGGTGTCGTCGAGCGTCACGAGTTCGCGGACACGGACTCCGGAGGAGTACATCAGTTCGAGGATCGCGCGATCCCGCAGCCCGCCGGCGGCCTGCGGTCGCGGCGCCGCCAGCAGCCGTGCGATCTCGTCGCCGGTGAGGAACTTCGGCAGCTTCCGCGACCGGCGCGGGCTGCGGAGCGGCTTGGCGGGATTGGCACGCACCCAGCCCTCACGCTGCCCGAACGCATAGAAGCTCCGCATGCTGGCGAGCTTCCGGGCCACGGTGGAGGCCGCGTAGCCGGCGGCATGGAGGCCGGATGCGAAGCGGCGGAGGAGCACGGTCGAGGCTTCAGCGGGCCCGCGACAGCCGGCCGAGCGGAGGAACTCCTCCAGTTGCAGGAGATCCTCGCGGTAGCTCTTCCGCGTCAGCGGTGAGCCGCCCCGCTCCGCGGACAGGTGCACAAGGAAACGTCCGATCGCGGCGGCGAAGTCGGGCCCGGTCGCCGGGGAGCGGGACATCGCGGCGCGGCCTACGCGGGTCGGTCCGCCCGGGGCACGAACTTGATCCGCCGGGGGCGGGGCGTGTTGTTGCGGACCTTCTGCCCGAGCACGGCGGCGTCGTACCAGGAGAAGCTCAGGTCGGGGTTGGCCGCATGGCGGGCGAGCGCACGAAGAGCCTCGTCGCGGCTGTCGTCGTCGTACAGGAACACGTACCGCTCGCCCCCCTTGACGAGAGCAATGACGTTGATGTCGCGAGAGGTCATGGGCGTCCCCGGACGAGTGTCGGGCCGGCGCGTGCCGCACCTGCAGCGGATATCGGCCGGCTGCGGCCCGCGCGGCCACGTTTCCGCGGGCCACCCCCCGAGTCTCCGCGATCGGGCCAACCGTCCGCGGATCACCGCGATCGGGCAGGACTCTGGGAAACCTGTGCGGTCGGGGCGGCCCCAGGGCGGCCGGGAGGCGGCACGACCGGGGCGGTGTGTGGCCGCGGCCCGCGCGCCGGACGGTGGCGTGAACCGGGCCCTTGTCGCCGCGGGCCAGGGCCGCGGAAAGCTCCGTGGCACGGCCTTCAGATGAGCCCGCCGAAGTCGCGGAGACCGATCGGCTCTCGGGACCAGAACGGCTCGCCGTGCGAAACGCCGATCATCGATCCCCACCAGGCGTCGGCCGCCGCGACGCGGTCGAGCACGGTGGGCACGGGGGATCCGGGAAACTGGGAGACGTAGCAGGCCAGGGCCCGGCCTTTGATGTCCCGGGTCGTCGAGATGTCCACCACGAAGGCGGGCCGGCGGACCTGCTTGAGGTGCACGCAGGCGTAGTGGTAGATCCGCTCCGGATGCCACGGCTCCCCCGGCAGGTCGCACTTGGTGAGCTTCGCCCAGAAGCGGGCGGCCTCGACGAGCCGCGTCGCCGCCACGTGGTCGGGATGGGCGTCGATCCAGTGGGGTGCGAACAGCCAACGCGGCCGGAGCCGGCGGATCACCGCGGCGACGGCGCCGCGGGCGGCGAGCGTGGCCCGCAGCCGGCGGTTCGGTAGGCCGAGGTTCTCCCGCACCGTCACGCTGAGCGCCGTGGTCGCCGCCGCGGTCTCCCGGGCGCGGATCTCCACCGATCCGCGGGGCGTCGGCTCGCCGTCGGTGAGGTCGAGGATGCCGACCCGCATCCGCCGGGACAGCATCAGGGCGATGGTGCCCCCCATGCCGAGCTCGGCGTCGTCGGGATGGGGGGCGATGACGAGGGCGTCGAGCATCGGCAGGCTCTCCCGGAGCGGCGACCCGTGGTGGCCGCCGAGGAAAGCGAGCATACTGTGCCGCGCGGCATCCGCGACGGCTGCCGATTCCGGAGCGTCAGTCATGCGATCGCCGGCCACCGTCGAGCGAACCGAGGCCGAGGCCTTCGCGGCGGCATGCGGCCACGCGCGGCGGGCGGCCGTGCTGGCATCCGTCGACGCGCTGCTGGGGTGGGACGAGCAGACGATGATGCCGCGGGACGCGGCCGCCTACCGGGCCGAGCAGGCCGCCGCCGTCGCGACCCTTGCCCACCGCGAACGGACCGACCCCCGACAGGGAGAGCGGCTGGCGCGGCTCACGTCCGGCACCATGGCGACCCAGGGCACCGCCGACGAGCGGGCGACGATCCGTCTCCTCGCCAAGGACTACGGACGCCAGGCCCGCCTGCCCGCGCGGCTCGTGGAGGAACTGGCCCGCACGCGGGTCGAGGCCCAGCAGGCCTGGGCCGCCGCCCGCGCGGCTTCCGACTGGCGGATGCTGGAACCATGGCTGGAGAGGATGTTCTCCCTCAAGCGGGAGCAGGCCGCCTGCCAGGCACCGGAACTCGACCCGTACGACGCGCTGCTCGACGAGTACGAGCCCGGAGCCCGCGGGGAGGCGCTGGCGGAGCGGTTCGCCCGGCTGCGGGATGGGCTCGTGCCCCTGGTGCGGGCCTGTGTCGGGTCGGACCGCAGGCCGGACGATGCGATCCTGCGGCGCCGCTATCCGCTGGACGCGCAGCGGGGCTTCGTCGCGTGGATCGCCGAGCGGATCGGCTTCGACTTCCATCGCGGGCGGCTCGACACGACGGCGCATCCATTCTGCTCCACGATGGGGCCGGATGATTGCCGGATCACCACGAGGTGGGACGAGCGGTTCCTCCCCACCGCGTTGTTCGGCGTGTTGCACGAGGCCGGGCACGGGCTCTACGAGCAGGGCCTGCGGCGGGACTGGTATGGACTGCCGCCGGGCGAGGCGGCCTCGCTGGGCATCCACGAGTCGCAGTCCCGGTTGTGGGAGAACCTCGTGGGCCGGTCGCTGCCGTTTTGGGAATGGTGCTTCCCGCACGCGCGGGCCGCCTTCCCCGACGCCCTCGGCGACAGTGATGCCGCCGCGGTGCATGCGGCCCTGCTGGCGGTGCGGCCGTCGTTCATCCGCGTGGAGGCCGACGAGGTCACGTACAACCTGCACGTGATGCTGCGTTTCGACCTCGAGCGGGCGGCGATCCGCGGCGACCTGGCGGTCGCCGACCTGCCGGCCGCCTGGGACGAGCGGTTCGAGCGGGACTTCGGCGTCCGGCCGGCCTCCGCGGCCGACGGCGTCCTCCAGGACATCCACTGGAGCGCCGGGCTGATCGGCTACTTCCCGACCTACACGCTCGGCAACCTGTACGCCGCCCAGCTCATGGCGGCCGCGGAGGAGCGGCTCCCGGGCCTGGCCGCACGCATCGCTGCAGGCACGTTCACCGACTTGTTGGGATGGCTGCGGCGGGAGGTCCACGCCGTCGGCCGGCTGCTGGAATCCGAGCCGCTGGTGGAGCGGGTCACCGGCCAGCCCGTGTCCGAGGCCTGGCTGCTGGAAAGCCTGCGTCGGCGCTACGGGCCCCCGCACGGCCTGTGAAACCAGGCGCCGGCCACCGAAGCCGGGTGCACCGCGGGCCACGGCCTGGGCTCTGGCGCCCGCGGGGGCCGGCATGCGGTGGCTGGCCGCTTCGGTCGCGGGTGGCGAAGCTGAAAATCGCGGTGGTACACTTCCGGTCGATCGCCCCGCTACGGGCGACGCGCCGCGAAACGCCCGCTCTCTCGGGGAGGTGACATGGCCGACGACGACCAGACGAACGACTCCGCGCCCGACCCCTGGGCCGACATCCTCGGCGACGGGCCCGCCGAACCGGCGGCCGACCTGGACTTCTCGTTCGCAGAGCCTTCCGAACCGTCACCGGTCGCTGAAGACGTCTTTTCGCCACCGGAGGCCGCGGCCTTGGAACCGACCGCGGAGGCGGACGCTCCGGACGACGCCGCGGCCGCCGGGCAACTCGAAGACGAATTAGCGGACGCCTGGCTCGCCGAGGCCGACGTGCCGGGGGACGTCGCCTCCGCCGCCGAGGCGCCGCTGGACGCTGACGGCTCGGGGGCCGGCGCGGGCGGCCGGGAGGACGTCGTCGCGGCCGACGCCATCGACGACTGGGGCGTGATCGCCGCCGATCAGGACGAGCCGTCGTCGGCCGCGGACCCCGTCGTTCGCGGCCGCACCGCGACCGGCGGCCAAGGCCAAGGCCAAGGCCAAGAAGGGTGGGCTCGGCCAGACGCTCGGCGTCGCGCTCGGGGGCATGCTCGCCATCCCGCTCACTATCGGCATCCTGATCTGGGGCTTCCAGAAGGACGTGTTCGGCGTCACGAAGCACGTCCCCAAGAGCGTCGCCTTCCTGCTGCCGCGGAAGTTTCAGCGGCCGGCGGGGCACGCGACGGCGACTCCGCCGCCGCAGCGTCCGGCCACCGAAGACCGCGAACCCGTGGACAGCCCGGCGGCGAGCGACGTCCCCGGGGAGGAGACGGTGGCCACCGCCGGGGAGCCGGCGGCGATCTCGGCCCCGGATCCCGCGACCGACGCCGCCGAGCCGGTGCCACCGCCAGCGACCGAGACCAGCCCCGCGGACGAGTCTGTCGGAGACGACGTCGCGGTCGACACGTCGGCCGTAGCCGATGCCACCACGGATCCGTTCGCGTCCACGCCGGATCCGTCGGCGGCCGTCCCCGATCCGGTCGCGACCATTGCGGATCCCATGCCGGTCATGCCCGAACCGCCCGTCGCCGTGCCGCAACCGCCCGCTGCCATCGACGCTGCGGCCGTCGCCGCGGCTGCGGCCGCCGTCGTGGATCCGCAGCAGGTGGACGCGGCCGTCGAGGAGGCGCTCGCGGCGGTCGCGGCCTTGGAGCAGGGCGGTGCCGGCGAGGATTCGCGGAAGGCCCTGCTCGTCGACTGCTACAAGCGTCTCGCCAAGGTGGGCGAGGAACTGGTGGTGTTCGAGCAGGAGTCGGCTGACGCCGGTCGGCCCATCGCCGCTCCTCCACGGTCGGTCGTCGATCTTCACGGCCGGCTGGGCCGCCACCGCGACGACCTCGTGCGGCTCGGCCGCAACTGGCTCGACTATTCCAAGCGGCCGATGCCGGGGGTCGTCCTGCCGGTCACGTTCCAGGCGTCCCGCAAGGTCGGGCCGTATTGGTCGTCGAAGGTGACGCTGGAAATGCCGCGCGGCGCCAGCCGCGACCTGTCCGTCATCTCCCGCTCCGAGCCGGCGGCGGTGCAGGGGGATGCGGTGCTGCTCATGGGCGTGGTTTTCGACGGCGACGTGATCTGGGCCGCGGACGTGCGGCCGCCGGCCGAGCCGGGGAGTCTCGACGGGAACTTCTGACCGCGGCCGACGTCGGTGCCGAGGCGGGGAGGTCGGGTTCGGCAGGTGCAAACCGTAGCCCAGATTCGCGCCGCGTTGGCCGCAGGCCACGCCGGCCCCGCGGCGGCGATCGCCGCCGCCGTCGCCCGCCACCGTGAACTGCATCCGCGGCTGAACGCGCTCGTGCAGACCCGATTCGCGGAGGCCACGGCCGAGGCGGCGGCGGCCGTGGGGCCGTTGGCCGGCGTGCCGATCAGCGTGAAGGAGTGCTTCGGCGTCGCCGGGATGCGGACGACGCTGGGGATCACCGGCCGCCGCGCGGCGATCGACGCCACGGACGCGCCGCTGGTCGCGCGGCTCAGGGCCGCCGGCGCGGTCGTCGTCGGCAAGGGGAACGTTCCGCAGGCGATGTTCCTGCACGAGACCGACAATCCCGTGTGGGGGCGGACGAACCACCCCCAGGACGATGCTCGCGGTCCGGGCGGCTCGAGCGGCGGCGATGCGGCGCTGGTGGCCGCGGGCGTGGTGCCGCTCGCCCTGGGCAACGACCTCGCGGGGAGCCTGCGACAGCCCGCCCATGCCTGCGGCATCGCGGCGATCGTGCCCCGCACGTCCGTGCTCGGCGAAGGCGGGGCGTGCGACACGCTCCCGCATCTCACGGCGGTCCGCCCGCGGGCCGGGTTTCTCGCCCGCACGGTCGCCGACCTGCGGACGGCGCTCGCGGCCGTCGCCATCCCCGTCCCGGCCGCCCCGGCTCGTCGGCTCCGCATCGGCTGGTGGGACGATGGTGGACCGCTCCCGGCCTCGGCCGCGATCCGCCGCGCGGTCCGCGAGGCCGTGCAGCGACTGGAGGCCGCGGGTGGCGCGACGGTGCGGCTCGACGCCGGGCCCGCACGCGACGCCGCCTGGCTGATGATGGCGATCCTCTCGGCCGACGGCGGCCGTGACATCCGTCGCTTGTTCGCCGGCGAGCGACCAATCCCCGGCGTGGAGCGGCTGCTGCGCTTGGCGGCCGTTCCGCACGGCATTCGGCCGATGGTCGCCGCCGCGGCCCGGCTCTGTGGCCGCGGCGTCGAGGCTGCCGCGCTCGGCCGCACCGGACCGCGCGACGCCCGTGGCTTCGCGGCGCTGCTCGACGCCCGCGAGGCCCTGCGGGCGCGGTTCGCGGCCGCGACGGCCGGCTGCGACGCGATCGTGTGCCCCGTGTCGGCCCTGCCGGCGCTGCGGCACGGCTCCGCCGCCAGGCTCGTGCTCGCCGCCGCGGCCTGCCTGCCGGCGAACCTGCTCGAGCTTGCGGCCGGTGCGGTGCCCGTGACCCGGGTCCGGCCCGAAGAGGACCACTGCCGCCGCTTCGCGCTCGACCCGGTGCTGCGGGCGGCGGCGGCGACTGACCGCGGCAGCGTCGGCCTCCCCGTCGGCGTGCAGGTCGTTGGCGTTCCGGGCGCCGAGGAGGCGGTGGTGCTCGACGTGATGGCGGCCATCGAAGCCGGTGCGTGATCCCCGGGGCTTCGTGCGGAGGGATGGCTTCACCAAGCCCCCCGGCGCGAGCCGGGGAATCGATGCGCGTGACGAGGCCCTAGCCGCCCAGGCGGGCGGCGAGGACGCGGGCCATCTGATCGACGGGCAGCACCTCGCAGGCGGCACCGGCGTCGATGGCCGCCTTGGGCATGCTCCACACCACGCTCGAGGCTTCGTCCTGCGCGATCGTGTGCCAGCCGCGGCCGCGGAGCGTCGCCAGCCCCCGGGCCCCGTCCTTCCCCATCCCGGTGAGCAGCAGCGCCGCCCCGGTGTGCGGCCAATGCTCGGCCACGCTGCCGAAGAACACGTCCACGCTGGGCCGGAAGAAGACCTCGCGGGGATCCTCGCGGTATTCGAGCGTGCGGGCCTTCGAGAGCACGAGGTGGTCGTTCGTGCCGGCGAGCAGCACGTCGCCGGCCAGGGGCTGCTGGCCGTGCTCCGCGACGCGGACGGCCCGCCCCGTGCGGTCGCCGAGCCACTTGGCGAGGCCCTGGGCGAAGGCGACGTCCACGTGCTGCACCACGACGGTGGCCACGTTCCAGTCCTGGGGCAGCGGCAGGAGGAGGTCGGCGATCGCCTTGGGGCCGCCGGTCGAGGCGCCGACGACGAGCAGCCGCGGCGGGCCGCCACCGGTCGCCGGCCGCGGCTTGCGGCGGCTCTCGCCAGCGGGGCCGACGAGCTTGGCGATGACGCCGATCTTTTCGACGAGCGCGCCTGCGCCGCTCACCTCGCCGCTCGGCCCGAGCATCGGCGTGTCCACGGCGTCGAGGGCGCCGTATCCCATGGCGTCGTAGACGAGCGAGATGTTGCCGCTCACGGTGGCGGTGACGACGAGAATCGCGCAGGGTGCGGCCGCCATGATCTGGCGGGTGGCCTGGGCGCCGTCCATGTGCGGCATGAGCAGGTCCATCAGGATCAGGTCGGGACGGTCCCGCTTTGCCAACGCCACCGCCTCGACGCCGTCGCCCGCGGTCCAGGCGACCTCGTGATCGGGGAGGCTGTCCACCACGCGGCGCAGGGCCTCGCAGGCCGCCCGCATGTCGTTGACGATGCCGATTCTCATCTCGCAGCCTTCCGGAGGGGTGAAATGACAGCCGGCGGGCCGGCCGTGACCGCCCGACGGGGCTCGCGGGCGGCGGCGAGTCGGCTCGCCGACCGGCTCGCCATCCTCGCGCCGAACCGCTCGCCTGTCCGCACGTGCCTGACGGGGCCGCGTCCGCGGGTCAGCCGGCAGGCTCGCCGATCAGGTCGATGATCGTATCGACGAACGTCTCGTCGTGGAAACTGCTCTTCGTCAGGTAGCGGTTGGCCCCGGCGTCGAGGCCGCGGAGCCGATCCTCCTCGCGGTCCTTGTAGGACACGATGACGATGGGGATGTCACGGCGGGCCGGGTCGCCCTTGATCAGGCCCACGAGGCCGATGCCGTCCATCCGGGGCATGTCCACGTCGGTGACGACCAGATCGTAATGAGCGCCGCGGACGGCGTTCCAGCCGTCCATGCCGTCCACCGCGACGTCGACGGCGAAGCCGCGGGCCTGGAGCAGTTGCCGCTCCAGTTCGCGGACCGTGATCGAGTCGTCCACCACCAGGATCCGCTTCCGCTGCCGGACCTGCTCGGCCAGCCGCTCGAACTCGACCCGCGACAGCCGCCGCCCCATGAGGACGTTGTCGATCGACCTGACGAGATCCTCGACGTCCACGATCAGCACCGGGTCGCCGTTCTCCAGGAGCGAGGCGCTGTTGACGTCCTGGACCTTGCCGAGCCGCGGGTCGAGCGGCCGGACCTCGAGGTCCCGCTCGCCGCGGAAGGCGTCCACGATCATGCCGAACTGCTGGCCGCGATCGCTGATCACCACCACGGGCATGGGATCGGCGGGCGTGGCGGCGCCGGTCTCCAGGATCTGCGCGGCCAGCACCAGGCCGATCGAGACGCCGTCGCGGTCGAAGTACTGCCGCCCCTCCACGGTGCGGATGTCGGCGTGCGGGCAGAAGAGGATGCGGTCGATCCGCGTGAGCGGGAAGGCGTAGGGCTCGCCGCCGACGTCCACGAGCAGCGCCCGGATCACCGACATCGTGATCGGCAGCTGGAGGGTGAAGACGGTCTGCCGGCCCGGCTGCGTGGCCACGCGGACACTGCCGCCCACCGCCTTGACCATGCTCTGCACCACGTCGAGACCGACGCCGCGACCGGAAATCTCCGTGACCTGGTCCTTGGTGGAGAAGCCGGGCAGGAAGAGGAACTCGAGCAGTTCCGGCTCGCTGAGCTGGTCGGCGACGGCCTTGGCCACCAGGCCGCGAGCCACCGCCCGGGCGCGGAGTCGCTCGACGTCGATCCCGCGGCCGTCGTCGGTGAGCGTGATCTGGAGCATGCCGGCGCGGTGGCGGGCGTCGAGGCGGATCTCGCCGGCCTCCGGCTTGCCGGCGGCCACCCGCTCCTGCGGCGGCTCGATGCCATGATCGACCGCGTTGCGGATGAGGTGCGACAGCGGCGCCTCGAGCTTGTCGAGGATGTCGCGATCGACGCCGGTGCGATCGCCGCCGACCTCGAAACGGATCTGCTTGCCGAGCGTGCGGGCGAGATCCCGGACCAGCCGGGGAAAGCCGCGGATGCCGTCGGCCAGCGGCCGCATGCGGCTGAGGATCACCTCCTGGTGGAGCCGGTTGGAGAGGTCCTCGTTCCGCCGGGCAAAACCCTCGAAATCCTCCACGTGGCGGGTGAGGTCGGCCAGGGTGGCGTCGGCCCGCTCGCGAACGGACGCCAGGATCGCGGCCAGCGCGGGGGGCAGGGGCAGATCGGTGGCCTTGATCTTCTCGTCGAAGCCGCCGA
>JBIPLS010000162.1:0-7139 GCA_044368305.1 Pirellulales bacterium
GCCGCGTTCTCGATGAGCAGCAGGCGGCACTCGGCATCGCGCACGAAGCGGCCGTGGCCGGGACGGACGACGAGGTCGATCTCGCAGGGATCCCGGCCGCTCGCCCGTGGGCAGCCCTCGAGCAGGCGGGCGACGGTGCGGCCCAGGTGCGAGGCGGCGAGGTCGTCGGGCAGGCCCCAGCGCAGGCTCGTGGCCGGCCGCGCGACGAGGCCCATCCGACAGGTGGTGAGCCGGCCGCGACGCTCGAAGTAGGCCACGTTCGGGCCGTCGCGCCAGCGCGGGGTGGCGGTCGTGTCGGTCGGGTGCCAGACGTGCAGCGAGCAGGTGCGATCGAGGATCGATTCCAGCCGCACGCCGGCCGACCGCAGCCGCAGCCCCAGGTCGTCGTCCTCCTGGCCCCAGCCGACGAACCGCTCGTCGAAGCCGTTGACCCGGGCGAAGTCGTCCCGCCACACGCCGAAGTCGCCGCCCGCCAGCCGCGGCTTCGTCGGGTGCCGCAGGGCCGCGTGCCACCAGGCCCGGCGACGGCGCCGGGCGAGCCGCCGCTGCTCGACCCAGGGCACGAGCGCCGCCAGGTCGGCGTGCCCGAGATTCTCCGGCACGAGCAGCTCGCTCGTGCCGCGCGGCAGCCGGGCACAGTAGCCGAGCAGGGCCGTGCCCCGGCGGCGGCGGACGAGGTGGGCGGCCACGTGGTGGGGCGGCACGAGGCAGTCGCCGTCGAGGAAGAGCAGATAGTCGCCCCGGGCGAGGCGGGCAGCGGCGTTGCGGGTGCGGGCCAGCCGGAAGCCGTCGTGCGGCTGGCTCGTGAACCGCACCGGAAAGGGTGCGTGGGCGGCGAAGGCCGCCACGACCGCCGCCGTGTCGCCCCCGGAGCCGTCGTCGGAGACGATCACCTCCAGCCTGCAGTTCGCACGCTGCAGCGCGATCGACTCCAGCACGAGCGCCAGGTGCCGCGGCTTCTCGAACGTGTTCACGAGCACCGACACGTCGATCGCGGCGTCGTCGGCAGCGGTCACGTCAGCAGCCTCCGCACCACCTCGTCCGCGCTTGCCGCGCGGCGCACCACCGCCGCATGGGCCGCCGCCGTGGCCCGGTAGTGGCCCGCATGCCGAACGATCTCCCGGATCGCGGCCGGCGCGTCGGCGGCCGCGGCGATCACCAGGCCCACGGCAGCGGCCGGCACCGGGCCGCCCGTGCTCACCGTGCGGACCGTGACCGTCGCGGGCGTTGCCGCCCGGCCGCCGCAGGCCGCCGTCAGTTCGACCCGCGGCCGCATGCCGGGCGGCAGCGGGAAGACGGCGGAGGAACTGCCGGACGAACCAGCCGCGAGCACCGTCGGGGGCCGCGGGCCGCCCGGCACGGCGACCCGCACCGGCGGCAGGGACAGCCGCTCGTCGTCGTCTCCGTCCCAGGCGACCTCGACCACGGCGGCCGTCCATGCGGCACCGGCCTCCTGCTCGACGGGCGGATCGATCGTCTGTGGGCGGCGGCCGACCAGCGGCCGCACGAGCTGCCGCGTCTCCCGGACCTCGGCGCCGGCCAGGACGGCGGCGGCGTGCGCCTCGGTGGGGATCGCAAGCTGCCGGGCCATCCAGCCTCCTCCCGTCACGATCGGCACCACGCCGCCGGCGAGCGCCTCGAGCACCACGCCGGAGCAGCGGCAGCGGTATCGATCCTGATCATACGGCAGCAGAGCCACATCGGCCGTCGCCAGCTGGTGGGCGTAGGCGTCGGCATCCAGCGGCCCGGCGACCAACTCGACCGGGCCGCCCGCCGCGGCGCTGCGGGCCAGTGTGGCAAGCGACCGTGTCACGGCCACATGCTCGGGCCGACGTGACGCGGCCGGGTAGCCGCGATTGGACTGCACGACGAACCGCACCCGCCCGGCCAGCTCCGGGTCGGCCTCCGTCGCCGCGACGATCGCCGCCAGGAAGGCGGAGCCCTTCTCGGGCCGCGCGTCGCCGAGGCACGCCACGCGGAGCGGAGCCGCGGCGGGCCGCGCCGCCGCCGGCACCTGCGCCGGGTACGGCAAGACGCCCACCGGCCCGCCGACCAGCCGCTCGTACTGCCAGGCGAGTTCCTCGGTGGTGGCGTGGTGGTGGATGGCGTGGGCGGCCACGGCGAGCGCCGCGCGGAGCGGGCCGCGGGCCGTGGCGATCCGGGCGTGTTGCCCCGGGAAGTCCGCGGCGCAGCCGTCCAGGATCGGGAGATGGTACTGGACGTGCCAGCCGACGCCCGTCGGCGGGCGGGCCGCGGCGATCGCCCGCGCCAGGCCCGCCGCCTCGAGCTCCGAAGCCGTCGCCACGAGCACCACGTCGCCGGGGGCGAGGCCGTCGAGCGCCGGCAGCACCTCCCGGGCGAAGGTCGCGATCCGTTCCTCGCGGCGGCGGGTGGCATGGCCCGCCTGCCAGAGCGGTTTCGGCAGCCATGACGGCAGCCGACCGCGGCGACCGTCGAGGCCGCCGCCGAGCGTGTATTTGGAGTAGGCCGTGTGCGTGAAGGCCGGCAGCACCGGGACGTCGTCCACCGCGGCGGAGAAGTCGCGGTGCGTGACGAGGAGCCGCTCGCAGCCGGCCCGCGCGGCGGCGGCGAGCACGAGCGATGCGTAGTGATACGGGTGCGAACCCAGGCCCGTGAGGCAGGGATCGACGAGCACGAACCGACGCGGCCTGCAGGCGCCCATCACGGCCGGCCTCCGCCGGAGACCGCGCCGAGGATCGCGGTCTCGACCGCCGCCGCGCCGGAAGAGAACCCGATCGCGATCTCCAGGGCCACGAGCGGGACGCCACCGAGCCCTTCGCGACGCACCTTGACCAGATCCTTGAGCGTCGTCACGGCGAGGTCGGCCCGGGCCGCGGCGGCGGCCTGGCCCAGGGCCTCGAGATCGGACGGCGCGTAGGCATGATGGTCGGGCAGCGGGCGGAAGCCGACGACCTCCGCGCCCAGTGCCGCCAGCGCCGCGCGGAAGGCCGGCGGATTGCCGATGCCGGCGAACGCGAACACGCGGCTGCCGTGCAGCGCGGCCAGCGGCCGCCCGCCCCCCGCGGCGTCGCGCAGGCCCACCGGGCGATGGTCGGCCTCGGCCCACACCGCCGGCGCCGTCCCGCCACAGGCCGCGGTCAACGCGGCGCGAATCGCGGCGCGGCGGTCGGCATCGACGGCCGACGACCGCGTCAGGATCACGGCCTGCCCGCGGGCGAGGCCGCGGAGCGGCTCGCGGAGGAGGCCGCGGGGAAACATCCGGCCGCAGCCGAAGGGATCGGTGGCATCGACGGCGACGACGTCGAGATCGCGGGCCAGGCGACGGTGCTGGAAGCCGTCGTCGAGCACCACGACGTCGGCGCCGCCCGCGACGGCCCGCGCGGCGGCCGCGACCCGATCGCGGTCGGCCACGTGGGGCACGGCGGGCAAGAGCAGCGCGAGTTCCGCGGCTTCGTCACCGCTCTCGTCACGGGCGGCGCCGTAGCCGCGGCTGACGATCGCCGGCCGCCGTCCGTGACGGGCGAGGAGCGCGGCCGCCCAGGCGACCAGCGGCGTCTTGCCCGTGCCGCCGAGCGTCAGGTTGCCGATCGAGATCACCGGCACTGCGGCCCGTGCGATCGGCAGCAGGCCGCGGTCGTAGGCGAGGTTGCGACAGGCGACGGCCAGTCCGTAGGGAATGGCCAGGGCCGCCAGGCCGGTGCGGGCGAGGACGGCAGCCGGTCCTCGCGTGGTGCCGTCCACGAGCCGCTTGAACGACTCCGCGTCGGGCACCAACGCCATGCACGCTCCCTCCGGACGAACGCCGCGACCGCCGTCCGGCCGCCGCTGACCCCCGCAGCATCCGGGAAACGGGCCGGTTTTCCAAGCCCGCCGGTCGGTCAGGGGGCGGTCGGCCGGCGTTTCCGACCACGGCGGATTTCTGCCGCCGGATCGCGGCCGCACGAACCTTGCGGGCCCGGCGACCGATATACTTTGGAACGGCGGCTTGCACGACCGGCCCTGGCATCCGCGGCGGACTCACGGCAGGGAGTTTCACGATGGCGACGGCAACCACCGACGTGCAGCCGTGCGACGACCCGCTCGCCGTCGCCACCTGGCGGGAGGACGGCGAGTCCGATTCGAAGTCGGAGCGGTACCTCGGCCGCAGGCTGGCGGCGGCGACGGCCGACTACAAGGGCGTGGCGGTGACCACGTTCGTGCTGGCGGCGGGCGTCGCGGCCATGCTCTGGATGGCATGCGGCGTGGCGGTGGAGCACTGGTTCGTCGCCGGTGGGCTGCCGCGCTGGGCGCGGTGGGCCTGGCTGGCGGCCGGCCTCGTGGCGCTCCTCGCGGCGGTGATCCGCTGGATCGTGCCGCTGGTCCGCTACCGCGTGAACCTCGTGTACGCGGCCCGCGCGATCGAGCGCGAGAATCCCGACCTGCACAACGACCTTGTCAACGCCGTGCTGGTGAAGGCGCGGCCCGACGCGGCGACACCGCGGGTGGTGCGGTCGATCGAGCGGCGGGCGGCGAAGCGGCTGGCCGAGGTGCCGACGGCGGGCGTGATCGACCGCACGATCGCCGTGCGGCTGGCCTACGCGCTGGCCTTCCTGGTGACGGCGGCCGGCATCTACGAACTCGCGGCGCCCAAGAGCCTGGTCGTGACCACCACCCGGCTGGTCGCGCCGTGGCTGGGACTGGCGGCACCGGCCCGGGTGCGGATCGACCCGCCGCGGCTGGCCTGGCGAATGCCCGGCGACGAACCCGCGGCCGCGACGGACGACGAGTCCCGCAGCGTGCAGGCCGTCGACGGCGTGGCCACCGTGATCCGCGGCCGCCAACTGGCCGTGGCCGCGACGATCCGCGGGCTCCGCAAGGGCGAGCGGGCCGTTGTGCTCGTCACGCCGCACGGCGAGGCCGGCGCGGCGCGGGCAGCGACGCCGTGGCAGGTGGAGATGAACCGGTCCGGCGCCGCCGGCACGCACGTCGCGATCCTGCCCGATGACTCCCGCGGCCTCGATCGTTCGCTGGACGTCGTGATCGCGGCCGGCGACGGCCGCGGCGAGCCGCTGCGGGTGGCCGTCGTGGACGCGCCGGCGCTGCTCGTGCGGCGGGTGACCTACGACTATCCCGACTACACCAAGCTCGCCGACGAGACAGTCGCCTGGCAGGGCGACCTGCGCGGCGTCGAGGGGACGAAGGTGACGCTCGAGGCGGAGAGCAATCAGCCGCTGGAGGCGGCCTGGATCGATTTCGACTGCCAGGGCACCCGCGACACCCGCCTGCGGGTCGGGGCCAGCGACCTGGCGCGGGCGACGGGCGGGCTGGTGCTCCGCATGAACCGCGATCGCAGTGGCCCCGAGCACGCGAACTACCGGCTGCTCTTCCAGCCGCGCGGCCTGACGGCGGCGCATCGCGAGCAGGTGGTCGCCGAGAAGATGGAGCATCGCATCGAGGTCGTGCCCGACCTGGCGCCCGAGGTGGCGATCGAGACGCCGGCGGAGGCGACGCTGGCTGTGCCCCCCGGGGCAGAGGTGCCGGTCGCCGTGCGGGCGGTGGATCCCGATTTCGGGCTGGCCCGCGTGGGCATCGAGGCGCGGCTGCAAGGCGGCGCGGCAGGCCCCGAGACCGTGATCTTCCGCGGCGACCACCAGGGGCCGTATCGCGGTGCGGGTCGGCTCGCGCTCGAGAAACTCGGCGCGGGCCCCGGCAGCGTCGTCGAATACCGGGCCGTTGCGGTGGACAACCGGCCCGAGTCGCCGAACGTCGCGCACTCCGCATGGAAGACGTTGCGGATCGACGCCAGCGCGCCGCCGCCCCCGCAGCCGCAGCCGCAGCCGCAATCCAGGCAGGACGGTCGCGACGGCGGCGCGAGCGGCGAGCGACGGCCGGGGGACGATGGCGGCATGGATCCGGCGGGTGGCTCGGGCGACTCTTCGGGCGAGCCCGGGAGCGACGCGGGGGACAGCGGGGGCGAGCGGGCGGATGATGCGCAGCAGACCGGTGGCGCGGGCCGGCAGGGGCGTGACGCCGATGCGGGCGGCGAACAGCAGCCGTCCGGCGGCGACGCCGGCAGCCCGCAGGCGGGGGATGCGGCGTCGAATCCCGGAGGCGCTGAGAGCGAGCCGAATCGCGATCCGCGGCAGGACAGCGGCAAGCAGGGTGATCCCCAGCAGGGTGGTCAGCGTGGCGACGCCGCCGGCAGCCAGCCGAAGGACGGCCAGCAGGGCAAGGCCGGGAATCAGTCGGGCCCCCAGCAGCGGGCGGGGTCGGAGGACGGCGCGGGCGACCGCCAGGACGGATCCGGCGGCGAGGGCGGAGCGAACGCCGGCGAGCAGGCGGGCGGCCAGCAGCAGGGCGGCTCCAAACAGCCGGGCGGAACCGCGGGCCAGCAGGGGCAACGGCAGGCAGGCGGTGTGGCGAGTGGCGCGGAAGGAGTTGGTAAGCAACCGGGGGCTGGCTCGCAGGCCGGTGGTCGCGAGGGCGGGGCCGGCAAGCCGAATGGTTCGGGGCAGCAGGCGGGCAAGGCGCCACCGCAGAACACCGTCGCATCCGATGGGACGAACGACGGCGAGGCGATGGAACGGATTCTCGAGCACCGCCGCCAGGAGAAGGGCGGCGGTGAGTCGCGTCCTCAGGCTCAGGATGGCGGTGGCAAGGCACCGCAACCGGGCGCAGGAGAGAGCGCGGGCGAGAGGCAGCCTGGGGCGTCGGGCCAAGAGCGTCCGGAGCAGTCTGGGCAGCAAGCCGGCGAGCGAGGCGAACAGGCCGGCCGACAGGATCAACGCTCGCCTGCGTCGCGGGATCAGGCTGCGCCGCCGTGTGCCGGCACCGACGGGCAGCCGTGCGGGAAGGAAGGATGCCAATCCTGCCAGGGCGGGAGGTCCGGCGCGGGCTCTCAGGCCGGCGGCCAAGGTGCTTCTGGCCAGCAGTCGGGTCAGGGGGGTTCGCAGGCAGCCGGCCAGCCCGGGCAGAGGGGCGAACAGGTTGCCGAAGGCCCGCAGCCTCGTTCCGAGGGCGGCGAGGCGCCAGGTCAGGAACAAGGACAAGCCCAGGGTCAGGGTCAGGGTCAGGGTCAGGGTCAGGGTCAGGGTCAGGGTCAGGGTCAGGGTCAGGCACAGGGTCAGGCACAGGGTCAGGCACAGGGTCAGGCACAGGGTCAGGCACAGGGTCAGGGA
>JBIPLS010000163.1:0-7072 GCA_044368305.1 Pirellulales bacterium
GTTTCACGCTCAGGATCACGCCCCGCTCGGGGTACACCTCGCCGATCGACACTCCTTGGTCGTCGAAGATGGTGACCGTGCGGATGTCGGCGATCTCCAGTTGGCGGGCGAGATCCGGCACCGCCACGGGCTCCGCGAGTTTGACGAGGATCGCGGCAACGGTGTCGGCCTCGAGCGTGACTTCGATCCGCTCGAAGGGATCGATCTTCCAGGCGAAGCCCGAGCCGCCGTCGTCCCGGTTCAGGGCCTCGCCGGCGCCCCAGGCCGCCAGCAACTCCGCCCGCGTGGTCTTGCCCGGGTGGACGCCCCGGAAGCTGGCGGGATCGATCGACAAGGTCGGCATCTCGTCGGGTGTGGCGGCGACCGGCGCCGTGACCTGCGGTGGCTTCTCGTCGGCCGCCGGAGCGGGCTCGTCGGCCGCTGGTTCGGCCGCCACGGTTTCGGCCGCCGCGGGGGTGCCCGCGGCCTTGGGCAGTTGGGCGACACGGTCGCTGATCCACCGCCGCACGGCGCCGCCCTGCGGGCCGGCCGGGGGCTTCGGCGCGGCCGGGGCCGCCTGCCTGCCGGCGGGCGGTCCGCCGGCTGCGACCGGCACGAGTCCGGCCCAGGGCGTGGAGGGAGCCTCGCCGACCGCCGTCGTCACCGGAGTCGATGCACGGGCGCTCGGTCGCTCGCGGGCGGGATCCGTCGCCGTCGCGGCGGCCCGTGGTTCGGCGTGTGCGGCGTCGATCCAGCCGGGCAAGCGCATCAGCGTTCGCGGTGGCTGCTGCGGCTCGGCCGCGGCGACCACGGCGAGGCAGGGGCCGACGACGACGAACAGGGCGTGCAATCCCGACCGCGGGCTTCGCAGCATGGCCACGACAGGTTCCTCCTTGAACGACACGACCGGCTTCCGACCCGATCCAGCGGGACGGTAGGATCCCCAGGTCTCCCGGTCCAGAGCAGACCGTGGACCCTGTTCCGCCTCCGTGGGCCCCCAGCCTGCGCATCTTGCGCGGCTCGTCCATTCGCGACGGATAGACTGGCCATTTTTCGTTCCCTGCCGTCCGCAGGCCGTCCGTCATCAGGCGAGAAACTCGATGCAGCACGTCGTCGTGATCGGCGGGGGTCTTGCCGGTCTCGCTGCCGCCGAGGCCCTGGCCGCCATGGCTCCGGCCCGCCGCGTGACGGTCGTCGAAGCCACCGGCAGGCCGGGCGGCGTGATCGCGACCGTGCGGCGCGACGGCTGGCTCGTCGAGCGATCAGCCGACAGCTTTCTCGCCGCGCGGCCGGAAGGGTTGGGCCTGGTGCAGCGGCTGGGAATGGCGGACGAACTCGTCGGGATCGATCCCCGGGTGCGGCGCGCCTTGGTGTGGCACCGCGGGCGGGCCGTCGCGGTGCCGACCGGTTTCCGCCTGCTGGCCCCGGGCCACGTGCTGGGGATCCTCGCCACGCCGCTGCTGTCGCCAGCCGGCAAACTGCGGCTGCTCGCCGAGCGCTGCGTGCCGACGCGGGCGGCAGCGGACGAGTCGTTGGAGTCTTTCGCCGTGCGGCGGCTCGGGCGGCAGGCCTTCGAACGGCTGGTGCAGCCGCTCGCCGCCGGCATCTGGACTGCCGACCCGACCCGCTTGAGCATGGCTGCGGCCTGCCCGGAGTTCTTCGCCATGGAGCGAGTGCACGGCAGCCTGTGGGCCGGCGAGCGTGCCCGACTCCGTGAGGCCGGCTCCGGTCCCGTGGCGACCGGTGCCCGCTACGGGCAGTTCGTCACGCTCGCCACCGGGATGGAGACGCTGCCGGGGCGGCTCGCGGCAGCGCTGGCGGCCCGCGGGGTCGCGTTCGTCGCCGCCAGGGCCGGCCCGCTCCACCGCGGCGGCGACGGTCGGTGGCGGGTCCCGCTCGCCGGCGCGGACCTGCCGACGCTGGACGCCGACGCCGTCGTGGTCGCCCTGCCCGCGGCGGCGGCCGCGCGGATCGTGGCCGGGGTCGCGCCGGCTCTGGCAGCCGAACTCGCGGCGATCGAGTACACCGGCTCGGCCGTGGTCGCGCTCGGCTATCCGCGCGACCGCGTCGCCCACCCGCTGGATGCCGCGGGGATGGTCGTGCCGCGCGCGGCAGGCCGCCGGGCGCTGGCGGTGAGTTTCTCGAGCTCGAAGTTCCCCGACCGGGCGCCGCCCGGCTGCGTGCTCGTCCGCGTGTTCATGGGCGGGGCGCTCGATCCACGGACGGCCCGCCTGCCAGACGCGGAACTGTCGGCCTTGGCCCGCGACGAGGCAGCGGTCTTGATCGGGGCGACGGGCGGGCCGCTCGTCGAACAGGTCGACCGCTGGGAAGGTGCGATGCCGCAGTATCACGTCGGACATCTCGCCCGCGTGGAGCGGATCGAACGGGCGGCGGCCACGATCGGCGGCTTCGCCTTGGCGGGAGCAGCCTACCGCGGCGTCGGCATCCCGCAGGTCATCGCCTCGGGGCAGACGGCCGCGAGCCTGGCGACGGGGCAGCGGCCATCCACCTGACGGCCGCTCCGCGGCCCGCGGCCCTGGCCGCTATTTCTTCTTGGCGGCCCCGGCGGCAGGCTTGCCGGCAGCTGCGCCCTCGGCACCCTCTTCCTTGGCCTTCTTCTTTTTCTTCATCGCCATCTTCATGACGCGGACCTTCGGCAGGCCGAGCGGGCTGCGGCCTTCCGTCCACCGCTCCTGCTCCTTGAGCCGGGCGATCCGCTCCGCCCGGGTGAGCACGCCACGGGCGCTCGAAGCGCCCTTCCGCACCCGCAGGCTCTTGTCCATCGTCATCGTGGGAAATCCTCGTGTTGCAGCGAGTCGTGTCGTCGGCGGCGATCGGGCGGCCCGGAGCCATTCCGGAACCGTCCCAAGAGCCACGTAGGGTACGGCCACCTCGGCCGCGGTTCAAGGGATCCGACTGCATGCCGCGGGCCGTCCGCTTTCAGCCGCTCCCCGGAAGTTTGGCGATCATGCCGAGGAACCGCTGCATCGTGGCCGGCCGCTTCTCGGGGGCCGCGGCGATGCAGGCGGAAATGGCCGCCGCCAGAGGCTGGGGAATCTCCGGCCAATGACCCTGGATGTCCTCCGGCGGCTGGTCGTGTGCCAGGGCCGCGGTGCCGCTCGTGCCCCGCGGCCACGGCGAGCTGAGCGTGCAAATCTCGTAGGCGGTGACGCCGAACGAGAACACGTCGAGCCGCTTGTCGGCCTGGCGACGCCGCACCACCTCCGGGGCCATGTAGTTCGGCGTGCCGATGCGGTTGCCGGGCTGGAGGAACGCCGGCTTGTCGGGCACGGTGAGCCCGAAGTCGAAGAGCACGAGCCGGCCGTCGGCCCGGAGCATGAAGTTGCGCGGGCAGATGTCGCGGTGCACGAAGCCGGCCGCATGCACCGCCGCGACCGCCGCGGCCGCCTGCCGCACGAGGTCGATCCGCTGGGCCGGCGGCAGCGGCCGCTTCGCCGCGAGCACGGCGTGCAGCAGCGTGCCTTCGATGAACTCGGTGACCACGAACGGTTCGCCGGCCGTCGATTCCCCCCACTCCACCGTCCGCACGATGTTCGGGCCGCTGATCTTCGCGCCGATCTCGCCCTCGCTCGGCTTGCCCAGCCCCTTGTATCGCGATTCCACGGCGGCGGCCTTCGCCTGGTCGATGATCTTGAGGCCGAGCACCTCGCCGGTGCGGTTATCCTTCACCTTGTAGAAGGCCGACATGGTGCCGGAGTGGCTCTCGCGAAGCCGCTCGAACCGCTTCCAGAGATCGACCCGCGAGGAGCCGCCGAACAGGTTCGACAGGAAGCCCATGGATGCCCCGCGGACCGGTTCCCAGAAGGCCGAACGGACCGACCACCGCAGTGAGCGGCGGTCGGCGAGGTGGAAAAACGCCACGGCGCGCCCGTCCACCGTCCGTCAGGATACCGTGCGCGGCGGCGGTCGCGGAATGGCGTCAGGCCTCGAAGAGCACGGGATTGAGCGGGTCGTCCATGATTTCGCCGACACGGGTCGAGGGCGTCCAGGCCTCGTAGTCGCTCCGCTGGTTGGCGTTTCGCGGCTCGGCGAGCCGCATGTCGGCGTCCATGTAGATCACGGTGTGCACCTTCCGCGGCCGGTCGCTGGTGTTCGGGCCGGCCCGATGGAGCGTCCAGCCGAGGTGAAAGGATACGTCCCCCTCGGCATAGGGCTCCGCCACCTCGACGATCCCATGATCCCGCAGTCCCTCCCGGATGACCCGCTCCGACTCGTCGGAGATTTCCAGGTCCCGGCCGATTTTCTTGAGATGGCTGCCGGGGGCGAAGGAGAGTGGACCCAGTTCCATCGGCACGGCCTGGAGCGGGATCCAGGCCGTGACGCACAGTCCGCTGGCCATCGGCCAGTACTGTTGGTCGGCGTGCCACGGCGTGAAGCCGCCACCGGGCTCCTTGTAGAGGGCCTGGTCGTGCCACATCCGCACGCCCCGCGTGCCGAGCAGTGCGGTCGCGATGCCCGCCAGCCGGCGCGAGAAGCTCAGCCGCTTGGCCGTCTCGCTCATCGTCCACAGGTTGCCAACCTGGATGAAGGCCTTCCCATACGTGTCCCGTCGCTCGAGCGGCACGTCGGCCACGGGGTTGTGCTCCATGGTGAGCCGGGTGATCTCGCGGTCGAACGCGGCGAGCGTGGCTGCGTCGAACACGCCGGGGAGGTGGACGTAACCGTCCGTGCGAAAACGGGCCTTTTGATCCGCGGTGAGCGAGTACGGGGCGTCGAGGAGCGGCAGCGGCGTGGCGGCGGTCACGGGAAATCTCCGAGGGTGACGGTGATCTGGGCGGAGGATACGCCCCGGGCCGGCGGGCCGTCCGCGCCGCGGGCCGCGCTGACTGGTACGATCTTGACGTCCGGCCACGGAGCCGTCGCCACCATGCTGCCCGATCTCGAACGCGTCGAGCCCGCCCCGGGGCGGTCGTTCACCTGGGAGGCGTTCGACCTGCCATCGTTCCCCTACCGTTGGCACTTCCACGCGGCATACGAGCTGACCCTGATCACCGCCGGGCAGGGCCGCCGCTTCGTGGGCGATTCGATCGAGGCGTTCGAAGCCGGCGACCTGGTGCTCCTCGGGCCCCACCTGCCGCACACCTGGCACTCCGACCCGCACCGCGGCCACCGCAGCCGGGCGGTCGTGATCCGCTTCGAGCCCGACTGTCTGGGGGCCGAGTTCTTCGGCCGCGGCGAATTGACCCGGATCCGCGGCCTCCTGGAACGATCGCGGCGCGGCCTGGCCTGCGGGGATTCCGCCGCCGGCCGGGAGGTGGCCGCCGCAGTCGTCCGTGGCTGCGAGGCGCAGCCATTCGCTCAACTCGTGGCCCTGCTCGAGATGCTCCAGGTGCTCGCGACCCGCGGCCGTGGCCGCGAGCTCTCCAGCGCTGCCTATGCCTCCACGGCCCGGGCGGTGGACGCGCGACGGATCGACCGCGTCTGCCGCCACATCATGCAGCACCTCGCCCGGCCGCTGCGGCTCGGGGACGTGGCGGCGATCGCCGGGCTGTCGCCGGAAGGCTTCAGCCGATTCTTCCACCGGATGACGGGCCGCACGTTCGTGGCCTGGGTGCACGAGGTGCGGATCGGCCACGCCTGCCGGCTGCTGACCGCGACGGAGCGGCCGGTGCTCGACGTCGCCCTGGCCTCGGGCTTCGAGAACCTCTCGAACTTCAACCGCGTCTTCCGCCGGCTACGGGGCTGCACGCCTGGGGATTTCCGCCGCCGGCTGGCGGCAACCCGCGACTGACGCGGCGCTGATCACGGCGGGGCGGGCAAGGGTCAGCCCTTCTTCAGTGCGGCGAGTTCGGCGTGGGCGGCGGCCAGCTCCTTCTCCAGCCGCGGCACCTCGGCCGGGTCATCGGGCTGCTTCTTCGCCCCCGCCAGGAGTTGCTGCAGCTTCGCGATCTTCTGCTGCAGGACCTCCATCCGCTTCTTGTCTTTCTTGTCCATCGCCGTCCTCCCGTGCATCGTGATCCAGGGTATCGCCACGGCGGTCGAGCCGGACGCCGGCATCGACGGCCACGTTCGGCCCGGTGTGCAACTGCCGCATCCAGCCCGAAAGCAGGACGACGGCCAGCATCGCCCCCAGGGTCACCGACAGCCACTTGGCCCGGTCGTCCCGCACCCACTGCGTGCCGGCGCCGCGGCCGACCAGGGCGCTGGCGAAGTAAAAGGCCAGCATCGCCAGCAGGAACTTCGCACCGAACAGGGTGTGGTAGCTCGTCTGCCGCATCCAGCCGCCGTCCGACCATCCCTCGGCCTTCACGCGGGCGTTGAAGAGGAGGAAGTTCGCCAGTCCGCTGAGAAGCAGCACGGTGATCGCTCCGATCACCCATGGCAGCCAGCGGCGGCGGATGGCGTCGTGGATCTTGTCGCGGGTGGCGGCATCGAAGTCACCGAGCGCCGGCACCAGGCCGAAGCGGGCGAAGGCGACCGCGCCCATCGCGACGATCGCGGCGAGGACGTGAGCCCAGCGGAGCAGGAGCGAGACGGGATCCATGCGGATGCCTCCGGTGACGGGCGTCGAACCCGCGCATCGTAGCCGATTTTCGGGACGGCCCAAGCGGGCCGGGTTTGTCCCGCCCGCCCGTGGCCGCCTACAGTGGGGCGGCATGGAAGACGCGGACGACATCGACGAGATCGGCCTCCCCGGCGGCAGCCCGCATGACCGCTGGATGCGGCTGGCGCTCGACGAGGCCCGGGCGGCGGCCGCGGAGGACGAGGTGCCGGTCGGCGCCGTCGTGGTGGCCGGCGGCCGCGTGATCGCGAGTGCCCACAACCAGCGGGAACGGCTCGCCGACCCGACGGCCCATGCCGAGATGATCGCCCTCACCCAGGCCGCCGCGGCCGTCGGCACCTGGCGGCTCGAGGGCTGCACGCTGTACGTCACCCTCGAGCCCTGTCCGATGTGCGCCGGCGCCATCCTCCAGGCCCGGGTGCCACGGGTGGTATGGGGCGCGGCCGATCCCAAGGCCGGCGCGGTGGAGTCGCTCTACCGGCTGTTCGAGGATCCGCGGCTCAACCATCGCGTGGACCACGTGGGCCGCGTGCTGGCCGACGAGTGCGGGCGGATCCTGAGCGAGTTCTT
>JBIPLS010000165.1:0-6956 GCA_044368305.1 Pirellulales bacterium
AGGCGGCATGCCCGGCGTGTCGAACCTTGGCTTCGACACCGCCGGGCGGAGCGTAAGCCGGGCCATGGATGGCCGGCGTCGCGTCGACAGCGGTTCTTCAGCCCTGCTGAAGGGCCGCTGTGAGGTCTAGTATCGCCTTCTTGCCGTCCGCGAAATACATCAGCGTGTTGTCGGCGGCGAACAGGGGATTGGGAATCCCGGCGAAGCCGGGCGACAGCGACCGCTTCACCACCACGACCGTCCTCGCCTTGTCGACGTCGAGAATCGGCATGCCGGCGATCGGGCTCTTGGGGTCGGTGCGGGCCGCCGGGTTCACGACGTCGTTGGCGCCGATCACGATCGCCACGTCGGCCTCGGGGAACGTGGGATTGATGTCGTCCATCTCCCGAAGCTTCTCGTAGGGGATGTCGGCCTCGGCGAGGAGCACGTTCATGTGGCCCGGCATCCGGCCGGCCACGGGATGGATGGCGTACTCGACCGTGCAGCCCCGCTTCTCCAGGGCATTGGCGAGCTCGCGGACGGCGTGCTGAGCCTGGGCCACGGCCAGGCCGTAGCCGGGGACGATGACCACGCGGTTGGCGTTCTCCAGCACCATCGCGATCTCCTCGGCGCTGGCGCTTTTGATCTTCCCGGCGTAGACGTCGTCGGCGTTGGCCGCGGCCGTCGTGCCCAGGCCGCCGAACAGCACGCCCACCAGCGAGCGGTTCATCGCCCGGCACATGATCGCCGTGAGGATCAGCCCCGAGGCGCCGACGAGCGATCCGGCGATCACGAGCACCGAGTTGTCGATCACGAAGCCGGCGGCGGCGGCGGCGAGGCCCGAGTAGCTGTTCAAGAGGCAGATCACGACCGGCATGTCGGCGCCACCGATCGGCAGCGTGAGCGTGCAGCCCAAGGCACTGCCCACGATCACGAGCAGCCAGTAGAGGAGGTTCGACGACGGGTGCAAGCAGAGGCCGACGAGCAGCAGGAGCGTGGCCAGCGCCAGGCCGAGATTGATCCAGTGCCGATTGGGGTGCGTCCAGGCCTGCTTGAACCGGGGCAGCTCCTCGAGCTTGGCGAAGGCCACGAGGCTGCCCCAGAAGGTGACCGCGCCGATCAGTCCGGTGAGCGCGGTGGCGATGCCGAACTGCGTCCAGGGGGCGAGGTCGGTGGCGGCGCGGTGCGCCGTCGCCGTGAGTCCGCCGGCTGCGTCGGTCGCCAGGGCGTCGCCTGTTTTGTTCCAGAGCTCGGCCCCAGCTACCAGGGCCGAGGCCGCACCGCCGAAGCCGTTGAGCAGGGCCACCATCTGCGGCATGCCCGTCATCGGGTATTTGATCGCCATGACGGCGCCGATCACCGCGCCGATGGCGGCCGCGACGGCCACGAGCGCCAGCGGCCAGCCGCCCCGGGCCGCGACCGTCTCCAGGACCGGCCGCTCGAAGCAGGCGGCCACCAGCGCGATCGCCATCCCGGCGGCGCCCAGGTAGTTGCCCTTCACGGCCGTCCGCGGGCCGGTCATCAGCTTGAAGGCCACGATGAACAGCATCGAGGCGACGAGGTAGGCGAGATTGATGCAGGCTTGGCTCGACATGTCGGGCTACTTTTTCTTCGGGTTGAACATCTCGAGCATGCGATGGGTGACGACGAAGCCGCCCGCCACGTTGACCATGGCGAGGACGACGGCGAGCAGCCCCAGCAGGTTGCCGAACCGGAAACCCGCGTCCGTCGCCACTGCCGCCGCCACCACGATCGCCCCCACGGCGGTGATCCCGGAGATGGCGTTCGAGCCGCTCGTCAGCGGCGTGTGCAGCCGCTGCGGCACCTTCATGATCACTTCGAAGCCCACCCACATCGCCAGCAGAAAGACGGTGAGCAGGCGGATGAACCGCGACGCGGGATCCTCGGCGGCGACGGCGTCGGCGAGGAGGACGGGCAGCTCGGCGAATGGCATGGCGGGTGTTCCTGGGAGCGGAGGGCGATGGGGTCAGCCGGTGGCCGGGACGGCGGCCACGAGCGGCGGCAGGCCGGCCCGCTCGCGGATTTTCGGGTGCACGAGCTGGCCCCCGGTGGCCACGAGCGTGTCGCGGCAGATCTCGTCGTCGAGGGCCACGGCGGGCAGGCCGGCCTTGACGAGGTGGGCGAGGAACGTGGCCACGTTCTTGGCGTACAGCTGGCTGGTGTGGGCCGGCGCCTCGGCCGGCAGGTTCGTGGGGCCGAGGATCGTGACGCCATCGACGACGACGGTCTCGTCGGGCCGCGAGCCCACGCAGTTGCCGCCCCGCTCGGCGGCCATGTCCACGATCACGCTGCCGGGCCGCATCTTCGCGACCATCTCGGCCGTCACGAGCACCGGGGCCTTTTGTCCCGGGATGAGCGCGGTGCAGACGACGACGTCGCTGTCGGCGACCACCTTGCCGAGCAGTTCCCGTTGCTTGGCGTAGAACTCCTCGCCCATCGCCTTCGCGTAGCCGCCGGCGGCCTCGCTGGCACCGGTCTCGAGCGGCAGCTCCACGAACTTCGCTCCCAGGCTCTGCACCTGCTCCTTGACCGCGGGGCGGACGTCGTAGGCGCTGACCTGGGCGCCCAGCCGCTTGGCCGTGGCGATCGCCTGCAGGCCGGCCACGCCGGCGCCGAGCACGAGCACCTTGGCGGGCGTGAGCGTGCCGGCGGCGGTGGTCATCATCGGCAGGATGCGGGGCAGCACGTTGGCCGCCAGAAGCACGGCCCGGTAGCCGGCGATGTTGGCCTGGCTCGAAAGCACGTCCATGCTCTGGGCGCGGGTGATCCGCGGCACGAGTTCCAGCGCGAAGAGCGTGGCCCCCTTGTCGGCCGCCTCGCGGCAGGCGTCGGTCGACGAGAGCGGATCGCACATCCCGATCAGCACCACTCCCGGGCGGAGGCGGTCGCGGTCGGCGCACCAGCCGGCGCCGCAGGCACCGCCCGTCCGCACCGCGAGCACGCAGTCGGCGGCGAAGGCCTCGTCGCGGGACACGATCGCGGCCCCGGCCGCGCGGTAGGCGTCGTCGGAAAATCCGGCCGCGGCCCCGGCGCCGGCCTCGACGGCGATCTCCAGGCCCGACTTGATCAGCGGCGGGATCGCGGCGGGCACGAGGGCCACCCGGCGCTCGCCGGGGAACGTTTCCTTGAGGACGGAGACCTTCATCGTGAAGAGCCTGCGGATTGGAGGGGGGCCCGGCCGCGGAGCACGCCGGGCTTGCCCGGGACCGCAAAGTCTCCTGCCAATCCTCCGCTCCCGCAACCATGGCCGGTTTGCCGATGAACCCCGGTGGCGGGCCGGCGGCGGGAATCGCCGGGTGCCGGGCGGGGAGGCGCCGTTTCCGCGGGCGGCATCCCGGCCGCTTGCCGCTGCCCCGGGGCATTGGTAGTCTCCGGGGCTCCACGATTCCGGCGGCCGGCCGGGGATCGCGGGCAGGAATCCTGGGAAAGCGTGCGGTTTATGAAGACGTTCATGGCGAAGCCGGGCGAGGTGGAGCAGCGGTGGTGGCTGGTGGACGCCAGCGACAAGGTCGTCGGCCGTCTGGCGAGCGAGATCGCGATGATTCTCATGGGCAAGCACCGCCCGACCTATACGCCCCACGTGGACACCGGCGACTACGTCGTCGTGGTGAACGCCGACAAGGTGCAATTCACCGGCAAGAAGTGGCAGCAGAAGACCTATCGCTGGTACACCGGCTACCAGGGCCTGAAGACCGAGACGGCCGAGCATCGCCGCGACCGGCGGCCGGAGCTGATCGTCGAGGAGGCGGTCCGGAGGATGCTGCCGAAGACGCGGCTCGGCCGCGTCATGCTCGACAAATTGAAGGTTTACGCGGGCACCGAGCATCCCCATCAGGCCCAGCAGCCTGAGCCGATGGTTTTGGGAGAGAAATGACAATGGCAGTCGAGCAGGGCGTGAAGTCGGCACGGCGGGGGAATGACATCATCGCCACGGGGCGGCGGAAGACGGCCGTGGCCCGCGTGCGGCTGCGGCAGGGTTCCGGCGCGATCACGATCAACGGCCGGGAACTGGCCGCCTATTTCCCGGCGATCAAGGATCGCGTGCTCGTCGCCGGGGCGTTGGAGCAGGTGGGGAAGCAGTCGGCCGTGAACGTGGACATCACGGTGGACGGGGGCGGCCCCACGGGCCAGGCCGGCGCCTGCCGGCTGGGCATCGCCCGGGCGCTCAAGGCGTTCGAGGCGGACCTCGCCGAGCCGCTGCGGCAGGGCGGGCTTCTGACCCGCGACGGCCGGATGAAGGAACGCAAGAAGTACGGTCTGCGCGGCGCCCGCCGGGGCACGCAGTTCAGCAAGCGTTAGGCCCGGCGCCGCGTGGAAGGTGCGTGGCCCCTACGACCGCGTCACGCGGAAAAATCGGGCCAGCCGCTCGGTTTGCCCCCGGCCGTTGGCCGAGTGCATACTTGATTGGTCGTGCTCGGTCCGCGCCCTCCCTCCGCAGGAGTCTCCGCCATGGGTCGCTTTCCGGTCGTCGCATTGTTGGTGATAGCCGCCGTCGTCGTCTCCACCGCATCGGCCCGCGAGCCGCGGGCGAAAGTGCCGGCCAAGCCCGCGGAGACCCACGACCTGCTCGCAGCCGAACAGGCGGGGCTCGTGACGGTGAAATACATCCCGAACGACTCGCGCTCGGCGCAGATCGTGGTCACGAATCGCTCCGACCGCCCGCTCACGCTACGGATGCCGGAGGTGTTCGCCGGCGTGCCCGTGCTCGCCCAGTTCGGGGCGCCGGGTGGCATGGCCAACAACGGCAACGCCGGGTTCGGGGCGGCGGGAGCCCCGCAGGTGACCGGCGGGGCGCAGCCGATGAACGCCGGCATGGGCATCGGCCAGCCGATGGGCGGCGGGATGTTCTCGCTGCCCCCGGAGAAGACCCGGGTCAGCAGGGTGACGACCGTGTGCCTCGAGCACGGCAAACCGGAGCCGTCGCCGCTGCGATCCTACAAGCTCGTGGAACTCGCCGCGCATTCGGCCGATCCCCGTCTCGAGCAACTGATGCGGAGCATCGGCAGGGGTGAGATCACGCAGAAGGTCGCGCAGGCGGCGGCCTGGCACATCGCCAACGGCCTCAGCTGGGAGCAGCTGGCGGCCGAGAAGATCGACCATGCGGCGGGCGTTCCCGACGAGCCCTACTTCGCGCCGGCCGAACTGCAGGCGGCCTTCCAGGTCGTGGGCATCGTGACGAAGCGGGCCGAGGCCGGGGAGGCATCTCCCGGGGCGGCCGAGTATTCCAGCCGCTGACCCCTGCCAGTCAATCCATCGCGGTGCCGATCTCGCCGCCGGCCCGGGTGCACAGGGCCCGAAACACCTCCGGTGCGGTGTCCGAGGAGATGAGCCGGCACGACCCGTCCATGTTGAGGAAGTTCGTGCCGGCCGAATAGGGGCCGATGAATCCGCCGGGGCTGCCTTGCAGGCTCGGCGCCGAAGAGCGGACGTGCACGAGCGTAGCCGTGATCGCCGGCCGCCAATTGAAACTCGGCTCGCTCGCCCTGAAGGCGGGCGATTCCGGGGCGTAGACCAGTTCCTGGCCGGGCACCACGCCGACCCAACTGCTCCGGGTGTGGCGGCTCATCCGCTCGCCGATTCCGATCGTCTTGCCGGCGCCGTCCGTGATGTCGGACATCCGCACACGGCTGTTGCGATGGAAGACCCCGGTGAACGGCTGCTGCTCGTACATCAGGGTTCCCAGCGAGCCGGCGTAGCTGCAGACGGCCGCCTGGCAGAGCGGGGTCGGCGTGCTCGCATTGGAGGGCGGGGAACCGGAATCGGTGACGTCGATGAGTCGGGCCCCGGTGTCGCCAGGATCGATGAACACCGACACGATGGATTCCCGGGCCGCCTTGTTGGCCGGGTCGGTGATGGGGCGGTCAAAGCGGATGGTGGCGTGCACGGAGGTTTCTTCGAGGTGCGGCAGGAGCATGGCGAACAGGCTCCAGCCCGGACCGGATTCGGGCACGGCGTCGTTCGACCCGCCCGTCCACGTTCCGGTCGTCGTCGAGCGGAAGCCGGGAGGCAGGACTCCCCGGCCTTGGTGGTAGACATGCAACGCGGTGCCGATCTGCTTGAGATTCGCCAGGCTCAGGATGGAGCGGGCGGACTGCCGGGCCGCCTGAACGGCCGGGATCAAAAGCCCCATCAGCATGGACAGGATGGCGATCACGACGAGCAGTTCGATCAGCGAGAAGCCGCGCAGGGGGCTTTTCGAGAGGCGAGAAGGATTTTTCGCAGCAGTTTTCATAAAAACATAAAGAAAACGAGACTCAGTCTCATGAGCGTGAAAGTTTAGAGTATTCCTCGAACGAGTCAAGCAGTTTTTCAGGCATCGCTTTTGGGTCGTGGGAAGCCGTGGCCCTCCTGCGTGGCCAGCCCGCATGCGTTACAAACGAGAGTGGCGGGTCGCGGCAGATTGGCCTCCTCGCCCTCTCATCAAGGCTGTTGCCATGGCCGATTCCTTTCTCGCGGGGCGTGGGTCCCCTCCCGTCGGAGCCGGCGGTGACGTGGTCGTCGAGACCCGCAACCTCTCCAAGACCTACCGCGACTTCTGGGGCCGCAGCAAGAAGGTCGCGCTCAAGCCCCTCGACCTCGAGATCCGCCGCGGCGAGATCTTCGGCCTGCTCGGCCCCAACGGCTCGGGCAAGACGACGACCATGAAGCTGCTCCTGGGGCTCATCTTTCCCACGTCGGGCGAGGCGCTCGTCTTCGGCCGCGGGGCGACCGACGTCGCCAAGAACGAGCGGATCGGATATCTGCCCGAGGAGTCGTACCTCTACAAGTTCCTCGACGCCGAGGAGACGCTCGATTTCTACGGCCGGCTGTTCGACATGCCGCCCGCGGAGCGGAAGCGGCGGGCCGCCGCGCTCATCGAGATGGTCGGCCTGGGCCGCGACAAGAAGCGGCAACTGAAAGAGTATTCCAAGGGCATGACCCGGCGGATCGGCGTCGCCCAGGCGCTGATCAACGAC
>JBIPLS010000034.1:0-21739 GCA_044368305.1 Pirellulales bacterium
GCCGGAAAACTCCTGGATCGCGCGGAGCCGCTTCGCCGCCGTCTGCGTGAGGCGGGCCGTCTCGTCCACCAGCAGGTAGCACCAGGCACGGTGATGGGAGCGGCCCACGCGGCCACGGAGCTGGTGGAGGTCGGCCAGCCCGTAGCCGTCGGCCTCGTCGATGAAGATCGTGTTGGCGCGGGGGATGTCGAGGCCGCTCTCGATGATGGTGGTGGCCAGGAGCATGTCGGTCGTGCCGGCCACGAAGGAGAGCATCACCTCCTCCAGCTCCGTCTCCGAAAGCCGGCCGTGGGCGATGCCGATCGTGGCCTCGGGCACGATCGCCTGCAGCCGGGCCGCCACCTTGTGGATGTCGAAGATCCGGTTGTGGACGAAGAACACCTGCCCGCCGCGGGCCAGTTCCCGCTCGATCGCGGAGCGGACGAGGTTCTCGTCCCAGCGGCAGACCTTCGTCTCCACGGCGATCCGCGTGGCCGGCGGAGTCGTGAGGTTGGAGATGTCGCGGATCCCGAGCATCGACATGTGGAGCGTGCGCGGGATCGGCGTGGCTGTCATGGTGAGCACGTCCACGCTCGCCCGCAGCGCCTTGAGCCGCTCCTTCACGTCCACGCCGAACCGCTGCTCCTCGTCCACGACCACCAGGCCGAGGTTGGCGAAGTGCACGTCGGCCCCGGCGAGGCGGTGCGTGCCGATGACGATGTCCACGGACTTGCGGGCCAGGCCCTCGAGGGTCTCCCGTTCCTCGGCCGTGGAGGCGAGCCGGGAGAGCGACCGGATCGTGAAGGGAAACTCGGCGAACCGGGCGGCGAAGGTCCGCCGGTGCTGTTCCGCGAGCACGGTCGTGGGCACGAGCACCGCCACCTGGTAGCCGGCCTCCACGGCCTTGAAGGCGGCCCGCATCGCCAGCTCCGTCTTGCCGAAGCCCACGTCGCCGCACAGCAGCCGGTCCATCGGCCGCGGCCGCTCGAGGTCGGCCCGGATCGCCTCCATGGCGGTGAGTTGGTCGGGCGTCTCGTCGTAGGGGAAGGCCTCCTCGAACTGCCGCTGCCAAGGCGTGTCTGCGGGGAAGGCGATGCCGGGACGGCTGGCCCGGGTGGCCTGGAGGCGGATCATGTCGGCGGCCATGTCGGCCACCGCCTGCTGCACGGCCCGCTTCTGCTTCTCCCAGAGCGTGCCGCCGATCTTGGCGAGCTTGGGCGCGAGCTTCGAACCGCCCACGTACTTCTGCACCAGCTCGATGCACGACGCGGGCACGTAGATCCGCGTGCTCTCGGCGAACTCGAGCTCCAGGAACTCCTCGGTGCGGCCGTGCCGCTCCAGGAGCTTCAGGCCCTTGTAGCGGGCGATGCCGTGCGAGACGTGGACGACGAAGTCGCCCTCGTGGAGATCGAGGAAGGTGTCGATCGCCCGCGAGAGCCGCTGGCGCACGGGCCGCGCCACGGCGTCGTCGCGGTTGAAGAGCTCGGCGGCGGAGACCAGCACGATCTTGTCGGGCACCAGCCGGAAGCCACCCCCCAGCCGACCGCGGGCGAAGTGGAGCCGGCCGCCGCGGGCCGGCGCCGAGTCGGCGAGCAGCTCCCCGAGCCGCTTCTCTTCTGCATCCGACGGCGCGATGACCCAGACTTCATGGTCCTTGCCGACCGTCTCCAGTTCGTCCTTCACGCGATCGAGCACCCCCGTGAACCGCTCCACGCTCTCGGCGGCGAGCGTAGCCGTGGCCTCGAGGCTCGACGGCGCGAGGGCCGAGAGCACGACGGAGGGGAGCCGGTGCAGCCGTGCGAACACGTCGTCGGGCGCGAACAGGCCGGCCGCGTCGCCGAGCCGCTGGTGCATCCGCTGTGCCTCCTCGGCGAGTTCCGCGGGCTCCACGAGCGCCACCCGCGAGCCGGCGGGCAGGAGTTCGGCGAGGTGGGCCCGGCGGCTGCCGGGGGACGAGGCTAGCGCCGTGAGGTCGATGCCCGCGAGCGTCTCCACGCTCCGCTGCGAGACCATGTCGAACGTGCGCAGCCCCTCGATCTCGTCGCCGAAGAGTTCCATGCGAACCGGCCGATCCCAATCGGCGGCGAACAGGTCCATGATGCCGCCACGGCGGGCGAACTCACCCGGACCGCCGATCGCGTCGGTCGCCTGCCAGCCACGGGCCGCGAGCCACTCGGCGAGTTCCTCGGGATCGGCCCGACCGCCCACCTCCAACCGCCGCGTGCCGGCGGCGACCTCGCGCGGGTCGGGCAGCGGCGCGAGCAGGGCCTGGATGCTCGTCACGACCAGCCGCGGCCGCTCCGCCGCCGATCGCGTGAGCCGCTTGACGACGGCCAGCCGCTCCGCCGCCGCGGGGTCGCCGGGGGCGGGGGTCTCGTCGGCGCCGAAGTCCTCGACCGCCGGCAGCAGCGTGGCATCCGCGCCGAAGAGCGTGAGGTCGTCGAGAAACGCCTCGGCCTCGGCCGCGTGAGGCAGGACGACCGCCAGTGTGTCGTCGGGCAGGGCCCGGGAGAGCGCCGCCACGGTCAGCGCGGACGCCGATCCCCAGGTTCCGCCGATCGTGCCACCGTGCCCCGCGCGGAGGCTGGCGACCACCTCGGCGAACCCGCGATGCGCTTCGAGGGTGTCGGCCAGGCCGGCCAGGCGTTCTTCCGGCCGGCAGCGGGAAACGGTCACGTTCGAGAATATAGGGCATCGTGACCGACGGTGGATTGCCCGCCCTCGGGCGGCCGGGATAATGGTCGGCTGGCCGAAAGCCCCAAGCCCGCGCGAGAGGCGTCCCGTGAGCGGAATGGTGTCGCGAAGAGCCGTCGTGGCGGCCTGCCTGGCAGCCGCGACGGTTTCCTTGGCCGAGGGCCCCGCCACCGTGACCAAGCCGGCGATCGAGAAAGACCGCTTCGGCGTTACCGCCGACGGCACCCAGGTCGATCGCTACACGCTCCGCAACGCCCGCGGCATGACCGTGCGGCTGATCACCTTCGGGGCGACCGTCACCGAGCTCTGGGTGCCCGACCGGAACGGCGATCGCGCCGACGTGGTCCTCGGCTTCGACGGCATGGAGCCCTACGAGCGGCCGCGGACCTACTTCGGCTGCACGGTGGGCCGGGTCGCCTTCCGCATCGACGAGGGCCGGTTCACGCTCGACGGCCGGCCGTATCAGTTGACCGTGAACGCCCCGCCCCACCACCTGCACGGCGGCACCAAGGGCTTGAGCAAGCTCGTTTGGCGGGCGGAGCCGGTGGCAGGCCTGGCCGGGTCCGCCGTGCGGTTCACCTGCCGGAGTCCGGACGGCGACCAGGGCTATCCCGGCACGCTCGACGTGTCCGTCGTCTACACGCTCACCGAGCAGAACGAGCTGCGGATCGAGTATCGGGCGACGACCGACCGGCCGACGCCGGTGAGCCTGACGCACCACGGCTACTTCAACCTCGCCGGCGCTGGGCGGGGCGACGTGCTCGGCCACGTGCTGCAGCTGCAGGCCGCGGGCCGGCCGGTCGGTGGCGAGCGGGGCATGCCGACCGGTGCCATCGAGCCGGTCGCCGGCACGCCATTCGACTTTCGCGCCCCGAAGACGATCGCCAAGGACATGCAGCCGGGCACGAAGGCCGCCGACGGCTTCGACACGGCCTTCGTCGTCGAGCGGCCCGGGGAAGGGCTCGTGCCCGTGGCCCGGCTCTCCGATCCGGGCAGTGGCCGCGTGATGGAGGTCCTCTCCACACAGCCGGCGGTGGTGCTCTACACCGCCAACTACCTCGACGGCTCGCTCGTGGGTAAAGGGGGCGTGCCGTACGGCAAGCACTCCGCTCTCTGTCTGGAGACGTCCCACCTGCCCAACTCGGTGAACCGCCCCGAGTTTCCCTCGATCATTCTCCGGCCGGGGGAGGCCTACGAGCAGACCTGCGTCTACCGCTTCGCGGTGGAAGAACCCTAGTCTGGGCTCTTCGTCGCTGGTGGAAGCGGCGCCTGGGGAGTTCGACACCATGCAACGCCTCGTTCCGGCGATCTGTCTCGCCCTCGCCGCGGGCGCCGGCGCCGCCGCGCCGGGCGGCTTTCGCAAGATCGTGCTCACGAAGGATTTTCACGCCGAGGCCGTCGCCAGTGGCGACATCGACGACGACGGCAAGCTCGACGTGGTCTATGGTCCCTTCTGGTATGCGGGGCCCGACTTCCGCACGCGGCACCCGATCTACCCCGCGGAGACTTTCGATCCGCACAAGTATTCCAACAATTTCATGACCGCCGTCGCCGACATCGACGCCGACGGCTGGCGCGACGTGGTCGTCAACGAGTGGCCCGGCAAGGCGGTGCACTGGTTCCGCAACCCGGGCAAGGAGGGCCTCGCGGCGGAGGCGGACTGGGCGAAGCACCTCGCGCACCCGCAGGTGGACAACGAGTCGCCCGCGTTCACCGACGTCACAGGCGACGGCACGCCGGAACTCGTCTTCCACACCGGCGGCGTGCTCGGCTACGCGACGCCGAGTCCCGCCGCGGCCACGGATCGGTGGACGTTCCATGCCTGCTCGGAACCGGAGAAGTGGGGGCAGTACCAGCACGGTCTCGGCGTGGGCGACGTCGACGGCGACGGCCGCCGCGACCTGCTGATGCTGGGCGGGTGGTGGCGGCAGCCCGCCGCCGGTGACGCCCGCTGGGCGAAGCAGCCGCAGGCATTCGGCACGCAAGGGGGCGCGCAGATCCACACGTACGACGTCGATGGCGACGGTGATCACGACGTGATCACGAGCCTCTCCGGCCACGGCTACGGCCTGTCGTGGTACGAGCAGGCCGCGAATGGCCACGACATCGTCTTCGTCGAGCACCCGATCCTGCCGAAGGCTGCGGAGGAGTCGCTCGCCGGCGTCCAGTTCTCACAACTCCACGCCGTGGAACTCGTAGACATCGACGGCGACGGCCTGCAGGACATCGTCACCGGCAAGCGGTACTGGGCCCACGGCCCCAAGGGGGATGCCGATCCGGGCGGGCCGCCCGTCCTCTACTGGTTCCAGTTGCAACGGCCGGGCGACGTGCAGGGGAATCCGGCGGCGGGCGTGCGGTACGTGCCCCACAAGATCGACGATGCCTCGGGCGTGGGCACCCAGATCGCCGTCGGCGACCTCGACGGCGACGGCCGGGCCGACGTGGCCGTGGGCAACAAAAAAGGGGGATTCGTGTTCCTCCGGGAGCCGGCCGGCCGGCCCTGATCGGGGGAGGGCGGCGGGGTTGGTCCGTTTCGGTGGGCCGAATTCGTCGTGTATGGTTAAGGGCTTTCCGGCGAGCACCCGGATCCGCCCCTGCCCCCCGACAAGGAGATCCCCCCGATGGCCACCGTCTCCCGCCCCAAAGCCACCGACGCGTTCGTCTCCGGGGCCGACGTGGTCGTCGAGTCGCTGATCCGTCACGGGGTGGACGTGATCTTCGCCTATCCGGGCGGGGCGAGCATGCCGCTCCATCAGGCGCTGACCAGGGCCAAGGACTCGATCCGCACGATCCTCCCGCGGCACGAGCAGGGTGGGGCGTTCGCGGCCCAGGGCTACGCCCGCACGACCGGCCGGCCAGGCGTGTGCATGGGCACGAGCGGGCCCGGCGCCCTCAACCTGGTGACGGCGATCGCCGACGCCAAGCTCGACAGCATCCCGCTGGTCGTGCTCAGCGGCCAGGTCGGCACGAGCGTCATCGGCACCGACGCCTTCCAGGAGACGCCGATGGTCGAGGTCTGCCGCGGCATCACCAAGCATCACTACCTGGTGACCGACGCCAACGACATCGCCCGGGTGATGCGCGAGGCGTTCCACATCGCCACCACGGGCCGGCCGGGCCCGGTGCTCGTGGACCTGCCGAAGAACATCCAGCTGGCCCAGATCGTGCCCGACTACGACGCCCCGATGGACCTCCCCGGCTACCGGCCGGAGCCGGGCAAGCCCGCCCACCCCGAGCAGATCGCCCAGGTGGCGGCCGCCATCAAGCGGGCGAAGCGGCCGGTGCTCTACGCCGGCGGCGGCGTGATCGCCGCGGACGCGTCGGGTGAACTGCGGACGCTCGCCCGCAAGACGGGCATCCCCGTGACGATGACGCTCATGGGACTGGGCGCCTTCCCGGGCGACGACCCGCTGTCGCTCGACATGCTGGGAATGCACGGCAGCGTGTACGCCAACCAAGCTGTGGACGAGGCCGACCTGCTGATCGCCGTGGGCGTGCGATTCGACGACCGCGTCACCGGCAAGGTCGAGGCCTTCGCCGAGCACGGTTTCATCGTCCACATCGACATCGATCCCTCGGAGATCAACAAGAACAAGCTCGTGCACGTGCCGATCGTGGCCGACGTGAAGACCGCGCTCGCCCAGCTGAACGCCGTCGTCGAGCCGCCGGCCGCCGACCTCGGGCCGTGGCACGAGCGGATCGCGGCATGGAAGCAGGAGGATCCGTTCGGCTACGACACCGGCTACCCGGGCATCCTCGCCCAGGAGGCGATTCACGAGCTTTCCAGGCTCACCGCCGACCGCGACACGGTGATCACGGTGGGCGTGGGCCAGCACCAGATGTGGGCCGCCCAGTTCTACACGTTTCGCCGGCCGCGGACCTGGCTCTCCTCCAGCGGCCTCGGCACGATGGGCTTCGGCCTCCCGGCAGCCATGGGGGCGAAGGTCGCCCGCCCCGACTCGCTCGTCGTGGACATCGACGGCGACGGCAGCATCCTGATGAACATCCAGGAGTTCGCCACCTGCAAGACGGAGAACATTCCGGTGAAGGTGCTGCTGCTCAACAACCAGCATCTCGGCATGGTGGTGCAGTGGGAGGATCGGTTCTTCAAGGGCAATCGGGCCCACACCTACCTCGGCCCGATCGACCACCCCGAGGCCTGCGGCCAGGGCGACGGCATCTCGCCCTGCGACCGCTACCCCGACTTCGTCGCCATCGCCAGGGGCTTCGGCTGGCAGGCGGAAACGATCGTCGAGAAGGGCGATCTCCTGCCGGCCCTGAAGCGGATGATCGACGCGCCGGGCCCGGCGCTCCTCGACGTGCAGGTTCCCTATCAGGAGCACGTGCTGCCGATGATCCCCTCCGGCATGACCGTCAAGGACCTCATCAAGAAGTAGGCCGCGTCCGCTACTTGAACGGGCTTTCGAAGGGCGATGCCGGTTCGTCGTCCCGCGGCTTCTCCGGACGGGATTCCTCGGGGGTGGTCGACGCTCCAGTAGCCGGCTTGCCGAGCGCCGCCAGGGCATCGAGCACCGACCGCTCGTCAGGCTGCAAGTCGAGGCCCGTCGCGGCCTGCTTCAGCTTGGCGGCCAGGTCCTTGGCGGCGGTGGCGTCGTTGCCGAGCAGCCGGGCGAGGCCGGAGCCGCCGTCCGGTCCCACGAGCGCCTCGGCGCAGGTGGCCAGCCGCCATGCGTTTCGCCGGCATGAGAGCGCGGCCAGCGACGCCTTTCCGTGTCCGCGTCCCTCTGCCGCACCTCCCCCCTGCGGGCCACCCTCGGAAAGCAGGCTCTCGAGCCGCCTGCTCTCCACCGCCGCGATGTCGTTCTCCAGGGCGGCCGTGGCCACGGCCCGCACTGCCGCGACGGCCCGGCCCGCGTCCACGCCCGATTCGGCGGTCGCCGCGGCGCCCAGGGCGGCCGCCGCCCGCACTCGCAGGTCGATGGCCCGCGCGGGATCGTCGAGAATCCGTGCGGCGGCCTGCAATGCGTCATTCGTGCCGGCCTGCGGCCCGAGTGCCTGCAGGATCGCCAACGCCCGGCCGGCGAGCCAATCGATCGCGGCGCCGGATGCGGCCCGCGGGTCGCCGTTCAGCATCGGCCCCAAGGCGGGCGTCACGGCCTTGGCGAACGCGGAGAGGTCGGCGGACGCTTTCGCTGCTTCGGCGTGCCGGGCCAGTCCGGCCGTCGCCGCGACCCGCACCTCCGGCGGCAGCCGCGTGTCGCCTGCGGCTGCCGCCAGTGCCGGCGCCGCCGCCGGCAGCGGCCGTCGCTTGTCCTTGTCCCGCAGGTCGCCGAGCAGCAGCATCGCATTGACCCGGACCACGGCCGCCGAGGTGCCGCTGCGGGCGAGCGCCGCAGCCGCCTCGATGATGGTCGTCGCCGCCTCGGAGAACGCCTTCTCGTTCTGGATCTCCGTGAGCACCACGTCTGAGATGCGCCGCCGTACCCGCTCGATGGTCGATCGGTTGGCTTCCAGGGCCAACTGTGGCATGGCCGTCTGGAGGACGAACTCGCGGGCCGCCTCGTCGAACGCGCCGCCGTCGCGGAGCTTCTCCCGGTAGTCCCTGGTTTCAACGGCGCTCTCGACCTTCGACCAGGTGGAGAGCTTCGCGCCGGCGTCCTGGGCCCGGGCCGGCCCGGTGGCCAGGATCCAGCCCGTCAGCAGGAAGGCGGGCAGCCGAGTTCGAAGGGCGTGTAAGTAACGCATGACAGGTGGCGACCGATCTATCGCTTTGGCTATTTGGAGAGGTCGAGTTGCGGCGTGCCGGGGTTCGGTTCCGGCGGGCCGGGCTTCGTTTCACGTTTGCCTCCGTCATCGACGGGCAGCGTGGACTTGTGCTCGGCGATCACCGTCTCCGAGTCGGCCGTGGAGACGACGTCGAAACCGCCGTCGGGCCGCAGGCAGAGCAGCTCGAACGGTTCCGGCGGCCCCGAGCGGGCGTCCGCACGCTCCTCCTGACGCCCACGCATGTCCACGAGCACGCGGTCGGTGCGGACCTCCTCGCCGCGGGTTCGCCGGTCACCGGGCCGGTTCAGTTTCTCGTCCACGTTGATCAGGCCGCCCGGCTCCGTCATCAGCCCCCGCAGGGCGTAGCCCCCGGCCTTCTCGCTGGGCGCCAGCACCAGCACCTCGAACGCGCTCGTCTTCTTCCTCGACTGCTCGGCCTTGCGGAGCACGTCCACGAGCACCGTCGTGTCGCCGGGGACGGACGCCGCCGCCGACTCGTTGCTCGGGGGCGCGATCAGAAACGGATTCTTGGCGGCCTCGGGGTCGGCGAGATACCGGGCTTCGACGTTGAAGTTGGGGTTCTCGAGGGCGAACCTCACGCGGTAGCGGTAGGACTTGCCGATCGCGACGTCGGTGTCGATGAAGCGAAACATCCGATACTCGGCGGCTGCGGCGGGCTGCTGCTTCCTGATATGCTCGATCACCCACGGGTGCAGGGCCGCCGAACCCCAGCCGCCGCTCAGGCGTTGCGGGAGCGGCCCGCAGTAGGGAGGCGCCTTCTTCGGCCGTTCCTCGGATGCCGTCAGTCGAAAGGCATCGGGCACCTGTTCCGCGGCGCTGCCCGCCCACTCGCCTTGCCGCCGGGTCGCTTCGGTCAGGTCGATCTTTTCCCAGCGGTCGAACCCGGGCCCCACCGCGCGTTCGATCATCCAGTCGGCCCACAGGGGCGCGTCGCGATCGGCCTGCTGAAAGCCGACCTCCGCGAATCGCTGTTGGTATTCGGCCCGCTGCCTGGCCACGGGGATCAGCCCCGTGACCACGACGAAGGACGTGATCCGCGGCAGCGGTTGCGCGTCGCCGCCGGCGGGCGGAACCTTGCCTGGCGGCAGCACCGCGATGCCGGCGACCGCCCGCAGATCCTCGATGGCAAACACGGCCGGCAGGCTCCGCTTGGCGCGTTCCTCGAACAGGGGCTTGTCGAGCATCGCCAGCGGCGGCGGTGGCGCCACCTCCGGGGACCGCCAGATGTCGATGGTCGACGCCAGTGGCGGACCCGCCCAGCGCTGCTGCGGAGGCAAAGTCCTCTCGCGATCGATGTGTTCCCCGGCCTGGTTGGCCAGTGCCACGATCTTGTCGGGCCGCTCCCCGGGCTTCGCCGACTTGTTTTGCACCGCGTCGATTCCGCCCCAGGCGAGCCAGACCGCTCCCAGGCCGATCACCGCGCCCACGACCTTCTCTCCGTGGCTGAGAAGGAAGTCGGTGATCGCCTCCTTGTCGATGCTGATGCTTGGCGCCTTCATGCCATCACCTCGCGATCGCGTCTGCGAGACCGAGCCCGCGGCCGTGCGGCCGCCCCGCTGGCGGCGTCGGGCCTCGGGGGGCCGAGTCCCAGGGCCTCGGTGCTCGGCGGCGTGGCCAGGCCGACAGTGCCCCGTAGCTCGATCTGCACGTCGTGGTTGCGACCCTCCGCTTTCGGGCCGGCCGATTTCGGCCCGGCGGGCTGCGCCGGGTCACCAGTCGTCGGCTGGCCGGACTGGGCGTTGATCCGCACCTCCCTGACGTCGATCGGGATCGGCTGCCTGGCCAGATCGAGCAGCAGGGCGTCGAGCCGGCGTTCATCGATCGTGACGGCGATCACGAACGGCATCAGATGCACCATCCGGGCGGCCGGCGACTCGGCGAGTTCCTGTGCCGAGAGCGGCTTCCCCGAGAAATCCACGTAGATCGATTCCCGCAGGAACGAATCGGGCGGTGCTCCCGCACTCTCCTGTGGCGCAGCCGGCCCGGCGACGGGTGTCGCGGCGTTGCCGCCGAAGCGGGGGTGAGGGGGCTTGGACCCGCGGGGCTCGGGGCTGCCGGGCAGGGCGGTGTCGGCGGCCTGGGTGGGCATGAGGATCCGACTGCCACCCAGTCCGCCCGGTTGTTCATCGGCCGCCGGATAGCCGACGGCGAGCCTGTCCACGTGCACGATCGCCGCGTCGAAGACGCCGCTGGCGCCCTGGTTGGCCCGGGCGATCACGTCGCAGAAGAGCCCATACACCCACAGTTCCTCCTGGGCGAGCGTGACCTGGCTGGTAGCCGCCCGCTGGTCCACCGGCAATTTCTCCCACACGAACGACTGCAGCAACTGCTTCTGGTCGCCGCCGCTCCACGTCACGAGCGCCCGCGACCGCGCGGGCCGGGGGCGATCGGCGCGTGGATCGCCTGCGGCCGGCGGGTTGTCGTCTCCCATCTCGCTGTCCGCGCCCATCCGACCGGGAAGCTTGCGGACGATCTCGGGGATGGCGTTCTGGTACCGCTGGAGCAGATCGCGGGCGAGGCGGCCGTCCGGCTGGAGGGCCGCGACCTTCTCCAGGAAATCAGCGCCGAGTTCCGGTGGCCAGACCCGCAGGGACTCCTGGCTCTTCCAGAACCGCTCCCATTCGGCGAGCGTCTCCTTGCGGATCCGCGTGGCCTCGGCATCGATCTCCGCGGACCAGCCTTCGTTGGGATGCGGATTATTGTTCTGTACGCCGGACAGCGACTGGAGCTTGCCTTTGATGGTCGCCCGTTCCTTGCCGATCCCCGCAATCAGCCCGCCGCGGGCGACGAGCAGCGTGGGCAACAGCACTGCCGGCACGAGCAACGCGAGCAGCCAGAAGTGGTGCTTCTGGAGCATGGCCACGGCGGGACGGATCGATTCTGGCAGTTGGGACATGGTTGGGACGCGTCCTCACTCGGCGGGTGGCTTCGTGTCCGCCGGCGGCTTGGAAACCGGGGCACCGGGCGTCGTCGGTTGCCAGGAGAACTGGAGCGTGAAGTCGTAGCGCTTGAGCTCGACTTCCTCGGACGAGCTGCTCGGGGCCGGCTCACCCTTGTCGCCGGCCGTCGATTTCGGCTTCGACTTCGGAACCTTCACCTTCCGCACGGTCGATGAGGCCACGATGATCGGATGGCCGATGCCGAGTTCGGCGACCGGCACCCGCTGGCCAGCGCGTGGCCCGGCGGAGACGAGCACGTCGTCGCCCTTGCCCAGCAGGCTCTGCACGATGGTGGAGCGGACGAATTGTTCCGCCTCCTCGGGCCGGTGGCGTTCCTCGTTGTGGAAATGGTGGCCCACGAGCTCGATCACCCAGCCCGGGCCCTGGGGGCCGACCGGGCCCGGCGGGGCGTTCGCGGCGGCGTCCGCCTGCTGGTCGCCCGGCGGCGGGGCGTCCGTCTGGGCGGCGGGCGCCGCACCGCCACCGACCGAGTGGTGCGTCTCGTCCCACTTCTGGCGCGCGCCGGTGAACCATGTGGCGAGGTCGGAAAAGTACTGGCAGTCGAGCCGGTCGATGTGCAACTCCGCACGGTCGGCGGGGTTCTCCGGCACCTTTCCGGGCGGATCGCGGGGCAGGAGCGACTCCACCGCCCGCAGCATGTCGAGCGTCTGGAAGCGGCGGGTCTGCACGTCCAGGAGATACCGCTGCTGTGCGGCGGCGTCGTCCCGCTTGGTTCGCACATTCGTGAGCGATTCGATCGCAGCCCCGGACCGCCGTTGCACGGCATCGGCGGCAGCGAAGGCCTGCTTGTAGAGCGCCGGCGCGTAGGTGGACCAGGCGCTGAACAGGCCGGCGAAGTTGAGCAGCGCCGCGACCAGCAGCCCCAGGAGCGCCGCCACGGCCCAGGGTTTCTTCGCCGCGACGATCCGGTCGGCGACGATCTCCTTGGGCAGCAGATTCGTCTGCAGGAACGCCCCGGAGGCCGCCTGGAGGGCGAGGCCGTAGGCGGTGCCGAAGGCCAGCCGGTTCTCGCGAAAGGCGGGCGCCCCGAGCACGGTCGGGCCGTCCAGATGCTCGAACTTCTCCAGCCGCTTGACGTCGAGCTGCAGCTGCTTGGCGACGAAGTCCGTGAGCCCGCGGAGCTTCGTGGCGTTGCCCAGGAGCAGCACCTTGCCGATCGTGGCCTCGCGGTCCGCGCCGGTGAAGTAGTTGAGCGACCGCTGCAATTCGGAGGCGAACTCCGTGAACACCGGCCGCATCGCCTTGAACACCGCCTTCGGATCCTCCGCCCGCACCGCGTTCCGCTTCAGGTGCTCCGCCTTGGCGAACGTCAGCTTCAGGTCCTTGACGATGGCCTTGGTGAACGTGCTGCCGCCGATCGGCATGCTGCGCTGCCAGACCTTCAGGCCGTTGGTGATCACGAGATCGCTCGCATCGACACCCGTCGACACCAGCACGATCGAGGGCGGTGGCTTATCGGGGTCGATCGCCTGCGGGTCGGGGAGCTGGTCGAACATCACCAGGTTGGCCAGCGCGATCGGCGACAGCTGCAGCACGTCCACCTCGATGCCCGCTTCGACGAGCGGAGCGAGGGCCTTGTAGACCTGCTCCCGTTTCATGGCGAACAGCGCCACCTCCGCGTCGATGACGAAGCCGCTCTCCTCCATGCCCCCGGCCAGCCGCTGCCAGTCCCAGACCACCTGGTCGAGCGGAAAGGGGATCTGCTGCCGGGCTTCGTATTTGACGATGTCGGGGATCTTCTTGGCCTCGATCGGCGGCAGCTTGATGAACTTCGCCAGCCCCGACTGACCCGGCACGGAGACGGCGATCCGATCGCCGGTCAGTTCGTTGCGGCCCATGAACTCCGTCAGCGCCGCCCGCACCAGCTCCACCGGATCGGCCTCCGGCTGGCTGAGGATCATCGGATACTCGATGTAGTCGTAGGCTTCCGCGACCAGTTTGCGCGGGTCGGTCGGCGACATCCGGCAACGCAGCGCCTTGAGGGCGCATTTGCCGATGTCGATCCCCCAGACATACGGGCTGCGGGCCATGGCCGTTCCGGGAGAGGCGTCGAGGATCGTCGGGAAGGCCGGCTGGCGGGCGCGACCGCTCGGCCTGAAATGAACTGTTTCCAGAACTTTACGAAGCCGCGCGGAGGGGTGTCAAACGACCCGCGCCGGGCCGGTGGCTGGCGGCCGACGCGACCATCCTGGGGTACACTCACCGTCCATGCAGCCCGTTCGCATCGTGGCCTTCCTGCCCTGTCACACGCTCGACGACTTTCCCACCTGGCTTGACGAGGCCGACGCCGACGACTTGCTCGCGGCTTGGGTGGCGGCCTGGGATCCGCAGGTGATCGCGGCCGTCGGCCGGGCACCGGAGTGGGCGAGCGTCGACCTGCGGCCCCCGGTCGACGAGCCGATTCTGGGGATCGTGCCGGCCGCGTTCGACGAGCGGTTCGCGGCCCAGGCGGACGCCGCCTGCACGTCCACGGGCCGCTGGGTCCGCGGCGTGCGCGGTGCCGCCGCGGTGGCGGCGGCGACCCGTGCGGCGGCGGGCATCGGCGAGGTGGAACCCGGGCCGAACCGCGAGGATTTCCGCGCCCTGGGGCTGGCCGTCCTGCTCGTGGAATTGCTCGCCCGGCGGATGCGGTCGGAGGCGGCGCTCGAGACCACCGACTTCGCCGCCGTCGTCGTCGCGGCGGCGCGGGCGGTCGTCGCCGGCCGCGACCAGGAGGCCCGCGACCGCCTGCGCGAGTGCTTCGATTTCCTGTCCGCGACGCGGGCGCGGTACTACGCCGTGGGCGTGTGGCTGGTGGATCTGGTGCTGCTCGCCGAGGCGACGCTCGGCCGGCCGCTGCTCGACGACCTGGCGGATCCGACGCCGCTGGGCGTGGTGGCCACGGGTGACGTGGTCGAGCGGCTCGCGGCGACGCATCCCGAATCGCTGGCCCGGCTGCGCGAGCGGTGCGCGGCGGGCAGCGTCTCGCCCTGCGGCGGCCGCGACGCGGACGAGCCGCTCGCCCTGCTCACGCCCGAGGACCTGCTGGCGTCGTTCGCCCGCGGGCGGGCGTCGTGGGAGCGGCACGTCGGGCGGGTGCCGCGGATCTTCGCCCGGGTGGGCGGCGGCGCCGCGGCGCTGCTGCCGGCCGTGCTCCAGGGGCTCGGCTACGCGGGCGCGGTGTGGTCGCTCTTCGACGGCACGCCGCTGCCCGACCCCGGGGCGGCGCGGATCCGTTGGGAGGGGGTGGGCGAGGCCTGGATCGAGGCCGTGGCCCGGCCACCGGTCGATGCGCGGGAGGCCCGCGGCGTGCTGGCCCTGCCCGAGCGGCTCGGCGACACCATGGATCACGATCACGTCGCCGTGATCACGTTCGCCCGCTACGCCGGGACGGCCAGTCCCTGGCACGGCATCCTGCGGCGGATCGGCGCGTGGAGCGACGTGCTGGGCACCTTCGTGACCCCCGAGGAACTGTTTCAAAAGACCGAGTCCGCCGGCGCGCGGGTGGCGTTCGAGCCGGACGCCTATCCCGTGCCAGCGCCGCCCACCGCCGGCGACTCGCTGGGGCAGGCCGTCGCCGCGGCGGCCACCGCGGCGGGCCGGATCGTCTCCGCCGCCAAGGCGCTGCGCCCCCTGCTCGCCGGTCCCGGTTCCCAGCCGCTGCCGACGGTGGCCGCCGCCGGCAGGCCACGCGACTCCCGTCCCGTCGCCCGCTGGCCATGGTCGCGCCGCGGCGTCGAGGCTGAACTCGTTCTCGACAACGGCCTCATCCGCCTGCAGGCGCACCCGCGAACCGGCGGTCTGCTGTCGCTGCGCGGGCCGGGCGATCGCGGCAACCGCCTCTCGCAGCAGCTGGCGGTGCGGACGACGCGGCCCGGGTCGACCCCGGGGGGCGGATGGGAATCGGCCGAGGAGCGGGCCGAGCACGGGACGATGCAGGCCGACGCCGTGGTCCGCGTGAAGACCGATGCCGGCGACGACTGCATCGAGAGCCGCGGCCGCCTGCTCGACGCCCACGGCCGGTCCGCCGGCAGCTTCACGCAGCGGATGTCGCTCGTGGCCGGACGGCCGCTGGCGCTGCTCCAAGTCGATCTGCGGCTCGACCGCCCGGCCCGCGGGCCGCTCCTCGAGGAGCACGTCGCCTGTCGCTTCGCCTGGCACGAGAACGAGGACGTCGAGCTTCTCCGCAGCGTGCTCACGCAGGCCGTGTTTACGGAGCGGACTCGGTTCACCGCCCCGCACTTCGTCACGGTTCGCGGCGGCGGTCGCGACGACCTCTCGATCCTCACCGGGGGGCTGCCGTGGCACGTGCGGTCCACGCCGCACGTGCTCGACACGATCCTCCTCGGCGCGGACGGAACGTCCGCCGCGCGCCGGCTGGCGGTGGGCATCGGCCTGCATCGGCCGTGGGACGACGCGCTCTGGCTGCTGGCCCCGGGCCCACCGGCCGTCGCGGCCGCGGCCGACGGCGTGCGGCTCATCCCGGCGTCCGTCGAACGCGGGGACGGTCGCGTGCGGCTCGCGATCGACCTGCTGGAGTCGGCGGGCCGCTCGGGCCAGGTGCGGATCGACTGGGCCCGCGCGCCGCTGGCGGTGCGGACATGCGATTTCGCGGGCCGGCCGCGGGACGCCGCGCCGGTTGCGATCGAGGGCCGATCCACCGTAGTGTTTTTACGGCGGCACGAATGGCTGCGGCTGCACCTGGAGCTGCCGGGATGATCATCACCCTCGACGGTCCCGCCGGGGCGGGGAAGAGTTCGGCCGCCCGGGCACTCGCGGCGCGGCTGGGCTGGTGCTACATGGACACCGGCGCCATGTACCGCGCCGTCACCCTGGTGGCGCTCGAGCAGGGCGTGTCGCTGGACGATGCCGACCGGATGGCGGCCCTCGTCGAGTCGGTGGGCATCGAGTTTCGTGCCGGCCGCGTGCTGGTGGACGGCCGCGACGTGTCGCAGCAGATCCGCAGCGAGCGGATCACGGCCGCCACCCGCCCGGTGGCCGACGCGCCGCGCGTGCGGGCCGCGATGAAGCAGGTGCAGCGGCGGATGGCGGAGGGGCTCGACGTCGTCACCGAGGGCCGCGACCAGGGCACCGAGGTGTTTCCGCACGCCGACGTGAAGGTGTTCGTCACCGCGTCGCCGGAGGAGCGGGCCCGCCGGCGGTACAGGGAGGAGGTGGCCCGGGGCAGCGGCCTCTCGCTGGCCGACGTCCTCGCGGCCCAGGCCGTTCGCGACGACGGCGACCGCAGTCGTGCGGTGGGCGCGATGCGGGCCGCTGCCGACGCCGTGATCCTGGAGACCGACGGCCTCGCGCCCGAGGAGGTGGTCGAGCGGCTGGTGACCCTGGTCGAGGCGCGGCGCGGGCCGTGCCGGCCGGCATGAGCGGCCCGCGGCAGCCCGACGCGGCGGACGGGCCCCGGCCGCGCGGCGGCCACACGACGTTCGGCCGCTGGCTCTACTCGACGCTCTGGATCCTGAGCCGCACGCTCGGGGTGGCCGTGTTCGGCTTTCGCAGCCGGTTCGCCGGGCCGCTGCCGGCGCGGGGCGGGCTGCTCGTGCTCTCGACCCACCAGAGCCACCTCGACCCGCTGCTCCTGGGCCTGGCCACCGACCGGCGGCTCTCCAGCCTGGCCCGCAGCTCGCTGTACCGCTTCAAGCCCTTCGGCGCCGTGATCACCGCGCTCGACGCGGTGCCCATCGACCGCGAGGGCTCCGCGGTGGTGGCGATGAAGCTGGTGATCAAGCGGCTGCAGGACGGGGCGGCCGTGATCGTGTTTCCTGAGGGCACCCGCACCGGTGACGGCCGGATGGGCGAGATCAAGAGCGGCTTCGCGATCCTCGCCAAGAAGGCCCGCGTGCCGATCGCGCCGGTGGCGATCGTGGGGGCCTACGAGTGCTGGCCCCGCACCCGGATGCTGCCGCGGCCGGGGCGGATCCGGCTGGAGTTCGGCCGCGTGCTCACGGCCGCCGAGGTCGCCGCGCTCGACGAGCGGGAACTCGTGGCCGAGTGCACGCGGCGGCTGACGGACCTCGATGCGCTGGCGCGGGCCGCGCTGGCCGGCGAACGGAACGTCAGGGCGCCGGCTGACCGACCGCCCGGGCCCGCTTGAAGGGATCGATCGTGCCGCCGCCCACGCCGGGGGGCGGCGCGTCGGCCGATTGGCCGAAGGGCAGGAGCTGCGGCCATTCCAGGCTCATGCCCGGCCATTGGGGCGCACGCGTCGCCGCCGGCGGCGGGAAGGCCGGCGGCGCGGGGCGGGGCAGCGCCGCAGTCGGCGGCTCGGTCGCCGTGCCGCCGAGCAGATCCGCGGGCCCGGGGAAGCCGCTCGGCGTGGCGGTCGATACGGCGGTCGCGGGCGTGCCGCCGCCACCGCGTTCGAGCACGCGAACGGCGACGTCGTCGACGAGGGCCTCGCCCAAGCCGGTGACGGCGAAGGTGACCACCAGCGGCCCGGGGTCCGCGTCGGCCGGCACGATGCGGTAGAGGGTGAGCCGCGTCCAGTCGCGGGTGACGCCGATCCGCTCGGCGAGGGCCGGGCCGCCGAGCGAGTCGAACACCAGCAGCCCATCGACGCTGCCGCCGATCGGCGCGGGCACCCAGACGCGGGCCGAGATCTCCAGCAGTCGGCCCGCGGGGGCCGCCAGCGGCGGCGTCGTGATCCACACCGGCGGCGTCTCGAGGACGACCGGTGCGTCGGCATCACGGGCGGCACGGGCCGCGATCCGCAGGCAGCCCGCGCCGGCGAAGGGGCGGTCCCGGGCGATCTCCACGCTCGTGCGAATGTCCGGGTTCTGCTGGGCGAAGTGCCGCCATCCGGAGGACGTCAGGTCGTCGATCCGCTCCATGCCGCCCCCGGCGAGCAGGTTCGCGCCGGGGACGGCGGTGGCCAGCGCCTCGCTGAATCGCCACTGCTCCGCCAGCGTGGAGTCGGCGACGGCCAGCGGGCTGGCCATGAGCGACAACAGCGAGCCCGTGCCCTGCACGCCGCGTTCCCAGGCGAGCCGCTCGAATTGGCCGCAGATCGCCGCGCAGCGGCGGAACTTGCCGACGGCTGCGGCCGGGTCGGTGGCCGCCAAGGCTTCGGCGTCGAGGGCTTCGCGCTGGGCCGCGCCGAGCATCGCTGCCACGGGCAGGTTGCCGAGCGCCGCGGCCGGCAGGCGGGCCAGGAGCGCCGCGCCCTCGGCGAGCACGAGCCCCGCGAGGTTGCGGGCCGAGGCGAGTTCGGCCGCCGCCGACTGCCGCAGCCGATCCTGCACGTGCCCCGTGACCGCCGGCTCGCCGCTGATCAGCACGAGGGCATGCGACGCGAAGTCGTCGAGCGTCACGGCCATCCCGCCGGTGGCCCGGCGCTGCCGGAGCGGCCGCAGGCCCCCCGGGCCCACCTCCCAGGCCTGGTGCGGCTCGGGCACGCCGGGCACGAGGATCGTCACGGCCGCCGCCGCCGGCAGCGCGCCTTCGTAGTGCCGCGGGCATATCTGGGCCCCTTGCACGCACCGCCAGACGATCACCATCCGGGCCCGGGCCGCCTCCATGACCACCGCCTGCACCTCCGGGTCGCTCGTCTGCGCCGTGGCGGAGAACCTCCCCGCGGCTGCCCAGGGCTCGAGCGTCGCCAGGCGGAGGTTCGTTTCCCGTGCGGCCGCGGCCCGCAGCCGCGTCTCCCCGTCGTCCGCGTCGATCCGCCGGCTCGACGAGAAGAGGATGCCACGCGTGCCCGCGGCCACCGCGGAGAGCGACGCCAGGCAGAGGCTCTCCGGATCAACGGCCAGCCCGCGGCCGCCAACGCCCGCCAAGGCCGCGGCCTGCCGGGCGGCCTGGGGGTCGATTTCCGTCGACAGCGTCGCGAGCAGCGGTGTGCCGGGCCGCGTCAGCCGCGGCCGCTCGCGGAGCCAGGTGACGTAGTCGGCCAGTTCGAGGCTCGTGCCCAGCACGGTCCGTCGGGCCACCAGCATGTCCACGTGCCGCGAGACGCCGCGCTGGTCGGCGTCGGCGGAGGCGATCAGCGGTCGCGCGGCCCGCAGGTCGCAGGCGCGGACGCGACGTGCCTGCTCGGCCAGCGGGTTCACGTCCGATGCGGTGAGCCCGCTGCCCAGATCCCACATCAGCACGCGGTCCCAGTTCCGCAGCACCGGCACGGCCTCCGGGTCGCGCACGTCGATGTCGGGAATCGCCGGGGGCGGACAGATCACCCACAGCCCCGCCGCGCGGGCCTCGGCCAGCAGGTCGCCCGTGGCCGGCTCGGCCAGCCGCACGCAGTTGAAGCCGAGGGCGGCGATCGCGGCCAAGGGCTCGCCGTTGTGGTCGAGCGCCCGGGGAAAGAAGGGCAGCCCACCCACCTCGACCACGCCTCGCGCCAGGCCGGCGGGCGGATCGGACGGCGGCCCTGCCGCCTCGGCCGCGGCCGGCCGCATCTGCGGGTCGCGAATCCGGCGGGCGACGCCGGTGTCCGGTGCCACGCCTCCGGACACGGCCACCTCGTCGATCGACACGGCGTAGCGGCCGGGCGTGGAATAGAGGTCGAGCACGAGATGCGTCACGGCGGCGTTCGCCGTGCCGCCATGCGGCCCATGTTCCTGGTGCAGCGCGGGCAGCCGCTCCGCGAGCGATGCCGGCAGGCCGCCGACGTGCACCTGCTCCCAACGATCGGCGTCGCGGGAGATCGTGCCGGGGAGCAGCAGGGTGACCGGTCGACCGGTCTTCTGCGACACGAAATCGGGCAGCACGACGCGGGCCGCCAGCCGGATGCCGGGCCGGTTGGCACGGATCCAGACCGATGCGGCGAACTCGTCGATCACGGCAGCCGGGCCCACGGCGGTCTGCAACCGCAACACAGATCCGGCCGCAGCCTCGATCTCGATCCGCTCGCAGGGGGCGCCGCGGCGCGGGGCGGCGTTCGACAGGTCGTGGCCCAGAACCCTGGGGGCGGTGTCCGCCTCCACCAGCTCCCAGACCGTCGATCGGGGCCCGGCCGGCAACGCCGCAGGCGGGCTCCACAGGCAGGCCGCGGCCACGCCGGCCGCAGCCACGAGCAGTGACCAGAGCCCTGATGCGGGCCGGTTCGGTGCTGCGGGGCGTGTGCGCATGCAGTCGGGCCCACGATGCCTTGCGGCCGCGGGCGTCAGGGGATCCGCGTCTGGACGTCGGGCTTGTACAGATCGCGAAGCCGTCCGGCCAGCGGAGGATGGGGTCGGGGCGCCGGCGGGCGGGCGGGCGCAAGACGGGCAAGAGGCGCCGGGCAGGGGGTTGTAAGCCGCCCAGGATCGGGGCGACAATCCACTCCCGAAGTGCGAGCGTTTCGTGAGCGGCCCCGTCGCGCGTCCCCCATGATCCCTGTCACGGCGGAAAACCTCGTCCACTTGGTGGCCGAGTTGGAGCTCGTCGGACAGCCCGAGCTCGACGACGCCCTCCGCGAGCATGGCGGCCACGACCTCTCGGCCCAGGAGTTCGGCACGATCCTGGTGCGCCGCGAGTTGCTCACGGGCTACCAGCTGGAGCGGCTCCTCCAGGGCCACCGCGCCGGCTACTGCTACGGGGCGGCCAAGGTGCTCTACCAGATCGGTGCCGGCTCCTTCGCCCGCGTGTTCCGCGCGGTGCATCGCCACGACGGCACGATCCTGGCCGTCAAGGTGCTCCGCAGTCGCTTTGCGACCGATCCCGAGAAGCAAGCCGCCTTCCGGCACGAGGGGGAAATGGGCCGGCTGCTGCGGCATCCGAACATCGTCGCCATCGAGGACGTGGGGCAGGAGCAGGGCGCGAGCTACATCACCATGGAGTTCGTGGAGGGGCAGACGCTCCGCGAGCTCGTGCGGATCCGCGGCGCGGTGGACCTCCCCCGGGGGCTCGACCTGATCCAGCAAATGCTGTCGGGGCTCGAATACGCCCATCGCCGCGGCGTCACCCACCGCGACATGAAGGCCTCCAACGTCATCGTCTCGTCGGCCGGGCAGGCCAAGCTCGGGGACTTCGGCCTCGCCGGCGTGGACGAAAGCGGCGACAAGGTGCTGGGCCGCGTGGAGAAGCCGCGGACGATCGACTACGCGGGCCTCGAAAAGCTCACCGGCATGCGGGACGACGACGTCCGCAGCGACATCTATTTCCTGGGCACCGTGGCCTACCTGGTCCTGGCCGGCGTGCCGGCGCTCGCCGAGACCCGCGACCGCAACGAGCGCGGCGACCCGCGGCGGTTCGCGTCGGTTCAGCCCTTGGCCGCGCGGGCGCCGGACCTGCCGCGCGACGTCGCGGATTTCGTGGGGCGGATGATGCACCTCGATCCGCTCGAGCGCTGGCAGACGGCCGCCGACGCGCGGCGGGGCATCGAGCAGATCATCGCCCGCCGGGCCGCGGCGGTGGGTTCCGCGGCCGTCGCCGCCCCGGCCGCC
>JBIPLS010000166.1:0-6940 GCA_044368305.1 Pirellulales bacterium
AGATCGAGCTGGTGCCTCATCGTCGCCCCTTCCTGGGCCGTGGTGATGCCCTCCCGCAGGTAGAACTCCTGTCCCGACTTCAGCAGTTCGAGCGCCTCGTCGTCGTCCGGCCCGGGCACCTTGGAGAAGATCGGCAGGAAGGCCGTCTCGAAGAGCAGGCCGTCGGGCTCCTGCGAGCCGGGCTCGCGGCCGATCACGCCACCCGCGGGCGTGGGCGTGGCGGCCGTGATCCCGTAGGCCGCGAGGGCTCGCGAGTTGAGCATCGCGCCGTGGCCCGAGACGTGGACGAGGATCACCGGATTGTCCGGGAAGGCGGCGTCGAGTTCCCGGCGGCTGGGCGGACGCTTCTCGGCGAGCAGTTCGGGGTCGTAGCCGAAACCGATGACGAACTTCCCCGGCCCGAGCTTGCGTCGTGCCCGCACCTGCTCCAGGGCCGCGATCACGTCGGCCACACTGCGACAGGGGCCCGCCGGCGGCGAGGCGCACAGGGCCTGCGTCTGCACGTCCACCAGCGACCAGAAATGGCTGTGACCGTCGACGAAGCCGGGCACGAGCGTCTTGCCGGCCAGGTCGGTGACCACCGTGCCTGGCCCCTTCGCCGACATGACGTCGGCCTCGGCGCCCACGGCCACGATCTTCCCGCCCGTGATCGCCACCGCTTCGGCCGTGGGCTGGGCCGGATTCACGGTGATGATCGGGCCGCCGCGGATGATTCGCTCGGCGGGCGCCGCGGCGGCGAGGCTGGCGACTGCGGCGATGAACGCCGCGATGGCGGGGGTGGGGCGGGGCATCGGTTCCTCCGGGATCGAGAGATCCCGCGAGTCTACCCGCCCGGTGCCCGCCGGGCGCGACGGCTACATCTCGGCGGCCAGTTCCGGATGCAGCGACTCGGCCTCCTCGTCCTTGACCTCCGTCAGCGTCGCCTCCGTGAGCAGGAGCGTGCCGGCCACGCTGACCGCGTTCTCGAGGGCGATCCGCACGACCTTGGTGGGGTCGACGATCCCCGCCTCGACGAGGTCGCAGTACACGCCCCGGGCCGCGTCGTAGCCGCGGCTGCCCGTGCCCCGGCGGATCTCCCCCACGACCACGCCGCCGTCGGCGGCCGAGTTCTCCGCGATCGTCCGCGTCGGCACCTCGAGCGCGTGCCGCAGGATCCGCACGCCCGTCCGCTCGTCGCCGTCGCAGGCTGCCTCCTCCCGCTCCACCGCGTCGATGGCCCGCAGCAGCGTGAGGCCGCCGCCGGGCACGATGCCCTCGGCCACGGCGGCCCGGGTGGAGGCGATCGCATCGGCCAGGGCCTCCTTGCGGCTCTTGAGCTCCGTTTCCGTCGGCGCGCCCACGCGGATGATGGCCACCCCGCCGGAGAGCTTCGCCAGCCGCTCCTCGAGTTGCTCGCGGTCGTAGTCGCTCGTGGCCTCCTTGACCTGGCGGCGAATCTCCGCGCAGCGGGCCTGGATCGCCGACCTGTCCCCCTTGCCGCCGATGATCGTGGTCGCGTCGCGGTCCACGGTGACCTTCGCGGCCGAGCCGAGGTCGGCCATCTGCACCGCGTCGAGCGTCACGCCCAGGTCGCCCGAGATGAACCGGGCCCCGGTGAGGATCGCCATGTCCTGCATCATCTCCTTGCGGCGGTCGCCGTAGCCCGGCGCCTTGGCGGCCACGCATTCGAGCACGCCGCGGATCCGGTTGACGACGAGCGTGGCCAGGGCCTCGGCCTCGACGCCGTCGGCGATCACGACCAGCGGCCGCCGCTGCCGCACCACGGCCTCCAGGAAGGGGAGGAACTCCTTGAGGCTCGCGATCTTCGCCTCGTGGAGCAGGATCACCGGGTTTTCGAGCACCGCCTGCTGCCGCTCGGCGTCGGTGATGAAGTAGGGGGAGAGGAGGCCGCGGTCGAACTGCATGCCGTCCACCACCTCGATCGAGGTCTCCATGCCCTTGGCCTCCTCGACCGTGACCACGCCCTCGCTGCCCACGCGGTCCATCGCCTCGGCGACGAAGCCGCCGAGAGTCGCGTCGTTGTGGGCGGAGATCGTCGCCACCTGGGCCTTCTCCTTGCGGCTGGCCACGGGTCGGGACATGGCCCGGACGGCGGCGACGGCGGCCGCGAGCCCGCGGTCGAGGCCGCGCCTGATGTCCACGGCGCCGGCGCCGGCGGCGAGGTTTCGCAGACCGTCGGCGAGGATGGCATGGGCCAGGAGCGTGGCGGTGGTCGTGCCGTCGCCGACGACGTCGGACGTCCGCTCGGCCGCCTCACGGAGCATGTGGGCGCCGAGGTTCTCCTCGGGATCCTCGAGATCGATTTCCTTTGCGATCGTGACCCCGTCGTTGCAGACCAGCGGCGGCCCCCACTTCTTTTCGATGAGCACGCACTTGCTCTTGGGGCCGAGCGTGACGCGGACGGCGTCGGCGAGCATCGTGGCGCCCCGCAGCACCCGCTCGCGGGCGGCGGCGCGGAACAGGATCCGCTTATGGGACATGGCACGGCTCCGCGGTGAGCGGCGGCCCTGCCGGTGATTGAGGGAATCCTACGGGGCCGGTCAACCGGCCGGCGACGCCGCCGCGCCGCGAGCGTACACTCGCGGACATGAAGCGTCCTCGCTCCGCAGGCCCGGCCGGCAGGAAAGAGCGGCCGGCCCGGCCGGCGGCCCTGGCACCCGATCCGCGCCGGCCCGCGCCGCCGCGCGGCGACCGGCCGCGACACCGGGCGAAAACCGAGGAGATGTTCCACGGCGTGCGGGCCTGCGAGGCGATCTTCGCACGACGGCCGGAGGCGATCGTGCGGGTGTATCTCGCGGAGTCGCGGCGGCGACAGTTCGCGAAGCTCGTTGCCTGGTGCACCGGTTCCCGCAAGGGGTTTCAGGTCGTCGCCGAGGAGAACCTCGCGCGGCTCACAGGCTCGATCCACCACGAGGGGATCGCGATCCTCGCCCGGCAGGTGCCACGGTGGACGCTCGCCCACCTGCTCGGTGGTGCGGCCGGCCTGGGCGGACCGCTGGTCTACCTCGACGGCGTGCAGAATCCGCATAACCTCGGCTCGATCCTGCGCACGGCCGCCCATTTCGGTGCGGGGGCGATCCTCGGCCGTGCCGGCGACCTGCCGCCGCTCTCGCCGGCGGCCGTGCGGGTGGCAGAGGGGGCCGCGGAGACCGTCCCCGTGTGCGACCTGGCCGACGTGGCCGCCGACCTCGGCCGGCTCAAGCGGGAGGGCTGGCGGGTCGTGGTCACGTCGAGCCACGGCGGCGAGCCGCTGTTCACCGCCGCGCTGCCGCAGCGGACGGTGCTCGTGCTCGGCAGCGAAGCGGAGGGCGTGTCGCGGGCGGTGGACGCCCTGGCCGATCTCCGGGTGCGGATTTCCGGCACGGGTGCGGTCGAGAGCCTCAACGTGTCGGTCGCCTGCGGCGTCGCCCTGGGCGAGATCTGGCGGCGGCACGGCGGCTGACCGGCCGCCGGTGCCATTGCACAGAATCGCAGCCGCGGATTCAATCGACGGCATGATGCGGAACGCGAGACGGGCGTGGCTGACGGGCATCGTGCGCGGATGCCTGCTCATTTCTGCCTGCGGCGCGGCGGCCGCCACCGGCGCCGACGAACAGGTCGCCCAGGCGGCCCGCGTGCCGGCCGTGTTCGCGGCCTACGCGACGCCCGTCGCCGAGCCTTGGAACGCGGTGATCCACGCGGCCCTCGCGGAGGCGGAGAAGGAGGGCCGCATCCGCTACACGTGGCGCGACGCGCTCGACACGGCGGAGAAGCAGATCGAGGCGCTCCAGCGGGCGGCCGCCGAGAAGCCCGACATCATCGTGGCCGACGCGGCCGACGCGGCCGACGAGATCGCCGCGTTGGCCAAGGACCATCCCCGCATCGCCTTTCTTCTGGGCGGCCCGGAGAAGCCGCAGCCGCCGAACGTCTCCACCTTCGACAGCGATCTCGCCGAGCCCGCCTACCTCTGCGGCCTCGTGGCCGGAAAGATGACGAAGTCGAACCTGGTGGGCGTGGTCGCCGGCAAACACGATGCCGACGTGCACCGCACGGTCAACGCCTTCCTGGCCGGAGCCCGCGCCGCTAACCCAGCCGTGAAGGTGAAGGTCGCGTTCATCGACGCCTGGTTCGACCCGCCCAAGGCCCGAGCCGCCGCGCTCGCCCAGGTGGCGGCCGGCGCGGACATGATCTTCGCGGAACGACAGGGGGCGATCGCGGCCGCCAAGGAGACGGGCGTGCTCGCCTTCGGCGACATGATCGACCAGCACGAGGAGGCGCCCGACCACGTGGTGACGGGCACGATTTGGAACATGCGGCCCGTGATCGACCACGTGGTCGCCCGGGCTGCCGCGGCCGAGGTCGTGGCCGAGGATCTGGGCCGGTTCTGCACGTTCGCCGCGGGGGGCGTGGCCCTCGCCCCCTGGCACGGCTGGGAGAAGAAGCTGCCGGCCGACGTGCTCCGGCTCGTCGAGGAGAAGCGGGCGGCGCTCCGGGCCGGGACCCTCACGCTCGAGGTCTCGGCCGACGAGCCGGCGGCGGAGTGAGCGATCGCCGGCCGCCCGGCGGTCAGGCCCGGCCGGCGGCGTCGTGAACCAGATGGCCGGCGACGTAGGTCCGCTCGATCGCCAGGTCGTCGCCGCCGGGGCGGAACACGATCAGGTCGGCCCGCATGCCGGGCCGCAGTTCGCCGCGGTCGGCGATCCCATAGAGCCGCGCGGGGTTGGTGGCGGCCATGCGGATCGCCTCGGCGAGCCCGCAGCCGGTGACCTGCATGATCTTCGCCACGCCACGAGACAGCGGCAGGGCCGCGCCGGCGAGCACGCCCTGGGCTGGGTAGCGGACGCAGCCGTCGGTGCCCAGGCGGATCGTGTCGCCGACGTCGTTGACGTAGTCGCCCGGCGGCATCATCGCCAGGTGCACGGCATCCGCCGTGAGGATCGTCCGCTCCGTGCCCTTGACGCGGTGGAACACCGCGATCTGGTCGTCGCGGAGGTGGAAGCCGTCGCAGATTAGGCTGGCGTGGAGGGCGTCGTTGGCTAACTGCGGCCAGAGCGGGTTGTCGTGGCGGTTGATGGTGTTCGCGCAGCCGTTGCCCAGATGGGTGACCGTGCGGGCGCCGGCGAGCACGGCCGCGTCGATCGTCGCCCGGTCGGCGTCGTGATGGCCGAGGGCCACCACGATGCCGGCGGCCGTGCAGCGGCGGATGAAGTCGAGGCAGCCGGGCGTCTCCGGGGCGACCGTCATCTGCAGGACGCCACCCCGGGCCGCCGCCTGGAACCGCTCCATCTCCTGCCAACTCGGCGGCCGCACGTGGCGGGCCGGGTGGGCGCCGCGGAAGCCGTCGTGCGGACTGATGTAGGGGCCCTCGAGGTGGTAGCCGAGAATCGAGCCGCGGGTCGCCGGGTCGGCCGCGGCCTCCGCGAGGACGGCCAGCGAGTGGCAGTAGGTGTCGGCGGCGTGCGTGGTGAGCGTGGGCAAGTAGCTCGTGACGCCCACCGACCACATCGCCCGCGTCGCCCGGAGCACGCCCTCGACCGTCAGCGGGCCGGAGCCGCTCGTGAACCCGACGCCGGCGTAGCCGTTGACCTGGTTGTCGACGAGGCCGGGGCCCACGAACCAGCCGGCCGCTTCCGGCGGCAGCGTCTCGACGCGCTCCACGGCGACGATCAGGCCGCCGCGCACGTGGACGGCCACCGGTCGGTCGTCGAGATAGTGAAGCCCGTGGACCGAGAGGTTCGCATCGATCACGCCTGGTGTCTTCATCGTCGCCCCGTGGATTTCGCCGGTTTCGCCGGGGGCCTTCGCCCGTGAAAGCCTCCGAGTATAACGAGAGCCTGCGCCGCAGGCATGCGGCGCATTCGCCACGAACTCTTTCCGGAGCAGGAGCCCGTCCTATGCAGGTCCACGTCCACGATGATCGTCCCACGCTCGGCAAGGTCGCCGCGACCGAGGCCGCCGCCGCCCTGCGGGCCGCCGTCGCCGCCAAGGGATCGGCCACCTGCGTGGTGGCCACGGGCGCCTCGCAGTTCGACACGCTCGCCGCCCTCACCGCCGACACGTCCATCCCCTGGGAGAAGATCACCGTCTTCCACCTCGACGAGTACGTCGGCATCCCCGACACGCACCTCGCGAGCTTTCGCAAGTATCTGCGGGAGCGTTTCCTGGCCCCGCTGACCCGCAAGCCGGCGGCTTTCCACGAGATCGACGGCTCGGGCGACCCGCACGCCGAGTGCCGCCGCCTGGCCGGGCTCGTGCCCGCGGGCAACTTCGACGTGTCGCTCGTGGGGATCGGTGAAAACGCCCACCTGGCGTTCAACGACCCGCCGGCCGACTTCGCCGCCACGGCCCCTTATCTCGTCGTCGATCTCGACGAGGCCTGTCGCCGGCAGCAGGTGGGGGAGGGCTGGTTCGCCGGCATGGATGACGTGCCGAAGCAGGCGATCTCGATGGCGATCCGGCGGATCATGGCCAGCGACCTGATCGTGTGCTCCGTGCCGGACGCCCGCAAGGCGGAGGCCGTGCGGGGCGTCGTCGAGGGCGCGGTCACGCCGCAGGTGCCGGCCTCGATCCTCCGCGAGCACCCCCGGTGCAGCCTGCACCTCGACAAGCCCGCCGCGGCGCTGCTGGAGCGCCGGGGCTGATCCGCGTCGGCGGCCGGCAGCCGCCGCCCGCGGAAAAGCGGCTACACCAGCAGTTCGCGGAGAGGGCCGGGGAAGTGCGGATGCTCGCGGTCGGGTCGTTCAGTCTGCGGTCGTGCGGTAGCGGTAGAGGAAGGCGTCGGAGGACAGGAGCGAGGTGATCAGGGCCTTCATGCTGCCGCCGGAATCGCGGTAGGCCCGGTGGGCGGCGACGAGCGTCGGGCCGTCGGCGAGGGTCTCGTTGCGGCCGAGGAAGTAGCGGAAGGCGTGCCGCACGAAGACCTGCTCCACGTGCTCGGAGTCGGCGAGCCGGCGGATCAATT
>JBIPLS010000167.1:0-6866 GCA_044368305.1 Pirellulales bacterium
TGGTTCTCGAGGACTTGGGCGGCGGCACGGTCTCGACCGTGAGCTACGCCTCCCGCGACCCGATCACGAAGACGCTCGGCACGTTCGCCGTGAACCTCACCGACAACCCCTCGATGGGCCAGATCCTCTCACGGCTGCGGGGCGAGAAGATCGAGATCGACGCCGCCACGCCGGCGACGGGCACGATCGTGGGGGTGGAGAAGCGGACGGTGCCGGCGGGCGAGAACAAGACGGTGGAGAAGGAGTTCGTTACGCTGCTCACGGCCGACGGCCTGAGGACGATCGCCCTCGACACGGTCACGCGGATCAAGCTCGTCGACCCGCGCTTGCAGGGCGAACTGGAAAAGGCCCTCGCGGTGCTCGCCTTGGGCCACGACAACGACAAGAAGGCGGTGACGCTGCAGTTCGCGGGCAAGGGCCCGCGGGACGTGCGGGTGGGCTACGTGCAGGAGTCGCCGCTCTGGAAGACGAGCTACCGGCTCGTGGTGGACGACGTGGCGGCGGGAGACGCGAAGGCGAAGGCGTTGCTGCAGGGCTGGGCGATCGTGGAGAACACCACCGACCAGGACTGGAAGGACGTGACGATGACGCTCGTCAGCGGCCGGCCGATCTCGTTCCGGATGGATCTCTACCAGCCGCTCTACGTGCCCCGGCCGCAGGTCATGCCGGAACTCTACGCCTCGCTCATGCCGCAGATCTACGGGCAGGATCTGGCGAGCGCAAACAGGGAGTTCGCTGCCGCTGCCGTCATGGCCGACGAGTCGCCCGATCAACTCGCTCTCCGCGCCCGGAAGCTAGCAGACGCCAAACGCCCGGCGCCGTCTGGTAAAAGCAACAAACCCGAAGAGGCCCAGGATGCTGCTGCTGCGAGCGATGCATTAAAAAGGCTCGAAGGCGCCGCCAGCATCCAGAGCATGGCGGCGGGCTCGAACCTGGGCGAACTCTTCCGCTACGAGATCGCCAAGCCGGTGACGATCGAGCGGCAGCGGTCGGCGATGCTGCCGATCGTGGGCGAGCAGGTGGACGTGGAGAAGGTCGCCATCTACGACGACCGCGTCCTCGCCAAGCACCCGCTCTCCGGCCTGCGGCTCGTGAACTCCACGAAGCTCGACCTCATGCAGGGGCCGGTCACGGTGTTCGAGGCCGGGGCCTACGCCGGCGACGCCCGCATCGAGGACATGGCCCCCGGCAGCGAGCGGCTGGTGAGTTACGCCGTGGATCTCGACGTCGAGGTGAATCCCCGCATGGAGCAGCGGCCCGAGGAGATCGTGGCCGTGAAGATCGCCAAGGGCACGCTCGTCGCCACGCGGAAGTACGCCCGCACGAAGGCCTTCGAGATCAAGAACTCGGGTTCCAAGCCCGTGAAGCTCCTCGTCGAGCATCCGCGGGAGGAGTCCTGGAGCCTGGTGACCCCCAAGGAGGCGGCGGAGACGACCCGCGACCGCTACCGCTTCGCGGTCACGGCCGAGCCGGGGAAGCCGGCGAAACTGGAGGTGGCCGAGGAGCGGCAGGGCGAGCAGCACGTCGCCCTGACGAACGTCGACGACAACACGATCCTGTTCTACATCCGCGCCAAGGCGACGAGGCCCAAGGTCAAGGAGGCGCTCGAGCAGGTGATCGCCAAGAAGCGTGGCATCGAGGAAATCGTGCGGGCGAAGCAGGAGAAGGAGCGGGAGATCCAGGTGGTCGAGCAGGAGCAGAACCGGATCCGGCAGAACATGGCCCAGCTCGACCGCACGAACGAGCTGTATGCCAAGTACGTGAAGAAGTTCGCCGAGCAGGAGGACCGGGTGGAGACGCTCCGCAAGGAGATCGCGGATCTCGTGAGCAAGGAGCAGGAAGCAAGGAAGGCGCTCGACGAGTTCCTGCTCACGGTGACGCTGGAGTGACCGTGATGACGCATGGCCCGTCTGCGTGGTGGGTCGGGGATGCCTGTGCCCCGTCGCCGGACGTTCGCTGCGCCCATCCTGGGCTCCGCTCTCTCGATGCTGCCTGCGCCCCGGCCTCCGTGCCTCCGCTGGTCAGCAACGCCGGCTCTCGGGGCACGGGCATCCCCTCCTGAATCCTCTCACCCACGAGAATCCCAGAAGGAGCGCATGATCATGATGCGGATGTTCAACTTGGCGGCGGTCATCATGCTTGCCCTCCCCCTCGCCGCCCGGGCGCGGGAGCCTGACCCCGCGCTCGGGGCCGCCCCCGGTGTCGAGGCGCTGGCGTGGGATCTCGTCCGGGCGAGCGGTGTCGGCAACGCGATCGTCTCTCCCGTGAGCGTCTGGGAGGCGCTGGCGATGACGCATGCCGGCGCCCGCGGCGAGACGGCCGCCGAGATCGCGAAGGTGCTGGGCATGCCCGACGACCGGGCAGCGATCGCCGCGGCGGCGGAGAGGCTGCGGGAGGCGCTGTCTCACGTGCGGAGCGAGAAAATATCGCTCGACATCGCCAACCGGCTGTGGGTCCAGCAGGGCAAGCGGTTGGAGGGTGAGTTCACTGGGCTCCTGGAGAGCAAGTACGGGGCCGGGGTGGGGATCGTCGAGTTCGTCGCGGCGACCGAGGCGGCGCGCAAGGAGATCAACGGCTGGGTGAGCGACCACACGGCGAAGAAGATCGACGAACTACTCAAGCCGGGCGTGCTCTCGCCGCTGACGCGGCTCGTGCTCACGAACGCGGTGTATATGAAGGCCGCCTGGGCGACGCCGTTCGAGAAGGCGGCCACCGCGCCGAAGCCATTCACGCTCTCGCCCGGCAAGGCCGCTGACGTGCCCTTCATGCACCGCTCGGGCAGGATGACGGCGGGCAAGGCCGGGGAGGGGCCGCGGGCGGTGACGCTGTGCGAAATCCCCTACGACGCCGGCGGGCAGTTGGCGATGGTGGTGATCGTGCCCGACGCCGTGGACGGCCTCGCGGCGGTCCTCTCCGGCATCGACGGCCGCACGTTGTGGGGCTGGCAGAGGGGAGGCGGCACGCTGCGACCACGACAGGTGAACCTCGCCGTTCCCAAGTGGACGGCCCGCAAGCCGCTCTCGCTCAACGCGGCGCTCGCGTCCATGGGCATGAAGAAGGCCTTCGCGGCCGGCGTCGCCGACTTCTCCGGCATCGACGGCACCCGCGACCTGTTCGTGTCGGCCGTCGTCCACGAGGGCTTTGTGGAGGTGAGCGAGGAGGGTACCGAAGCTGCTGCAGCCACGGGCGTAGTGATCGGCGTCCGCAGCGCCCTGCCGCCGCAGGAGGAACCGCTCGAGGTGCGGGCCGACCGGCCGTTCGCCTGGGCCGTCGTGCACCAGGGCACCGGGGCGGTGCTCTTCGCGGGTGTGGTCACCGACCCGCGGTGAAGCGGCTTACGTCGACGTGCGGCCGCGGGACGCCCAGGCGCGGGCGAGGCGGATCGCGGCGGCGATCTGCTGGTCGAAGAGTTCGGCCGTCAGCCCGTCAAGGGTGACCTTTCCGGACGAGTCGAAGGCCGCCGGCGGCAGGTAGAGGAACTGCGGCACGATCACGCAGCGGTGGTCGACCATCAGCGAGTTGGCCAGGGGCAGGGGGGCGAGGAACGAGCGGTCGCCGCCGGCGTTGGCCACGAACGTCACGACCTTGTCCTTCCAGGCGTCGTTGGTGAGCTCGACGAAGTTCTTGGCGGCGGCATTCGGCTGATAGTTGTAGACCGGGAAGCACATCGCGATCAGGTCGGCGGCCCGCACCCGGCGGGTCATGACGTGCACCCGCTCGTCCTGGTAGCAGGCGAAGCCGTCGCACGCGGGCAGCGGCTCGGTCGCCAGGTCGATCAGGTCCACGGACAGACCCTCTGCCGCGAGCCGGGCGGAGATCGTGTCGGCGGCGGTCCGCGTCTTGCTCGCCGGCTTGAGGGCGGTGGAGACGACGACGGCGTGGAGTTCGGGGGTGGTGGGTGTCATCGAGGTTTCGTCCTATGGTGATGCTGGGGTGAGTCACCGGCTCGGGGGCGGCAAAAGTCTCGTCGCTGGGGCGAGGATACGCCCCACGCTCCTCGAGCGTTCGCCGACCCCCTCGCCTCCTCGTCCGGTTCTTCACGGATCGATGGACGACTTCACGTCAGACTGCATCATGCCTCGCAGGAGGTCACTTCGTCCACGTCGGCGGCGGGGTCGCGGCCGGGGCCGTCGGCGGCGTAGAAGCGGTCGAGGACGGCCTGCCAGTCCGCGTTCACCTTCACGGCGATGAAGGCGTCGCGGACGGCGAGGTGGTCGGGGTGGACGCGGGCGTACTTGATGGCGAACTTCCGCATGCTGCGGCCGGCCACGGCCTCTCCATGGAGTTCCATGGAGAGCGCCCAGTGCTCGCGGAGCACCTCCCGCTGCTCGTGGATCGTGGGGGGCGACAGCGGCGGCTCGCCGGCAAGCAGGGTGAGGGTCTGGCCGAAGATCCACGGGTTGCCGATCGCGCCGCGGGCGATGCTCACGCCGTCCACGCCCGTACGCTCGAGCATCGCCACGCAGGCCGCCGCGGAGAACAGGTCGCCCGAGCCGATCACGATGCGTTCGCCCGCGTGCCGCTTGACCGCCGCGAGAAACTCCCAGTCGCTCGGGCCGACGTACTTCTGCTGCACGGTCCGGCCGTGGACGGTGATCGCCGCCACCCCGCGGGCGAAGGCGCCGTCGAAGATCGTCCAGAAGTTGTCGCGGCTCTCCGCCGAGTCGTCGAGGCCGCGGCGCATCTTGAGCGTCACGGGCACCTGCGGCGGCACGGCGTTGCGGACCTTCGCCACGATCTCCAGGGCCGTCGCCGGCTGCGAGAGCAGATAGCCGCCCCGGCACCGGCCCAGGACCTTCTTCACGGGGCAGCCGAAGTTGACGTCGATGACGTCGTAGCCCTCCTCCACGAGCCGCCGCGCGGCCGGGGGGAAGTCGTCGGGGTTGGCGCCCATCAACTGGCCGCCGACCGGATGTTCCTCGGCGGCCACCGCAAGGCGGGCGGAGTTGCGCGGGCTGCGGCCCGCCTCCATCACGAAACGGTCGAGCAGCACCTCGCCGAGGGCGTAGGCCGCGCCGTGGCGGCGGGCGAGCACCCGCATCGCCCGGTCGCTGTAGCCCGAGAGGGCGGCCTGTACGACGGGCGATTCGAGGGCTACGGTGCCGATGACCGGTCCACGCCGGACGGCGGCGGCCGCATCGCTCACGTCAGCACCGGACACATGTCGAACCAGGTCCGGCCCTGGGCGGCCATCCACTCGACGCTCGCCATCGGGCCCCACTCACCCGCCTCGTAGCGGTCGGGTGGCGGCAGTTCGGGTGCGGCCCACGCCCGCACGAAGGGATCGATGATCTCCCACGACTTCTCCACCTCGTCAGCGCGGGCGAAGAGGCTGGCGTCGCCGTCGAGCACGTCGAGCAGCAGCGGCTCGTAGGCCTCGGGCAGCCGGCCGGCGAACTCGCGGGAGTAGCTGAACTCCAGGTCCGTGAGCCGCAGCCGCATGCCCTCCCCGGGTACTTTCGTGTGGAAGTGGAGCTGGATGCCCTCGGCCGGCTGGATCTGGATCACGAGCCGGTTGGCCTCGCGGTGGAACGTGCGGCGGCCGGCCGCGAAAAGTTCGAGCGGCGGCTGCCGGAACCCGATCACGATCTGCGTCGTGCGGCAGCTCATCGCCTTGCCGCTCCGCAGGTAGAAAGGCACGCCCTGCCACCGCCAGTTGTCGATCTCCAGGCGGATGGCGCCGAACGTGGCCGTGCGACTGCCGGCCGCCACGCCGGGGTCGTCGAGATAGCCGCGGTACTGGCCGCGGATGCCCGCCGCCGCCACCTCTGCCGGCTCGAGCGGCCGGATCGCCTCGAGCACCTTCACCTTCTCGTTGCGGACGGCCGTGGCCTCGAACCGCACCGGAGCCTCCATGGCCGTCACCATGAGCAGCTGCAGCAGATGGTTCTGGAACATGTCGCGGAGCACGCCGCTGCCGTCGTAGTAGCCGCCGCGGCGGCCCACCTTCACCTCCTCGGCAACGGTGATCTGCACGTGGTCGATGTAGCGCCTGTTCCAGATCGGCTCGAAGATCGTGTTGGCGAACCGCAGGGCGAGGATGTTCTGCACCGACTCCTTGCCGAGGTAGTGGTCGATACGAAAGACCTGCTTCTCGCGGAACACCGCGTGGAGTCGCTCGTTGAGGCCGTGGGCCGTCGCCAGGTCGGTGCCGAACGGCTTCTCGACCACGATCCGTCGCGGCCCGGACGCCTCGTCGGCGAGACCGCACGCGCCGAGCGCCGCCACGACGGGCTCGTAGAACTGCGGCGCCGTGGCGAGGTAGTAGACGCGGGTCGCCTCCGCGCCCGCCTCGAGCTGGTCGAGCCGGGCGGCGAGCCGGCGGAAGTCGTCCGCGTTGCCGATGTCGCCCGGCTGGTAGTGAATCCGCGCGGCGAAGGCGTTCCACGCCGCGTCGTCGATCGGCCCGCAGTCGCAGTGCTTCGCGGTGGTCTCGCGGAGGCTTGCCCGCCACGCGTCGTCGCTCATCGGCGTCCGCGAAAAGCCGACGATCCGGGTGTCGGGTGGGAGGGAGCCGGCCCGCATCAGGTTGAAGAGGGCCGGCACGAGCTTGCGGCTCGTGAGGTCACCGGAGGCGCCGAAGATCACGATGGTGTGAGACATGATGGCGTGAGTCTACCGTCTCTCGATCCGCGGGCTGAAGGCGAGCGAGTGCGCGCAATTGCCGAACCCGGATCGGGGCCACCCGTGCCCTCTCGCCGGACGTTCGCCTCGGCCCTCCCGGCCTCGGCTCTCTGCATGTCCGCTTCGCTGCGCCATCCATGGCTTCGCTCGCTTCCATAGCCCGCTCGAGGACACGGGTAGCCCCGATCCTTCGCCCAAGAAGATTTGATCGCTGACGGGGCATGGGCCGCCCCTCGCCGGGT
>JBIPLS010000168.1:0-6864 GCA_044368305.1 Pirellulales bacterium
TGGTTGCTGGCGCCGAACAGGCTCCAGAACACCTGCCACGCGGGCACCGGATTGCCACTCGCATCGAGATTCGGCCGCAGCAGGAAGAGGAGCGGCACGCCCGCGGTCAGGCCCGTGCCCAGCCAGGCCCCGGGCCGCCCCGTCATCCCGGTCAGTTCCTGGACGATGTAGCGGCCCAGCCGCGTGCACACGTCGAGCGTGTCGTAGACGAACGTGGTGAAGGCCATGAGCGCGAACGACACGCCGATCGTGGCCGGGACGCCCACAACTTCCAGGAATCGCCCCATCCCCAGGGCATAGATGAAATTCGGCTTCTGTTTCACGAGCGGGCTGTCGGCGGCAAGGATCATCACGCAGCACAGGCTGACGACGGCCACCATCGCCTCCAGGAGCATCGTGCCGTAGCCGATGGAGCGGGCGTCGGTCTCCCGCCGCAGCTGCTTGCTCGTGGTGCCCGAGGCGATGAGCGAGTGAAATCCCGAGCAGGCGCCGCAGGCGATGGTGATGAAGAGCATCGGCATGAGGCTCTGGCTGTTCTGCGTTTGCCAGCCGGTGAAGGCCGGATAGCGGATCGCGGCGTCGCCGCCGAACAGGCCGGCCAGTGTGCGGTCGCTGACGATCAGGCCGATCGCCGCCCCGGCCAGGGCCACGTAGAGGAAGCAGCCGCCGAGATGGCCCCGCGGCTGGAGCAGGAGCCACATCGGGACCATGGCAGCCACGAGACAGTAGCCCAGCAGCAACCCGCCCCAGATCTTCTGCGCGGTGGCGTCGCTCGTGCCGAGCGTTCGCCCGAGATCGAAGGGGATCTGCTGGCCGCCCCAGATGGCGATGCCGACCAGCGGCAGAAAGACCGCCGTCGCCGCCCACAAGGGCATGCGGCCGAACCGCATGCAGGCACCCATGATCATCGGCAGCGCGAGGTACAGCAGGCTCGACGTGGCGATCCCGCCCCCCGACACGCTCTCGCCGTTCTCCAGCACCTGCCGGCCGACGAAGCTCGCGGCCGTGATGTCGGTGAAGGCGACGATGATGTAGACCAGCGCGATCCAGACGAACGCCAGGAAGAGCACGTAGCTCCGCCGGCTCATGTGGTCGCGGACCACCTCGGCGATCGACCGGGCCTTGTGCCGCACCGAGGCCACGAGGGCCGCGAAGTCGTGGACGCCGCCGATGAAGATGCTGCCGAGGAGAATCCAGACCAAGGCCGGCAGCCAGCCGAACATCACACCGGCGAGGATCGGCCCCACGATCGGCCCGGCCGCGGCGATCGCGGAGAAGTGCTGACCGAGGAGGAGCTGCGGCGGGATCGGCTCGTAGTCGACGTCGTCGCGGAGGGCGACCGCCGGTGTGGCCGCGGCGTCATCGAGGCGGAACAGCCGGGCGAGGATCCGGCCGTAGACGACGTACGCCGTCGCCAGAATCGCGGCCGCCGGCAGGAGGATGGCCAGGAGGCTCATGGGCGGGCCACCGAGGGGCGCGCGGGGGCCGCGGCCGCGTTCGGCCGCCGGCTGCCCAGGTCGGCGGAGGCATCGCGGCCCGGGACGGACGGCTCGTCTTCGGCGTCCGGGATCGGCAGGCGAGCGGTCACCCGGCAGCCGGCGGCCGGCCGGGTTTCGACATCGATCGTCCCGCCTGCCAAGCGGACGCGTTCGGTCATGCCCACCAGGCCGAATCCCCGGCGGCGGGCCTCATCCAGATCGAAGCCCACGCCCGCGTCGCGGACCTCGAGGTGGATCGCGGCGGCGGCCCGTCGGATCGCGACCGTCGCCCGGTCGGTGCCGGCATGCTTGCGCACGTTGGCGAGCGACTCCTGCACCACGCGGTAGACCGTCGTGCGCAGGTCCGGAGGCACCGCGTCGAGCCCATCGTCGAGCGTCGTCTCCACGACGACGCCGGCGGATCCCAACTGGTCGGCGAGATCGACGATCGCCGCGGCCATTCCGAGGTCGTCAAGCACCGCCGGCCGCACGCCGCGGATCACCTGCCGCCCCTCGGCGATCCCCCGCTCCAGGCAGTCGAGGGCCGAGTCGATCCGTTCGGTGCGGAGCACGTCGTCGGCCTCGTCGCGGGCCGATTCGAGCAGCATCTTCGCGCCGATGGCGTATTGGATGAGGCCATCGTGCAGTTCGTGGCACAGCAGTTGCCGCTCGTTCTCCTGGACGTCGATGAGCCGGCGCAGCATCTGCTTGCGATGGGCGATTTCCTCGAAGGCCGCCCGCTGCTCGGTGACCTCGAAGCCGACGCCACGGACCACGATCGGCCGCCCCGCATCGTCGGTGAACACCCGGCCCACGAGCTCGATCCAGCGGACGGCCCCGTCGGGGGCGGGCACGCGGTAGGTGATGCGGTTGGGGACGCGGTCGTCGAGGGCGGCCTGCACGGCCGCGAGGATCTTCGGCCGGTCCTCAACGTGCACCTCGGCGAGCGATTCCTCAAGTCCGAGCCGGGTCTTGGTTTCGGGTCGGCCGTGGAGGACGGCGAACAGCGGCGACGTGTCGAGGGTCTGCATGCCGAGGTCGAGGGTGAAGGTGCCCATCCGGCCGGCTTCGACTGCCAGGGAGCAGCGGTCCTCGCTCGAGCGGGCGTCGCTGCGAGCCTGCCGCACGTCCGTGACGTCGATGGCGATGCCGGCGACGCCCGGCCGGCCGTGGGCGTCCAGCCGTGGAAACTTGACGGTGGACCAGTGCCGCACCGTGCCGTCGGCATCGACGGAGATCTCGTCGAAGTTCAGGGGGCGGCCGAGGTCGATGACCCGCCGATCGTTGCCGACGTACGACCGTTCCTCGGTGCCGGGAAACAGCTCGTGATCCATGCGGCCCAGCAGGCTCGTGGTGCCGGGCCGGACCCGGGCGATGTGCTCGACGAGCAGGCGGTTCTCGTAGGCATAGCGGCCGTCGGCGTCCTTCATGAAAGCCAAGAAGGGCCCATGCTCCATGAAGCCCGTGAGTCGCTCGACGTCGGCCGCGAGCCGGCGGCGTGAGGCCAGCAGCCAGCCGCAGGCGGCGAGCGCGACGAGCGACAGGATCGCGGTGAACGCGGGCATGCGATGGCTCCGCGGAGAAGTCCCGTCCCCGCTTTGCAACAGTCTACCAGCGGTCGTCGCCGTCCCGCCGCAGCCGGGCGGGAACGAGTTTTCCCGGCGAAGGGGGCGGACGGGTTTCCGCCAGCGGCCCGACCGGGTACATCATCCCTGGCCGGTCATTGCCGAGGGCCGTCGCTGCGACGGGCCACGGCGTTCGTCACCGTCGCGGAGCCTCTCCATGCCGTCCTCCGTCGTCGAAACCCTCGTCATCATCGGCAGCGGGCCGGCCGGCTGGTCGGCCGCCACCTACGCTGCCCGTGCCCAACTCACGCCGCTGGTCTACGAGGGGGCGATCACCGAAAAGAACCGCATGTCCGGCACGCTGCCCCTCGGCCAGCTGGCGCTGACGAGCGAGGTTGAGAACTACGCCGGCTTTCCCCATGGCAACCTCGGCGGCTTCCTCGATTCGGCCCTCCCCAAGGAGCGGCGCATGATGATGGCCCCGCACGAGGGGAAGGGGGTCACCGGCCCCGAACTCATGGAACTGATGCGGCAGCAGGCGGTGAACTTCGGCACGCGGATCGTCACCGACGACATCGCGAAGGTCGATTTCTCCCGCCGGCCGTTCCGGCTCTTCCCGGCCGCGGGGGGCGAGGTGCAGGCCGCGTGCGTGATCGTGGCCACGGGGGCGAGCGCCAATTGGCTCGGACTGCCGAGCGAGGAGAAGTTCAAGAACCGGGGAGTGAGCGCCTGCGCCGTCTGCGATGGCGCCCTGCCGCGGTTTCGCAACAAGCCGCTCGTGGTCGTGGGCGGCGGAGACTCGGCCGTGGAGGAGGCCACCTACCTCTCGAAGTTCGCCAGCACCGTCCATCTCGTCCACCGCCGCGACGCCCTGCGGGCGAGCAAGATCATGGCCCAGCGGGCCTTCGACAATCCGAAGATACAGGTCCACTTCAACACGGCCCTGGCCGAGGTGCTCGGCGACGATACGGCTGGCGTGACGGGCGTCCGGCTGGAGAGCACGACGGAGCCCGGGAAGCGGACCACGCTGGAGGCGGCGGGCGTGTTCCTGGCGATCGGACACACGCCGAACACGGCATTCCTCGACGGCCAGCTGGAGCTGACGCCCAAGAAGTACATCGTCTGGAAGCAGCACTTCCGCACGGCGACGAGCGTGGAGGGGGTGTTCGCGGCGGGCGACGTGGCCGACGACTATTACCGCCAGGCGATCTCGGCGGCGGGCACCGGCTGCATGTCGGCCCTCGACGCCGAGCGCTGGTTGGCCCACCATGCCTGATCGGCTGCCGCGCGGGGGGTGATCCCGATCAGCCCGCGAACACCTCGAGCCGCGGGGCGGGGCCGACACGGGCCGCGCGGTCGCAGAGCGTGGCGAGGGCCTGGCGACCGGTCGTGCCGAGGTCGAGTGTCCACTCGTTGACGTACAGATCGACGTGCCGCATGAGCACGTCGTCGGCGAACTCCTGGGCATGCTCCCGCATCGTGGCCAGGGCCGCGGCGCGGTCGGCCAGCGAGAATGCCAACGAGTCGTGGATCACGCCCTGGACCGCGGCGATCACGTCGGCGGGAAGACGGCGGGCGGCCACGATGCCGCCGAGCGGCAGCGGCGCGCCCGTCTCGCTCTCCCAGCGGCTGCCGAGATCCTCGACCAGATGCAGCCCGTGCGCCTGCCAGGTGAAGCGGCCCTCGTGGATGCAGACGCCGAAGTCGGCCGCGCCCGCCGCGAGCCGGGGCATGATCGCGGAGAATACCGTCTGCTCCACGCGGGTCGTGCCGGCGTGGAAGAGGTCGAAGAGGAGCGCCGCGGTCGTGTGCCGGCCCGGGCAGAGCGTGAGTTGGTTGGCGTCGGCGGGCCGCGCGCCCGGCCGCGCCGCGAGCAGCAGCGGACCGACGCCGAAGCCGAGGGCCGAGCCGCTGGGGAGCACGACGACCCGCGCGGCCATGCCGAGCGCCGCGCCGAAGCTCACCTTGCAGACGTCGAAGTCGCCGCGGAGCATGCGTTCGTTGAGTTGCTCGATGTCGAGGAGTTCGACCGCGAAGTCCAGACCGCGCCAGTCCACGCTCCGGGTGAGGAGCCCATGGAAGGCGAACGTATCGTTCGGGCAGGTGGAGATGCCGAGGCGGATCGTGCGGCTCACCGCGGCTCCTCCAGGACCTGCATCGCGAGAGCGGCGGCCGCAGCGAGCGCCTCCGGCACCCGCCACCGGGCATGATCCCGGTCGCCGGCCGTGTTCGAGATGCCGCGGATGATCGCGAGCGGGACGCCGGCCAGGCGGCAGGCGAGAGCCACGCCGAAGCCCTCCATGTCCTCGGCCACCGCCGCGGGAAAGAGGCCCGTGCGTGCGGCGACGTCCGCCGCGGTTGCGGAGGCGGCACAGGCCGTGAGCAAGAGGCCGCGAGCCGGCACGCCGCCGCCGACCCCGGGCAGATCGATCACGTCCCCGACGGCCGCCGACGCAGCGGGCGGATCGCCGGGCCACTGGCTCCAGCCGAGGGCATCGGCCGGCACGAACGCGTCGCCCGACCCCACCCCGACCCCGTGGCAGGCGACGCGGTCGAACCGATAAGCCGCCCCGACGTCGAGCCGGGCATCGAGCCGGCCGGCGATGCCCACGAGGAGCACGCGTACCGGGGCGTGCGCCGCGATCAATGCGGCCGTGCGGGCCGCCGCGGCCACCGGTCCAAAGCCGCAGAGTTCCATCCGAATGGAAGAGCCCAAGCCGGCGGCGAGCGCCGGCACGAGCAGCCGCCGCTCGGGTTCCGTGGGCACGAGCACGAGCGTGTGGGGCATATCTCCATGATAGCCCGCACGCCGGACGGAGCCTGGGCCGACCAATGCCTTGTCGTCGCCGACTTTCACGGGCCGCCGACACCGGTGTACGATCGTGGCAGGGTGCAAGGCTCCGCCTGCCTTCTTTCCCATGCCTTTTTGCAGAGGTGCCCGGCCATGGCCGTCGAACTTCGCGAGTTCTCATGGGAAAGGATGGTCGAGGCCGTGCAAGCCGTTCGCGACCGGGCCCTGCGGGCGACCGCGGCCCTCGAAAAGGCCGGGATCCCCTATGCCATGGCCGGCGGCAACGCCGTGGCCGCGTGGGTGTCGCGGGTCGATCGGGCCGCCGTGCGGAACACGCAAGACGTGGACATCCTCGTCCGCCGCAGCGACCTCGATGCGGTCACGGCAGCGCTTGAGGCGGCGGGCTTCGTTCGGGCCACCGTAATGGACGTCATCTGCTTTATCGATGGGCCCGCCGGCAGCTCGCGGGACGCCGTGCACCTCCTCTTCGCAAACGAAAAGGTTCGCGAGTCGCATCCGCTGCCGACGGCCGACGTGACCGAGCGAGTCGTTGCCGATGACTACGCGATCGTGTCGCTCGAGGCGCTCGTGCGGATCAAGCTCAACTCGTTCCGCCGCAAGGATCAGGTTCACCTGCTCGACCTTCTCGCCCTCGGCCTCGTCGATGCCACCTGGCTGCCGCGGCTCGTGCCGGAGCATGCCGAGCGGCTGCGGCAGCTCATCGACGATCCGGACGGCTGACCGCCTCCATCTTGCGGACGAGGTCGAGGAACTCGGCCCGGTAGCCGCCGGCGTCCGCTCCCAGGGCGGCGCCGGCGATCTCCGCCTGCGCCCGCCCGGCTGGTCGCACCTTGGCTGCGACCACGCCGGGCCAAGCCCGCGGGGGCCATGGATGGTGCCGTGATCACGCAAAGCCTCGCCATCATGGCTCGCTTTGCTTGGCCGGCCTCCGCCGGCTTTGACTGGGCCGCCCTCCAGGCGGCCACGGTCGCCCGGAGGTGCGACCGCCCGCCCGGCTGGTCGCACCTTG
>JBIPLS010000035.1:0-21548 GCA_044368305.1 Pirellulales bacterium
CGGAAGCCCGCAAATGTAGTGGCCGCCGCGCATGCCCGACAAGCCCGCATCGTGCGGAGCGAGCCCGACGCGGCCGGCGTCATGCCTCGGCCGGTGGCCGTGCGGGCTCCACGCCTTCCGGCCGAGCCAGGGTCGCGAGCAGCTCGCGGCGCGTGGCCGCGAACCGCCCGGCGACGATCGCCGCGCGGAGCCGGGCGACGAGCCGCTGGTAGAAAGTGAGGTTGTGGATCGAGGCGAGCACGGGGCCGAGCATTTCGCCGGCCAGGAAGAGGTGCCGCAAATAGCCCCGGCCGTGCCGGCAGGCGATGCACGGGCAGTCCCGCTCCAGTGGCGCCGCGTCCGTCGCGTGGGTCGCGTTCCGCAGCCGCACCTGCCCGGCGAACGTGTAGACGAGCGAGTTCCGCCCGCACCGTGTGGGCAGCACGCAGTCGAACATGTCCACGCCGGCCGCCACCGACTCGACGATGTCCCGCGGCTGGCCCACGCCCATCAGGTACCGCGGCCGGTCCGTCGGCAGGTGCGGCAGGGTCGCCCGCAGCGCGGCATCCATCGCCGCGGGCCCTTCGCCGACGGACAGCCCGCCGATCGCGTACCCCGGAAAGTCGAGGGCCACGAGCCCCGCCGCGCTCTCCCGGCGCAGGTCGGTCTCCAGGCCCCCCTGCACGATGCCGAACAGCGCCTGGTCGGGCCTGGCGTGCGCCGCCTTGCAGCGTGCCGCCCAGCGGAGCGACCGCCGCATGGCGTCGGCCACCACCGCACGGTCGTTGGGCAGCGGCACGACATGATCCATCTGCATCGCCACGTCGGCCCCGATCCGCTCCTGGATCCGCATCGAGTTCTCGGGCGTGAACTCGACCGGGCTGCCGTCGAGGTGCGAGCGGAAGAACGCCCCCTCCTCCGTGACCTTCACCTGCCTGGCGAGGCTGAAGACCTGGAAGCCGCCGGAATCGGTGAGCGTGGGGCCGTCCCAGCCCATGAACCGCGCCAGCCCCCCGCCATGCCCCACGATCTCCTCGCCCGGCCGGAGGTGGAGGTGGTACGCGTTGGCGAGGATCATCCCGGCACCCGTCTCGCGCACGCGACCGATGTCCACACCCTTGACCGTCGCCGCCGTGGCCACGGGCATGAACAGGGGCGTGGGCACGCTGCCATGCGGCGTCGCGAGCATCCCCGCCCGCGCGGTCCCGTCGGTGGCTTCGAGCGCGAATGAAAAACCGGGTTTCATGGGACGTCCCTACGGATCGCGGCCGAGGGCCGAAGTCGAACACAGTCAGGAGCGAAGGCCGCCGTTCCGGGCTGCCCACGCCCCGTCGCCGGACGTTCGCTGCGCCCATCCTGGGCTCTGCTCACTCGGAGCTGCCTGCGCTCCGCCATCCATGGCTCCGCTTGCCAGCTACGCCGGCTCTCAGGGCATGGGCAGCCCCTCACTATTCCAACGTCGTGCATACGAACCATCACGCTCACGACCACTCGAAGAAACAGGGGTGATGCCAGCAACAATCCTTCCCCACCGCGCGCCCGAAGACGGTCGCCGGCCGGGTTTCCGTGAAGGGGCAGGCCCGGGGACGACAGCCGCGTCATTCCCCGTCACCCACAGGCACTCCGATGCTGAGGAGCCGGTCGGGGGCACGCGCAGCCGACGGTGAACTTTGTCTCCGCCGCGGGAGCATCCATTCCGATTGAGCAGGATGTTGACAAAGTCCGCCGGCGGCGAGCATGCATCCGACCGGCGAACCAATACGCTCGGTGCCCGCGGCGGCCTAAAAGATCCCCAGCGCCTCGAGCGAATAACGCACCACGAGGCCGGCGACCACCACGCTCACCATGCTCATGAGCTTCACGAGGATGTTGAGGCTCGGGCCGCTCGTGTCCTTGAAGGGGTCGCCCACCGTGTCACCCACGACGGCGGCCTTGTGGGCGTCGCTCCCCTTGCCGCCGTGCACGCCGCCCTCGATGTGCTTCTTGGCGTTGTCCCAGGCGCCGCCCGAGTTGGCCATGAAGACCGCCACGCAGAAGCCGGTCGTCAGGCCACCCACGAGCAGTCCGAGCACGCCGCTCACGCCGAGCAGAAGGCCCACGACCACCGGCACGGCGAGGGCCAGCACCGACGGCAGCACCATCTCCTTCTGGGCGGCCTTCGTGCTGATCGCCACCGGGGCGGCGTAGTCGGGCAGGTCGGTTCCCTGCATGATGCCCGGCTTCTCGCGGAACTGGCGGCGGACTTCCTCCACCATGCCCTTCGCGGCCCGGCCCACGGCCTTCATCGTCAGCGCACAGAACACGAACACGCTCATCGCCCCCACGAACATGCCGACGAGCACCTTGGGATTCATGAGCGTGACGTCGTAGAACCGCATGTAGTCCTGCATCGTGGCCTTCTTGACGTCCACGATCCGGTTCTCGTTGACGAGTTGGGCGACGACGTCGGCGGCCGGGGCCGGGGCGGCGACGGCGCCCCGAACGGCCCCCTGCAGCCCCTGCACGGCCGGGGCGAGCACTTCCTTCCCGTCGCGGCCCTTGCGGCCGTCGAGCACCGCCGGATCGAGCACCATGTAGACGTGGTTGTTCTCGGCCTTGTCGCCCGCGGCGACCACGAGCCGGTCGGCCATCTTCACCCAGTCGCCGGCCGCCAGCTTCTTGCCGCCGGCCGCGACCTCCTGGACGCCGTCGCGGGAGACGACGGCCGTCTTGCCCCAGCGATCGAAGCCGATCCGCACCTCCTCCACGTAGGCGGCCAGCAAGGCCAGCGCCGTGAGCGCGGCCGAGCCGATCGCGAAGCCCTTGCCGGTGGCGGCGGTCGTGTTGCCCAACGCGTCGAGGGCGTCGGTGCGCTCGCGGACGATCTCCGGCAGGCCGGCCATCTGGGCGTTGCCGCCCGCGTTGTCGGCGATCGGGCCGTAGGCGTCGGTGGCCAGCGTGATGCCGAGCGTGGAGAGCATGCCGACGGCGGCGATGCCCACGCCGTAGAGACCGAGCGCGAACTGATTCGGGTCGTTGAAGTTGAACCCGTTGGCGAAGCCGAAGGCCAGCAGCGTGGCCGCACCCGTGATCAGCACCGGGGCCCAGGTGGAGAGCATGCCCTCGGCCACGCCGCCGATGATGATCGTCGCCGGACCGGTCAGGGCCTGGTCGGCGAGCTCCTTGGTCGGCGCGTACTCGTTGCTCGTGGCGTACTCGGTCCACTTCCCGATCAGCCAGCCGGCCACCAGACCCACGATCACCGAGATCGCGATCCCCATGTGGGAGAAGCCGCGCATCAGCAGGAACGTGATCCCGAACGTGGCGGCCACGATCGCGATCGTGGAAAAATTGATCCCCTTGGCGAGGGCGGCGAGCAGGGCCTTCTGGGACGAGTCCTCCTGGGTGCGGACCTGGTAGATGCCCCACACGGAAAGCAGCGTGCCCACCGCGGCGATCGCCATCGGCAGGAAAATCGCGTTGAGCTGCATGGCCCCGTCGCCCGGGAAGGCCGCCACGCCGAGCGCCGCCGTGGCCAGGATGCTGCCGCAGTAGCTCTCGTACAGGTCGGCCCCCATGCCGGCCACGTCGCCGACGTTGTCGCCGACGTTGTCGGCGATCGTCGCCGGATTCCGCGGATCGTCCTCGGGGATCGAGTGCTCGACCTTGCCCACGAGGTCGGCCCCGACGTCGGCCGCCTTCGTGAAGATGCCGCCGCCGACGCGGGCGAAGAGCGCCTGGGTGCTCGCGCCCATGCCGAAGCAGAGCATCGTGACGGTGATCTCCTCCAGCGAGAGCGCCGGGAAGCCGAGCATCGGCACGAGCCAGTAGAGGATGAAGAACCAGAGCATGATGTCGAGCAGGCCGAGGCCCACGACCGTGAGCCCCATCACGGCGCCCGAGCGGAAGGCGATCTGCAGCCCCTCGTTGAGCGACCGCTCGGCGCCGGCGGCGGTGCGGTTGCTGGCGAGCGTGGCCGTCTTCATGCCGAACCAGCCGGCGAGGCCCGAGAAGAAGCCGCCCGACAGGAACGCGAACGGCACCCACAGGCTCTGCACGCCGAGGCCCAGCGCCATCCACAGCAGGAGGATGCAGATCGCCAGGAACGCCCAGCCGACCACCTTGTACTGCTGCTTCAGATAGGCGTCCGCCCCCGTCCGCACGTAGCCGGCGATGTCGATCATCTTCTGCGTGCCGGCCGGCTGGGCCTCCATCCACTGGAAGAACTGCCAGGCCTGGAACAGGGCGAGCGCCGCGCCGCCCACGCCCACGAGCCACCAGAACACGTAGAACATGTTCGCGAAGCCGCCCGGCGGGGCCTCCGGATTCGCGGGGGCGCCGCAGCCGACCAGCGGGAGCACGAGGAGCGCGGCGACGGCGAGAGCGGTGGCACGTTTCACGATCGGAGGACTCCGGAGAGAGGTGCGAAATCGCGGCCGGCGAGGTGAACCGTGTCGGCCCCTCGACCGCGGCAGGCGGCGAAATTGAAACCTCCCCCCGCGGGGAAGTCAAACCGCCGCGGTCACACCGGGGCCTTGCCGATCGCGTGGTAGGCGAACCCCCGGGCCCGCATCTCGCCGGGTGGATACAGGTTCCGCCCGTCGAAGATCGTCCGCGACCTCATTCGCCGCGCCATCTCGTCGAAATCGGGCCGCCGAAAATCACCCCACTCCGTCACGATCGCCAGGCAATCGGCGCCGTCGAGGGCCTCGAGCGCCGTCGCCGCGTAGGCCAGCCGATCGGCGTACAGGGCCCGCACGTTCGCAGTCGCCTCGGGATCGAACACCGTCACCGCGGCGCCCCCGGCGAGCAGTCGCTCGATGAGGTCGATGGCCGGTGCGTCGCGGACGTCGTCGGTCCGCGGCTTGAAGGCCAGGCCCCAGACGGCCACCTTGCGGCCGGCGAGTTGCCCGCCGAAGTGGGCGGCGATCTTGTCGCCGAGCACCTGCTTCTGGGCGAGGTTCGTCTCGTGCACCGCGGTGAGGATCCGCGGCGGCACGCCCTTGTCGCGGGCCATCGCCGCCAGGGCCTGCACGTCCTTGGGGAAGCAGCTGCCACCGTAGCCGGCGCCGGGAAACAGGAAGGCGAACCCGATGCGGCTGTCGTGGCCGATGCCGCGCCGCACGTCGTCGATGTCGGCCTCCATCCGCTCGCAGAGATTGGCCACCTCGTTGATGAACGAGATCTTGGTGGCCAGCAGGGCGTTGGCCACGTACTTCGTCATCTCCGAGCTCTCGGGCGACATCACGAGGAACGGGTTTTCGGTCCGCAGGAAGGGCGCGTACAGACCGCGAAGGATCTCGCCCACCGCCGCCGACCGCACGCCCACCACCACGCGATCCGGCTTCTGGAAATCCTCGATCGCGGCCCCCTCCTTGAGGAACTCGGGGTTGCTCGCCACGCGGCAGTCGCGGCCGAGCGCCGCCTTCAGCCGCCGCTCGATGCCGGCGCAGGTGCCCACCGGCACCGTGCTTTTGGTGACGACGATCGCGTCGGCATGCAGATGCGGGCCGATCGACTCGACCACCTTCCAGAGGGCCGAGAGGTCGGCCGAGCCATCGGCCGCCGGCGGCGTGCCCACGGCCAGGAAGACGACATCGGCGTCGCGGATCGCCTCGGCGGTGTCGGTCGTGAACCGCAGGCGGCCGGCCCGGGAGTTGCGGGTGACGAGCTCCTCGAGCCCCGGCTCGTAGATCGGCACGTCGCCCCGTTTCAGCCGCGCGACCTTGTCGGCGTCGATGTCGAGACAGGTGACCGTGTTGCCGCTGTCGGCGAAGCACGTGCCCGTCACCAACCCCACGTATCCGGTTCCGACGACGCCGATCTTCATGCCTGCTGGTCTCCTTCGGGTGGGATGTCGGCCTCTTCCTGCTCGCTCGGCGGCACCGGCACCACGGCCGCGAGCATGTCGCCGTCGTCGGTCCGCATGATCCTCACGCCCTGCGTGTTGCGGCCCATCGGCCGGATCTCGCGGACGTTCACCCGCTGGATCTTGCCCCGCGCGGTCATCATCAGCACCTGGTCGTCGTCGCGGACCGAGACGATCGACACGACCTCGCCGTTGCGGGCCGTGGCCTTGATGTCGCGGATGCCCTTGCCGCCGCGCCGCTGGGTGCGATACCGCATGCCGCTCGAGCCGCCGTCGCCGTCCCCGTCCTCGCCGGCATCCCCCTCGGCCGGTTCCTCGGCGGCGGGCGGCTCGGCCCCCTCCTCGTCCGGCGCCGGCCCCGCCACGGGAGTGCCGGCCCCGAACGGCGTCCGCTTGCCGTAGCCGTTGGCGCACACCGTCAGCAGCGTGGCATCGGGCTCCGCGACGACCATGCCCACGAGCCGGTCGCCGCCGCCGAGCTTGATGCCCCGCACGCCGCTGGTGTCGCGGCCCATCGGCCGGGCGTCGGACTCGGGGAACCGGATCGCCATGCCCTTGGCCGTGGCCAGCACGAGCTCGTCGCCCGGCTTCGTGATCACCGCATCGACGAGCTCGTCACCCTCGCGGAGCTTGACGGCGATCAGGCCCTTCGTCCGCCGGCGCCGATACTGCTCGAGCGCCGTCTTCTTCACCACGCCGCTGCGGGTGGCGAGCATGAGGAACTGGTTCGGGTCCTCGAAGCCGCCCACGGCCCGGCAGTCGGCCACCTTTTCGCCCGACTCGAACTCCAGCAGATTCACGAGCGCCCGCCCCTTGGCATCCCGGGCCAGCTCCGGCAGCTCGAAGACCCGCATCGAGAACACCTTGCCGAGCGTGGTGAACACGAGCAGCCAGTCGTGCGTGCTGGCCACGAACAGGTGCTCGATCGGATCCTCCTCGTCGGCGCTGGCGCCCTTGAGGCCCTTGCCGCCGCGGCGCTGGGCCCGGTAGGTGTCGGCCGCCGTCCGCTTCACGTAGCCGGCCCGGCTGATCGTGACCACCATCGTGGCCTCGGTGATCAGTTCGGCCATGTCGCGGATGTCGGCGGCCGCGCCGCTGATCTCCGTCCGCCGGTCGTCGCCGTGCTTGGCCTCGATCTCCAGCAGCTCCGCGCGGATCAGGGCCTTGATGTTGGCCTCGCTGGAGAGAACGCGGCGGAACTCGCCGATCTTCGCCAGCAGCTCGCGGTGCTCGCCGCCGAGCTTCTCCTGCTCGAGGTTCACCAACTGCCCGAGCGTGAGCCGGAGGATGGCGTCGGCCTGGACCGGCGACAGCCCGTAGGTGTCGCTCGCGCCCCGCTCCTCCTGGAGCACGGCGAAGCCGTCGGCGCCGAGGGCCCGCTCCAGCAGGGCGGCCGGGGCCTGCAGCTGGCAGAGCCGCTCCTTGGCTTCGGCCTGCGACTTCGACGAGCGGATGATCCGGATCACCTCGTCGATGTTGGCCAGCGCGACGAGCAGGCCCTCGAGGGTGTGCTTGCGGCTCCGAGCCTTCTGCAGCAGGTGCTGGGTCCGGCGCCGGATCACCGTCGTCCGGTGGCGGAGGAACTCGTCCAGCATGCTCTTGAAGGACAGGATCCGCGGCTTCCCGTCCACGAGCGCCAGGAAGATCAGCGAGAAGGACGTCTGCAGCGGCGAGAACTGGTAGAGCTGGTTGAGGACGACGTCCGGATCGGCGTCCCGCTTCAGCTCCAGGATCAGCCGCACCGGTTCCTTGAGATCGCTCTCGTTGCGGATCGCCGAGATGCCCTTGATCCGGTCCTCGTTGACCAGCTCCGCGATCTTCTCCTCGATCGCGTCGCGGGTCTGCTGGTAGGGAATCTCGGTGACCACGATCCGGTGGCGGTTCTTGCCGAACTCCTCGACGTGAGCCCGGGCCCGGAGCGTGATCGTGCTGCGGCCGGTGAGATAGCCGCGGGCCAGGGCCTCGCGGCCCATGACGATGCCGCCGGTGGGGAAGTCAGGGCCGGGCACGATCTGCAGGAGCTCGGCCATCGAAAGGGCCGGATTGTCGATCATCGCCACCAGCGCCCGGCAGACCTCGCCGAGATTGTGCGGCGGGATGCTCGTCGCCATGCCCACCGCGATGCCGCCGGCGCCGTTGACGACGAGGTTCGGGAACCGGCTCGGCAGCACGACCGGCTCGGTGTTCCGCTCGTCGTAGCTCGGCACGTAGTCGACGGTGTCGAGGTCGAGGTCGTCGAGCATCAAGGCCGCGATCGGCGAGAGGCGGGCCTCGGTGTATCGCATCGCGGCCGCGGGCAGGCCGGCGATCGAGCCGAAGTTGCCCTGCTTGTCCACGAGCACGTGCCGCATGTTCCATTCCTGGGCCATGCGGACGAGCGTGGGGTAGATCACGCTCTCGCCGTGCGGGTGGTAGTTGCCGCTGGTGTCGCCGGAGATCTTGGCGCACTTCACCCGGGCGGCGCCGGGCGAGAGGTTGAGGTCGTTCATCGCGACCAGGATCCGCCGCTGGGAGGGCTTGAGGCCGTCGCGGACGTCGGGCAGGGCCCGGCTCACGATCACGCTCATGGCGTACGTGAGGTAGCTGTCCTTGAGCTCCTGCTCGATCGGCAGCTCGACCAGGCGGCCGCCGGAAATGTCGCGCAGCCCGTCGGGCGGGGGAGGGCTGGCGTCGCCATCCGCCGGCGGGTTCACGTCGTCTGCCAAGGAACGGTCTCCGCGCCCAAACACCCCGCCGGCCGAGCCTCGCGGTTGCTTGAACATACCCGGCGAGCGGGGGCGGTCAACCGGGCGGAAACCGCGGCCGCAGTGGGGTTTTCGCCCCGTGCGGATGCCTTGACCCGCGCTCCGGCAGCCCCCTATCCTCCCGCCCCCTTCCCAGCCCGGACGGCACTGGCTGCGCACCCATGACGGCACGCTCGCAAGGATTCCTGGTCGCCGCACTCGCGGCCTGCGTGCTGCTTCCCAACCTCGGGACGCCGCCCTTGTGGGACGACGACGAGCCGCGTAACGCGGCCTGCTCGCTCGCGATGTACGCGACGGGCGACTGGCTCGTGCCCACGTTCAACGGCCGGCTGCGCGTGGAAAAGCCGCCCCTCGTCAACTGGCTGCACATCGCCGGGTTCGCCGTGGCCGGCGTCAACGAGACCGGCGCCCGGTTGGGATCGGCCCTGTTGACGCTCGGCACCTGCCTGCTGGTGTGGCGGATCGCCACCGCCCTGTTCCGTCCCGCGGCCGGCTGCTGGGCCGGCATCGCCATGGCCACCTGCCTGTGGACCGGCGTCGGCGGCCGCGCGGCCACGCCCGATCCGCCGCTCTTGTTCTGCAGCACGCTGGCGCTGTGGCTGTTCGTCCGGGGCGGCCGCACGGCCGGGGCTGACGGCACGGGCTGGCGGCACGGGCCGGTGGCGTTGTCGGCCGCGGCCGCCGCCACGATCGGCGTGGCCTGCGGCGCGGCGCTGCTGGCGAAGGGTCCGGTGGGCGTCGTGCCGACGGTCACGGCCCTGGTGCTGTTCGCCTGGTGGCAGGCCTGGCTCGATCCGGCCCGCAGCGGCTCCCGGCTGACGCGGGTGTGGACGGCGCTCGGCGCGTCCGTCCGCGGCGTCCGCCCGCTGTTCATCGTGGCCGTGGCCGTGGCCGTGGCGGCGCCGTGGTACGTGGCGGTGGGGATCCGCACCGACGGCGAGTGGCTGCGGCGGTTCTTTCTCGTGCACAACGTGGGCCGCTTCGCCGCGCCGATGGAGGGCCACTCCGGGTCGCCGTTCCTCTACTATCCGGGTGTGCTGCTCGTCGGCATGTTCCCTTGGTCGGTGGCGGCGGCGCTCATCGTCCACCATGCCCTTCGCGCGGCCCGCACGGCGGAGGCCGGGGTCGGCGTCCGGCTGCTCGCGGCCTGGGTGGCGGCTTGGGTCATCCCGCTCTCGCTGGCAGCCACGAAACTGCCCGGCTACGTCTGGCCGGTCTACCCGGCGCTGGCCGCCCTCACGGGCCTGTTCTTCGCCGACTGGATCCGCTTCCCGGCGGCGATCACCGACCGCTGGATGCGACTGGCCTGGGCGCTGCTGGCGGCCACGGGCATCGGGCTGGCCGTCGGCCTGCCGCTCGCCGCGCGGCGGTACGCTCCGGGCGCCGAATGGCTCGGGCTGATCGGCCTCGCGCCGCTCGCCGGCGCCGCCACGGCCTGGCTCTGCCAGTCGCTCCGCTCCCGAATCGCCGCCTCCGGCATGCTGGCGGCCACCGCCTGCACGACCGTCGGCCTGCTGCTGGCGGTCGCGCCCACGGCCATGGCCCGGGCGGGAAACACCAGGCACCTGATCTCGCGCCTGCCGGCAGCCGGAGCCGGTGGAGCGGTGCCCGTCGCATCCTATCGGGCGCCGCCGAGCACCGCCTTCTACGGCGGCAGGCTCGCGGCCGACGGCCGCATCGCGGATCTGCGGGAGCCGGCGGAGGTCGCCGCCTTCGTCGCCGCGCACCCCGGCGCCCATCTGATCGTCGACGCGCGCTTCGAGGAGCAGGTCGGCCAGGCACTGCCGCAGCACTACCGCGTGCTGCACACCACCACCACGCTCCCCGAGTCGCGCCGGCTCCTTCTCATGGGGCCGGCAGCCGGTGCTTCCGGACGACTCGCCGCCGAAACCGCCCCCCGACTCCGCTGACCCCGCCTCACGGACGCCCTCATGCCCATCCGTCATCCCACGCTACTCGTCGTCGCCGCGGCCGCCGCCGCCCTCTGTGCCGGCTTCTCGCGGACGCCGCTGTGGGACGAGGACGAGCCGCGGTTCGCTGCCATCGCCCGCGCGATGGTCGAGTCGGGCGACTGGATCGTGCCGACTTTCAACGGCGGGCTGGCCGTCGACAAGCCGGTGCTGATGCACTGGTGCATGGCCGCGGCGATGACGGTCTGCGGCCCGCACGAGTTCGCCGCCCGCCTGCCTTCCGCGGTCGCCGTGCTGCTCACCGCGCTGGCGCTGCTGCGGGCCGGCCGCCGCTGGTTCGACGCCGAGACCGGGGTCGTGGCGGCGCTGGCGTACGTGGGCTGCCTGCTGGTCGCCATCGAGGCGCACGCGGCGACGCCTGACGCGATCCTCGTGGCCCTGACGACCTGGGCCACCGTGCTGGCCGCCGAGCCCTTCCTGCCCGATCGCCGCCCGACGGCGGCCGCGGCGGACCGCCACCGACGACTCTCCGTCGGCCGGGCCGCATTGGTGGGCGGCCTCGCCGGGCTCGCGGTCCTCTGCAAGGGGCCGATCGGCCTCGTCGGGCCCGCGGCGGTGCTCATTCCCTGGCTGACCTGGCAGGAGGTGGACCGGCGGCGGGCCGCCGGCATGCCAGTCCTCCGCGCGGTTCCGGCGGCGACGCTGGCGGCGATCCTCGGCATGCGGCCGCTCGCCACGCTCGCGGCTGCGGTCGCCGTCGCCGCGCCCTGGTACGTGGCCGTGTCGCTGCGCACCGCCGGCGCATGGCCCGCCGGGTTCTTCCTGATCCACAACGTCGGTCGCTTCATGGCACCGATGGAGCGGCACGGCGGCGGGCTGCTCTTCCACCCGCTCACCATGCTCGTCGGGTTCTATCCCTGGTCGTGCTTCCTGCCACTGGCGATCGCGGTCGCCGGCTGGCGGTTGTGGAAGGGAGCCGGGCCGGTGGCGACGGCGGACACGTCGCGGCTGCTCGTGGTCTGGCTGGCCGTCTGGGTCGGGGGCTTCTCGGCGGCCGCGACGAAACTGCCCAACTACGTCCTGCCGGCCTATCCCGCGGCCGCCCTGCTCGTCGCGGCCCTGGGCATGGAGGCGGCCCGCCGGGCCACCGCCGGCCGCTGGCCGCACAGCTGGTGGCTGGCTTCCGGACTCGGGTGGCTGGTGTTCGGCGGCGCCGCGACGGCGGCGGCCGTGCTCGCGGTCGCCCGGCACGGCGCCCCCGGTGCCGAGCCGGCGGCCCTCGTCGGCCTCGTGCCCTTGGGAGGCGCGGTCGCTGCCGGCTGGCTCGCCCGGCGTCGGCCGCTCGGGGCGGTCGCGGCATTCGCGCTCACCGGGCTGCTCTACTCCGCCCTCGCGGTCGGGCCCGGGAGCAGCCGGCTGGCCGGAGCCAACACGATGCCGGAGTTCGTCCGCGGGCTGCCGGCCCGCGGCGGCACGCCGCGGCTGGGCACCTACCACGTCGCCAGCCCCAACGTCGTCTTCTATTCCGCCGGCCGCGTGCGGCAGTTCCTCGTGGGGCACGACCCCGACGCCCATGGATTCCTGCGGACCGGCCCCGACGCGGTCCTGCTCGTGACGGCGGACCATTACGACGAGATCGCCGCGGCGATCCCGGAAGGCTACGGCGTCGTGGGGCGTGTGCGGCCGTTCCTCCGACCGCACGACGTGCTGGCCATCGGCCGGCTCGCCGACGACCGCGCCGCCCATGCCACCCGCACCGCCGCCGAAACGGAGGTCATGCGATGAAGCCGGCCCCCCGCGACATCATCCCCTATCCCCGGCACCCGGCCGCCGCGGCCCGCGACCGCGGCCTGCTCTCCGTGGTGATTCCCTGTCACGACGAGGAGCAGGTGATCGAGGCCACGCACGCCCGGCTCGCGGCGGTGCTGCCGGAGACGGGCATGGACTTCGAGATCATATACGTGGACGACGGCAGCCGCGACGGCACGCTCGGCCGGCTGGAGGCGATCGCCGCCGGGGATCCGCGGGCCGTGGTCGTCGAGCTGTCGCGCAACTTCGGCCAGCAGGCGGCGATGTCGGCGGGCCTGGCGGCCGCGCGGGGCGATGCGATCGTGATCACCGACGCCGACCTGCAGGATCCGCCCGAGGTGATCCCCGAGATGGTGCGCCGCTGGCAGGCGGGCGTGGACGTTGCCTACGGCCGCCGCCGCCGGCGCGACGGCGAGACCCGCTTCAAGCTGCTCACGGCCGGCCTCTTCCATCGGCTGTTCGCCCGGCTGACCCCGTATCCCATGCCGGTCGACACGGGCGACTTCAAGCTCATCGACCGGGCGGTCGCCGACGCCGTCAACGCCCTCCCGGAGAAGCGCCGCTACCTCCGCAGCCTCGTTCCCTGGGCGGGCTTCCGCCACGAGCCGGTGTGGTACGACCGCGCGCCCCGGGCCGCGGGTGTCACGAAGTATTCACCGTGGAAACTGTTCAAACTCGCCGCCGACGCGCTGGTGCTCTCGTCCGACGCGCCGATGCGGCTCACGTGGGTCGCGGCCGCCGGCCTGGCGGCCGTCGGTTGCTGCGGCGCGGCCGCGGCGATGGCGGCCCCGCAGGCGGGTCTGTCCCTGGCCGCGATCACCGCCGTGGTCGCGTTCGTCGCCGCCGTGCAGACCGCGGCCGTGGCGATCGTGGGCGAATACGTGGTGCGGGCCTACCGCGAAGCCCAGGGGCGGCCGTCGTGGGTGGTCCGCCGCACGCTCGGCCGCGAGCGGGCGACGACGGGTTCATCGCGGGCGACGAGACGTCGGCCCCGTGACCCACGGGCCGCGTGATTCCGAACCGCGTGCCCGTGAAGCCCAGGGAACTGCGGCTGCCGCGGGTTTTTCCGCCGGGAAAGTGATGCGGCCGCCGCGGCACTCACTTCGCGAGTGCCGCCTCGATCGCCGCGACGAGTTTCGCGTCGTCGGGCGCGACGCCGCTCTTGAATCGGCCGATCACCGCGCCGTCCTTGCCGATGAGGAACTTCTCGAAGTTCCAACTCACCTCCCCCTTGGGATCGGCCGCCTCGGTGAGCGCCTTGTAGAGCGGGGCCTTGCCCGCGCCCTGGACGGTGATCTTGGAGAACATCGGGAACGTCACGCCGTAGTTTGCCGAGCAGAATCGGGCGATCTCGGCATCACTGCCCGGCTCCTGGGCACCGAAGTCGTTGGCGGGGAAGCCCAGGATCACGAAGCCCTTGTCCTTCCGGGCGTCGTAGAGTTTCTGCAGCCCGGCGTACTGCTTCGTGTAGCCGCACTGGCTGGCGACGTTCACGACGAGCACGACCTTGCCCTTGTAGGCGGACAGATCCACCGGCTTGCCATCGATCCCCTGCATCTCGCCGGCGAGCGGCGCGGGCTGATCGGCGCGGACGGCCGACCCGGCCAGGGCAAACAAGCATACGACACAGGAGACGAATCTAGCGGCGAGCATGACGGCAATCCTTTTCGAAGGTCAGGGCCGGGCGAGCGACTCCGACACACTGTAGCAGGTAGCAGAAAGTTGCGCGACGTGGCCGGGTCGTCGCCATGCGGACGGCGCCTTCCACCCACCAACGACAGCGGGCGACCACCGTCAGGTGAGTCGCCCGGAGCCGAATCAAATGCCGGGAGGCGGATGGTCAGCGGCCGTCACCTTGCCGCCGCGACCGACGCCGCAGGCGAAGCCCAGCGGCGGCGATGCCGATGCCGGCCAGGGCGATCGAGCCGGGTTCCGGAACGGCCGTGATCGAAATCGAAGCCGGCCGGTTGGACCCAGACGAGTTCCACGACGAACCGCTGTCGGTCGAGAGCTTCGTCACCGGACTCAACGGCGACCAGCCGCTGGCGTTCTGCGAGGTGGGAAAATCACCGTCGTTGTTGAACACCCAGTTGAACAAGGATCCGAGGTCAGGGGACGACACGACGAGCCAGTAGGACGAACCAGGCGTCAGGGCGAACTGGTTGAAGTCGAATGACTGCAGGGTCGGAGTGTTGCTGGAGACGGTAGCCGTGCGCGTCGCCAACGCGGCTCCACTCGGCTGGGCGTCGGTACCCGTGCCGACGCTCGCGAACAGCTGCACCCGCGCGGTCGTGGAATCGTTGTCGGCCAGGCCGAGGGTCACCTTGTCGAGAAAGGTGTTGGTGCCACCGACCGTGAACCCGTGGGCGAGCCACGTGGTGTCGGAGATTCCCGCATTCGTCGAAGCGGCGAGGTCGTTCGTGCCACTGCCACCGAGGTTGCCGAACACGACCACAGGTGCCGCACTGGCGAGCACGGAGGCCACCGCGACCACGCTCGCGATCACGGCAGTAAGCAATTTCGAAAATCTCATGGCACCAGCTTCCCTGTGAAAAGTTGTCCTCGGACGTCAGCCACCTTGGCCTCCCTTGCAGAAGGCGATTCCCGTGCCAATCGCAGGCCCGATGCGCGTCCGACCCTCGTTCGCAGCCGAAACACACCGCTCAAAATGCTGAAAATAGGCGGGGAACACACTTTTCAGCATTTTTTCGATCCTCCACATGGATCTCACCAGAACAGTGATGCGTTTCGCATAAAGAACGAAATGTTTCGCGTTTTCAAAGAAACTATTTACTTGAATCGCAGAAACGATTCGCTACTATGGCGAAATCGTGCGGATCGGTTCGTTTCCGGGAAAAAACCTCGGCTCCGCGACTGCCTAGCGCCGCGGCGCAACCGGGGAAGCGGCCCATTACTCCCCATGAAATACCCCTCGTCTGACACTGCGTCCGCCGCCCCGGAGCCATCCCCGGCATCCCCAGGCCGTCCCAAGGGCGCCATGAAATCGGATGCCCGCTGGGGGCGACTCGTCGGCGCGTCGCCGGTGATGCAGGAACTGGAAACCACCATCCAGCGGGTGGCCGACTTCGAGTGCCAGGTGCTGATCACCGGCGAGACGGGCTGTGGCAAGGAAGAGGTGGCCAGGGCGATCCATGCAGCCGGGCCGCGGCGAGACAAGCCGTTCGTCGCCGTGAACTGCGGCGGCCTCGTGGCGTCGCTCGCCGAGAGCCAGTTCTTCGGCCACGAAAAGGGCGCGTTTACCGGCGCTTTCGGCGCGTCCCTGGGGGCGTTCCGAGCGGCGTCCGGCGGCGTCGTGTTCCTCGACGAGATCGGCGAGATGCCGCTCGAGATGCAGCCGAAGCTGCTCCGCGTCCTGCAGCGACGCGAGGTCACGCCCGTCGGTTCGACGGCCACCCACCCCGTAGACGTTCAGGTCATGGCGGCCACCAACCGCGACCTGGAGGTGGAAACCGCCGAACAGCGGTTTCGTGAGGATCTCTTCTACCGGCTGAACACCATCCACCTCAACGTTCCGCCGCTTCGCGCCCGGGCCGAAGACATCCCCGACCTGCTCGACCATTTCTCGGCCCACTTCGCCGCACAGTACGTCCGGCCCCGCTGGCGGCCCGACCCCGGCCTGCTGGCCCGGCTGCAGGCCTACGAGTGGCCGGGGAACGTGCGGCAACTCGCGCAGTTCGTGCAACGGCTGTACGTCTTCGAGGATCGGGCCCAAGCCGTGCTGAGCGACCTCCTCCGCGGCGACGGAACCTTCAATCCACCGCCGCCGCGGCCGGCGACCTCGGTCATCGAGCCGCCGCAGCCCGACGTGCCGACGGCCGCCCGGGCCGCCGTGCCGGACGATCCCCCAACCGGCGCGGCCGAGCCGGAGCCCCGCGTGCCGGTCTTCAATCTCGCGGAGCTGCGGCGGCTCGCCGTGCGGCAGGCGCTGGCCGCCGTCGACGGCCACCGTGGCAAAGCGGCCGCGCTGCTGGGCGTGTCGCTGGGCACGATGACGCGACTGGCCGAGGAGTGCTGCCCGGAAATCGAGCAGCGGACCGGCCGGCGGCGGCAGACCAAGCCGCGTCTGCCCCGTTGACCTGCGGCGATCTCACGCCGGACCGGCGGCCGTGACGTCGTGGCCGGCCTGGTCGGCGTAGGCCAGGAAGTTGTCCTTGAACTTCCCCGCCAGCCGCCGGGCGGCGGCTGCCCACGCCGCCTCGTCGCCCCAGGCGACGTGCGGCACGAGCAGCCCCCCGTCCACGCCCGGCACCCGCGTCACCGCGTCGAGCCCGAACACGGCGTCGCGATGCACCGGCGCCGCGTCCAGCGCCCCGGCGTGGATCGCGTCGATGATCCGCCGGGTCGCCGCCAGGTCGATCCGCTTCCCCACGCCGTAGCCGCCGCCGGTCCAGCCGGTGTTCACGAGCCACGCGGCCGCGCCGTGCCGGGCGAGCTTCGCCGCCAGCAGCCGCGCGTAGACGGCCGGGTGCCGCACCAGGAAGGCGGCGCTGAAGCAGGCCGAGAAGGCCGCCTGGGGCTCGGTCACGCCCATCTCCGTGCCCGCCACCCGGGCGGTGTAGCCGGAGAGAAAGTGGTACATCGCCTGCTCCCGCGAGAGCCGGCTCACCGGCGGCAGCACGCCCGACGCGTCGCAGGTGAGGAAGATCACGTGCCGCGGGTGCGGGCCCACGCAGGGCACCTGGGCGTTGTCGATGTATTCGATCGGGTAGGCGGCCCGGGTGTTCTCGGTGATCGCGCTCGACTCGTAGTCCACCGCCCGCGTCACGGGATCGTAGACCACGTTCTCCAGCACCGTGCCGAAGCGGATCGCCCGCCAGATCTCGGGCTCCCGGTTCGCGGTGAGGTGGATGCACTTGGCGTAGCAGCCCCCCTCGACGTTGAACACGCCGTCGTCACCCCAGCCGTGCTCGTCGTCGCCGATCAGCCGGCGGGACGGGTCGGCGGAGAGCGTGGTCTTGCCGGTGCCCGACAGGCCGAAGAACAGCGACACGTCGCCCGGCCGGCCATCCGCGGCGATTCCCTGGTTGGCCGAACAGTGCATCGAGAGCACGCCCCGCGCCGGCAGCCGCCAGTGCATGTAGGTGAACACGCCCTTCTTCATCTCGCCGGCGTACTCGGTGCCCAGGATCACCTGCTCGTGCCGCTCGAGCGACAGGTCGATGCTCGTACGGCTCGTCATCTGCGCCGTGTGCGGATTGGCCGGAAACTGCCCGGCATTGATGATCACATAGTCGGGCGCGCCGAACCGCTCCAGCTCGTCGAGCGTGGGACGAATCAGCATGTTCTGCATGTAGAGCGCATGGTAGGCGCGGGCGCAGAGCACGCGGACCTTGATCCGGCAGCCGGGATCCCAGCCGGCGTATCCGTCACACACGTAGATCTGGTCGCGGGTGTTGAGGTAGTCGATGGCCCGCTGCCTGTTGCGCAGGAAGGTGTGGTCGTCGATGGGATGGTTCACGGGCCCCCACCACACGTCGGCCTGCGATTCGGGGGCCTGGACGACGTGCTTGTCGCCCGGGCTGCGGCCCGTCTTCGCACCGGAGCGGATCGCGATCGCGCCGGAGGACGTGATCACCGCGGCCTCGCGGGACACGGCGTCCTCGTAGAGCCGCCCCGGCGGGGCGTTGCGGATCACGACGGGAACGGTGATGTCATACGGAGAAAGATCGACCGGCAGCGGCATGGCTGGCTCCGGAGGTGGACGAGGGGGTCGCGGTGGGCGCCGCGGCCGACGGCTGCGGCGGGGGCTGGAAGGCCAGCCAGATGGACGCGAGCACGAGCCCGGCGGCGACGCATGCGAACGGGGCCGCCCACGGGCTGGGCCGCACCCGCAGCCGACGCACCGCCTGGCGGAGCCGGCGGCTGAACTCGGCCCAGCCCTCGGCGCTGGTCCGGGCTCCCAGGGCCACCACGCTCACGCTCCGCATGCCGCCGCGGCCGTCGAGGTGCACCTGGAGGCCGCGTCCGGGCAGGGCCGCCGTCTCGCCCGCCCAGCGGGCCGCCGGATCGAGCGCCGCCACGACCTCGGCGACCACCGGCCGCAGCTGCTCCGGCGTGATGTTGTAGACCACCATTCGCGGGCGGGATGCGAGCAGCACCACCGCGAACGGCAGGCCGACGCCGAGCAGCAGCATCCCCACGACCCAGGGAAAGCCGGCGGCGGGGGGCTGGAGCAGCGCGAGCGGACCCGTCGCCGCCAGGCCGGCGAAGCCGGCCGCCAGCAGCAGCATGTCCAACGATCCCGCCAGGGCCAGGGGCCGCCGCCGGGCGTGCACGCCCGCCAACGCCAGCAGATAGGCGGCGGCCGGCAGCAGTCCGACCCAAAGCGGAACGGCTGCGAAGGACCAGGTCATGGACGGCATGCCATCCAGGCCAGGAACGCCAGCCAGAACGCTTCCGCGAGCAGGGCGGCGACGAACCACGGGCGGCCTCCGTGGCGGCAGACGGGATTCATCCCCGGGCCTCCGTCACGCGGGATCGGGGACCACGAACGCCAGATCGCGGGAGAAGGCCTCCGCGAAATCGTAGACGCGGTGGAAGTCCTCGCGTCTATCCGCCTTCGTCTTCCGCATCTGGCCGATGTCGATCATGTTGAACACGATCTCGCCGAAATCGTCGGTCGCACGGATGCCCCAGGTGGCCAGCACCTTCGGGGCCAGGTAGCCGTACTGCTGGAGCCCGTAGAGGCGGGCCGCCTCGCAGAGCTGTTGCCCCGAGACGTGCCGCTGCGCCTGCCGCTTGCGGCCGCGGCCTGTCCGCTGCCGCGGCTTGCCGCCGGCCTCCACTTCCGCCAGCGGCTCCAGCTCCTCCGCGGCCGGCTCCTCCCCCATGTCGAGCGTCTCCTGGGCGAAGGACAGGGCCTCGAGGATGAACAAGTAGGCGTCGAGCGTGTAGCGGCGGTCCCGCTGCAGGAGCTGGAACAGCGGATGGGAAGGATCGACGAGCGGCATCGGGACCTCGGACGGGCGCGAAGCCGACGAGTATACCGCCCCGGCCTCACCCGCCGAAGCCGCGGGTCGGCCCCGTCAACGCGGCAGGTTCGCCGGCACGGGCGGCCGCGGGCCACCCGGAGGGGCGGCCGCCGCCCCTCCCGGCACGTCCTCCAGAATGTACTTGTAGCCGAAGGGCGTGGCCGGCTTGGCGAAGTCGCGGAGCATGTCGAGACCCTTGTCGATGAGGTTCGTCTTCGGGTCGAACTGGTAGACGTCCTGATCCCGGCCGCCCGGCTTGAAGATCTGGATCGCGAAGGGCATGAGGTCGCGCGAGCGGAGGATGAGCTCGACCTTCGAGAAGTTGGCGGCGTCGGCCTGGAACCGCGGCAGCGCCTCGAGCCAGATCTGGTCCGTGGCTTGGGGCGGCGTGATGATCCGCATCCAATACCGCTTCTTGAGCGTCTCGGCCTTGGCGCCGAAGACGAACGGGAGCGGACCGTCGCTGATCGCCTTGCCGCGCATCTCCGGCGGGAGTTTCGTCTCGCGCAGTTGCCGGTCGGCGTGGCGGAACTCGTAGATGCTCTCGCCGTTGCACACCCAGTGCTCGCCCGCCTCGCCGCCGCGCAGCTCGTACCGCCGCGTCTGCGGATTCCACTGCTTCGACTCCTTGATGCGAAACAGCCCCTTGTCGGGGGCGGCGTACTTGAGTTCGCCGCCGCTCTCCGCGAACGCCAGCCGCTCGCCCTTCTCGTCGGCCGGACTCCAGGCGTTGTACTCCCATTTGTGAAAGGTGCACGACCAGGTCTTGACCGCGGCGCTGCGGGCCTCCCAGGCCGCGAGCAGCCGGTCGAGCGCCGCCTGCTCCTGGGGCGAGAGCGCCGGCGGCTGGGCTGCCGCCGGGGGCGGCTGCGGGGCCGCAACCGGGGGAGCCGCGACCTGGCCTTGGACGGTGGCCGGATCGACGGCGACCGCGACGAGGAAGGCCGCGACGATCGCACGGCTGGAGGCGTGACGGCAGGCCATGGACTCTGGCTCCGATACCGAGGGGCCGGGACTGTAGCACGGTCCGGCCGCCCCGGCGAGGCCGGTTCCGGCTATCATGCGGACTCGAACCCCCCCTCCGGAGACGGCGCATGCGGGTCGCGGCGTTCTCGATCCAGCCCTACGACCGGGATTCGCTCACCGCCGCCTCGGCCGGCCTGCCGCTGGAGTGGTGCTGGCTGGAATCCCGTCTCGACGCCCGCACGGCCCGCCTCGCCCAGGGCGCCACGGCGGTGAACTGCTTCGTGAACGACACGCTCGACGCCGCGGCCCTGGAGGCCCTGGCGGCGGCGGGCGTGCGGCTGGTCACGCTGCGGTGCGCCGGCTTCAACCAGGTCGATCTTGCGGCGGCGGCCCGGCTGAAACTGCCGGTGACCCGGGTGCCCGAATACTCCCCGCACGCCGTGGCCGAGCACACCGTGGGCCTGATCCTCATGCTCGATCGCCGGCTCCACAAGGCCTACAACCGCGTCCGCGAGGGCAACTTCTCGCTCGACGGGCTGCTCGGCTTCGACCTGCACGGCCGCACCGTGGGGGTGGTCGGCACCGGGCGGATCGGCCGGCGGGTGGCCGAGATCCTCCTCGGCTTCGGCTGCCACGTGGTCGCCCACGACCCGCGGCCTCCGGCCGACCTGACGGCCCGCGGCGTGGTTTTCGTGCCGCTCGACGACCTGTTCGCAGCATCCGACATCGTCACCCTGCACTGCCCGCTCACGCCCGCCAGCCACCACATGATCGATGCTCGCGCGATCGGCCTGATGAAGCCCGGCGTGATGATCGTCAACACCAGCCGCGGCGGCCTGGTGGACACGCGGGCCGTGATCCACGGCCTCAAGACCGGCCACGTGGGCCACCTCGGCCTCGACGTCTACGAGGAGGAGGCCGAATTGTTCTTCACCGACAAGAGCAACGCGATCATCCACGACGACGTGTTCACGCGGCTGCTCACCTTCCCCAACGTCGTGGTCACGGCCCACCAGGCCTTCTTCACGAAGAACGCGCTCGAAGCCATCGCCGCCCAGACCGTCCGCAACCTGATGCACTTCCAACGCGGCGAGCCGCTCGAGGCCCTCGTGGGCGGGCCCTGAGCCGGATCACATTCGAGCCTCGCGCAGCGGCCGCGACGAGGATCCAACACGCCCCCGGCGCGAGCCGGGGGATCCCCGGGCTGGCGCCCGGGGCTTTGTGGGAACCACCCGCGTGGATCATCTTTGATCCGGACGAGCCGCGGCGCGGAGGGCGGCGAGTTCGCGGGCGTAGCCGC
>JBIPLS010000169.1:0-6804 GCA_044368305.1 Pirellulales bacterium
CCGTGCTCGTGGTGCTGGCCTGGCCGTGGTGCCGCGAAATCGTGGCCGCGGATCGGCTCGTCCGCGGCGCGATCCCCGCGACCCCGCGGCCCGCCGTGCGGGCGACGGTCCGGCGGCGGCCGGCGGCGGCGGTCGGCCCCTGGGTCTGGCGGGGCGACGATTTTTCCGGGTGGCTGCCGGCGATGGTCGTCCGCGAACTGCGGCAGGGTTTGCAATCGGGCGTCTTCGCCTGGACGTTCATCGGCATCCAGGCGGCCATGTTCGCCGCCGCGGCCTGGACGCTGCTCGCGCTCGGGCCGGACCGGCCCTGGTGGTTCCTGATCGGCGCCGCGGCGATCGCCGGCGTCATCCCGCTGCGGGGCCTCACGGCCGTGAGCGGCGAGCGGGCGGGCAACAACCTCGACCTGGTCCGCCTGACCCGGCTCTCGGCCACGCGGATCGTCCTCGGCAAGTGGCTGGCGATCGTCGCTCAGGGGCTGCTCGTGGCGGCGGCGCTCCTGCCCTACATCGTGCTGCGGTATTTTTTCGGCCGCGTGAACGTGTTCGTCGAACTGGAGATGCTCGGCTGGCTCGTGGCGTGGTCGATGGTCGTGGCCGCCGCGACGCTGGCGCTTTCCACGCTGCCGCTGTGGCTGCGGTGCGGCGGCTTGGCGGCGGTGGCATTCTGCTGCGTGCCAGCGTTCAAGACGGCAAACTGGCTCGGCGGCAGGGCGCACATGGGCCAGCTGGGCGTCGCAGACCGGTTCCTCATCCTGGCGGGCCTCGGGCTCTACACGGTCGCGCTGCTCGAATACGCCGCCGCCCGGATAGCCCCGCCGACCGAGAACCACGCGGGCCGCACGCGGCTCTTGGCCGTCGCGATCGCCGTGGCCTGGGGCGGGATCGCACTGTGTGCCGAGTCGCCCTGGGATGGAATGGAGACAATCCGTTTCACGCTGCCCCTGCTGCTCTGCTACGCGATCGGAGCGCTCCTGGAAAAACCGGTGGCGAGCGGCGGGCCGTACGTGCCGTTCGGCCGCTTCGGTGTGGCCGGCAAGGCGGCGGCGGCCGTGTTCACGCCCGGCTGGGCGACGGCGGCGCCGTTCGTGGCGCTCACCGCCGCGGTGTGCGTGGCGGGGATGATGGTCTTGGCTTGGCGGTGGCCCGTCAGCGGACAAAACGCATGCCGGGCCTTCCTGAACCTTGGCTGCCTGGCGGTCGCCACGCTGGTGTTCCCGCTCCCGATCCTCGTCTGGCTGCCGCGGGCGCGGCTGCGGCCGCTCCTCTATGCCCTGGTGCAGGGCGCCTGCTTTTTGGTGTTCGTGTACCTCACTACCGTTGCACCCCGCGACTACACACAGGCCGCGCACTGGAGCGGCTGGCTGCTCGCGCTGCCGTTTCCGCTGGCGGCCCTCGCGGCGTATGTGCGATTGGACGGTGACCTCGCAGAGGCCTTCGGCCCGGCCTTTCTCGTGGCCGCGCTGCTCGTGACGGCGGTCGTGCTCGCGCTCGTCGCACGTCCCTGGCTCCGCGAGATGCGGGAGGTGATGCGGCGCGTGGCCGGGAGGGACGGGACATGAACCTGCGCGAAATCCACGCCCGGGCGAAGGCGGCGGCGGCGGCGGCCCGGCTGCCGCTGCGGAGCGGCCAGTGGTCCGGCACCGCAGGGAACGTCCTCGGCCGCGGCACCGGCAGCTCGATCGACTTCCAGGACCATCGGCAATACGTGCCCGGCGACGACCCGCGGCACATCAACTGGCAGGCCTACGCCCGCACCGGCCACTACTCGCTCAAGCTCTACCGCGAGGAGGTGACGCCGCGGATCGACCTCGTCTACGACGCCAGCGGCTCGATGTTCCTCGATGCCTCCAAGGCGGCCCGTGTCTGGGAGCTGTTCTACTTCTGCCTGGAGAGCGGCCTGCGGCTCGGCGGCCACGTGAAGCTCTTCGTCCTCGGTCGGGCGACGGGCGATCTTCCCGAGGAACTGCCCGTGGAGCGGGCCCTGGCCGACGGCTGGCCGGCGGCGGCCGCGGCCGCCGCCGCGGGACGATCCGCTCCGGTCGCCGCGCCGGCCGGGCTCGCCGACCAGCTCGACCGGGTGCCGCTCCGCGCCGGGTCGCTCCGTGTGCTGGTCAGCGACCTGCTCGACGAGTCGCCGCCCGACCGGGCCGCCGCCCGGCTCGGCGCGGCCCGCAGCCGCGGCATCGTGCTCGCGCCGTTCGCGGCGCGCGAGCAGGGCCCCGACTGGGACGGCAACATCGACTTCGAGGACGCGGAGCGGGCCGACCGCTCGCGGCAGCGGGTCGATGCCGCCATGCTCGAACGCTATCGCCTGGCCTACGGCCGACACTTCGCCGCCTGGCGCGAGGCCTGTGCCCGCCGCGGCCTGGGCTTCGCCCGTGTGGGCGACGCCGGCGACCTGCTCGCCGCGCTCCGCGGCGAGGCCGTGCAGGCCGGCGTGATCGACATGGGGTGAGGGTGTGATGACCGGCATGTTCTTCGCGAATCCCTGGGGCCTGCTCGCGCTGGCGGCGCTGCCGGCGATCGTGGCGATTCACTTCCTCCAGGAGCGTTCGCGCCGCGTGCGGGCGAGCACCCTCTTTCTGCTCGAGCGGGCGGCGCCCCTGCCCTCCGGCGGGATCCGCCTGGAGAAGTTCAGGAACTCGCTCCCCTTCTGGATGCAAATGCTCGCGGCCGCGGCGCTGGCCTGGCTCCTGGCCGATCCGCGCTGGATCGAGCGAAACTCGCGGCAGACCGTGGCCGTGGTGCTCGACAGCTCGGCCTCGATGCAGGCCGCCAGGCAGGAGACGCTCGACCTGCTCGCCCGGCGACTGGCGGCCTGGGATGCCGTCGCCGGCCGCACCGACTGGCATCTGCTCGAGACCGGGCCCGGCCGGCCGCCGCTCTACGCGGGGGGAAAACTCGCGGAGTTGCTCGCGGCCGCCGACCGCTGGCGGCCTACGCTCGGCACGCACGACTTCGCGGAGTCGCTGGCCGTCGCCGCCACGCTCGTGCCCCCCGGCGCCGGGGCCGTGATCCTCGTCACCGACCGGCCGACCGAGGTGCCCGGGGGCACGGGCCTGCTCTCGGCCGGCGCGGCCATCGACAACGTCGGCTTCTCCGGCGGCGACGTCGCGGGCGGGGAATGGCGGGCGCTCGTCACGAATCACGGCGCCGCGCCGCAGAGCCGCGAGCTGGTGGCCCGGACCGCGACGGCCGGCGGCGAGCCGGCGGCGGTCGGGCCGCCGCAGGTCGTGCGTCTCGAGCCGGGGCAGAGCCGCACGCTGCGGGGGCCCTGGCCCGCCGTCGCCGAGCGGCTCGTGCTCGGGCTGGCGAGCGACCGCTTCGGCTTCGACGACACCCTGCCGCTCGTCCGGCCGGTGCCGCGGACGGTGAAGGTGGCCGTGACGATCGGCGGGCCGACCGGCGAGCTGCTGGGGCGGATGGTGCGGGCGGCCGCCGGCGTGGAGATCGTCGCCGATCCGGCGGCGGCGGATCTCGTCGTCGGCCGCGACGATCCCGAGGCCACGATCGACGGCATCCGGGTGGCCGTGGGCGACCTCCCCGACGCGGCCGCCGGAGACGAAGCGGCCCCCGCGGGCGGCACGGATGCGAAGCCCGGCAAGCCCCCGGCCTTCGACCCCGCCTGGGTGGCCGCCGAGGACGCGCCGCTCACCCGCGATCTCGGCTGGGGCGGGCTGCTGTCGGGCGCCGCCGGAGACCTGCGGCTTGCCGCCACCGACGAGCCGCTGCTTTGGAAGGGGGGGCGGCCGCTTGCCTTCGTCCGCAACACCGCGCGGCCCGGCGGCCGCACCGTGCGCTGCCTCGTGCTCAACTTCGACGTGGCGGCCTCGACGGCCGCCCGCACGCCGGCGGTGGTGGTGCTCGTGCAGCGCTTCGTGGATCGGATCCGGACGCGGATCACCCGCCCCTGGGCCGACAACTTCGAGACCGGCCAGGCGCTCGACCTGCCCGACGCGGTCCGCGATCTGCCGTCCGGCCGGGTCGTGCTGTCCGTGGAGCCGCTCGCGGGAGGGACGGCCGAGTCGCGGCCCTATCGCGGCCGCACGGCCCGCGAGCCGGCGTTTTTCGCGGTGTCCGCCGAGTCCGCGGCCGGGGCCGACCCGCCGATCCGGCTGGTGAGCGGCGCCGCCCAGTTCGCCGACGCGCGGGAGGGCGACTTCCGCGCCGCCGCGGCGGTGGACACACTCGAAGCGATCCGCATGCAGCAGGCGATCAAGCAGTCGGTCGCCGATCCGTGGGCCCCGCTCTGGCTGGGCATCGCGATCGTCGCGCTGCTCGTCGCCTGGGGATGGAAGGGCCGAGGCCGCCGGAGAGAAGGAGTCGAGCCATGATCGAGTTCGCCGCCCCCCACTGGTTTCTGCTCCTGCCGACGGTGGCCATCGCCGGCTGGTTCTGGCGCGGCCTGCATCTGGAGCGGCCGCTGCGGGCCGCCTGCCTGCTGCTGGCCGTGCTCCTCCTCGCCGAGCCGCGGGTGCGGCGGCAGGGCGACGGGCTCGACCTGTGGGTGCTCGTGGACCAGTCCGATTCCAACTGGGAGGACCTGGCGCCGCGGCTGGCGGAGATGGAGACGATCCTGGAGAAGTCGCGGGGTGTGGACGACCGGATCGTCCACGTCGATTTCGCCGACGAGGCCGTGACCCGCGGCGCGCTGCTGCGGAGCGGCCCATCCGCCACCGAATACGCCGGCAAGCGGACGGCGACGCGGCTGGCGTCCGCCGTCTCCTACGCCCTCGGCCAGATGCCGGCCGACCGTGCGGCGCGGATCCTGGCGATCACGGACGGCTATTCCACCGAGCCGCTCGACCGGCTGGCCGACAAGCTGCTCGACAAGGGCGTGGCCCTCGATCTGCGGCTGCCGCCGGGCCGCGAGCTGGACGACTTCTCGGTGGCCGCCTTCCGCGTGCCCCGGCGGGTGCAGGCCCGCGAGGGGCTGCTGGCCGACGTCGTGGTCCGCGGCGGCCGCTCCGCCACGGTGCCGCTCGAAATCCTCCGCGACGGCCGGCCGATCGGGAAGCGGGAGGTGGAAGTGCGGGACGGGGTGGGCCGCGTGCGGTTCACCGACCGGCTGGCGACGCCGGGGGCCCATCGCTACGTCGTGCGGATCCTGCCCGACGGCGACCCGATCGCGGGCAACGACGTGGCCGAGCAGTGGGTGGAGGTGCAGGGGGGCGGCCGGGTCGTGCTCGTCACGTCCTCCACCGACCCGCCGCTGGCCGCGGCGCTCGCCGCCCAGGGGCTGGAGGTGCAGGTGATCGACGATCTCGCCGCCGCGCACGTGGGCGTGCTGTCCGGGGCGGAGGCGGTGATCCTCGACAACGTCCCGGCCTACAAGCTCGACCCCGGCTTCGTGAAGGGGCTCGACTTCTTCGTCACCGCCCAGGGCGGCGGGCTGGCGATGGTCGGGGGCAAGTTCTCCTTCGCGGCCGGCGGCTGGTTCCGCTCGGCGATCGACCAGCTGCTGCCGGTGAGCATGGAACTCAAGCAGGAGCACCGCAAGCTGGCCGTGGCGATGGCGATCGTCATGGACCGCTCGGGAAGCATGGCGGCGACGGCGCCCGGCACGAACGAGACGAAGATGGCGCTGGCCGACGAGGGGGCGGCGCGGTCGATCGAGCTGCTCGGCGACAACGACATGGTCGTGCTCATCCCGACCGACAGCGCGGCCCATCCGCTCTCCGAGGCGCCCGTCCCCGTCGGCCCCAATCGGGCCCGGCTCGTGGACGCGGCCCGCCGCGTGGCCAGCGAGGGCGGGGGCATCTTCTGCTACACGGGCCTGGCCAAGGCCTGGGAAATGCTGAAGAAGACGGAGGTCGGCCAGCGGCACGTGATCCTCTTCGCCGACGCGGCCGACGCCGAGGAGCCGGGCGACTACGAGAACCTGCTCGCCGAGATGGTGAAGGAAAATTGCTCGGTGAGCGTGATCGGCATGGGGGCCGACACCGACGTGGACGCCGAGTTCCTCAAGGACATCGCCAAGCGGGGCAAGGGGCGGATCTTCTTCAACGCCGACGCGAAGGAGCTGCCCGCGCTGTTCGAGATGGAGACGGCGACGATCGCCCGCTCCGCCTTCATCGACGAACCGGTGGCCGTGAAGGGGACGCCCGGCTGGGCGGAGATCGCCGCCGCCCCGATCGACTGGCTGCCGCAGGTGGACGGCTACAACCTCACGTACCTCCGGCCCAAGGCCTCGCAGGCCGCGATCACGGGCGACGAGTACGCCGCGCCGCTGGTCGCCTTCTGGCGGCGGGGCGCCGGGCGGGTGGCGACGGTGACGTTCCCGCTGGGGGGCGAGTTCTCCGCGCTGACCCGCGACTGGGACGGCTACGGGGGCATGGCCCAGAGCCTGGCCCGCTGGCTCGTCGGCCCGCCGCTGCCGCCGGGCCTGGGCATGCAGGCCCGCGTGGACGGGACGCGGGTGCGAATGGATCTCCTCTACGACGACTCGTGGGCCGCCCGCGTGGCGACCGACCCGCCCGAGCTGATGGTGTCCCGCGGCGCGGGGGGAACGGCGACGACGATCCCCTGGGAGCGGCTCGCGCCCGGTCATTTCTCGGCGACACTCGACGCGGCCGATGTGGAGTACGTCCGCGGGGCGGTGCGGGTCGGCGACGACGCGCTGGCGGTCGGGCCGCTGAACGTGGCTGCCAATCCCGAGTGGGCCTTCGACCGCGGCCGCGTGGAGGAGCTGCTGGCGGTGAGCGGCCGCTCGGGCGGCGTCCAGCGGGTCGATCTCTCCGACGTCTGGAGGTCGCCGCGGCCGGCCGCCTTCCGCGACGTCCGCCGCTGGCTCCTGCCGGCGCT
>JBIPLS010000001.1:0-59763 GCA_044368305.1 Pirellulales bacterium
GGGTGTACGTGGACGGCGCGAACATGAACGCCCTGGTGGGCCTGGCGGCGCCCGGCCGGTTCGGCGGCGACGTCAGCCACCTGAACCTCCACAAGACGTTCTGCATCCCGCACGGCGGGGGCGGGCCGGGCGTGGGCCCGGTATGCGTCGTCGAGGATCTCGTCCCCTTCCTGCCGGGCCACGTGACGGGCGGCCTGCCGCCGGCCGCCGTGGGCGCGGTGTCGGCCGCGCCGCTCGGCAACGCCGCGGTGCTGCCGATCAGCTGGATGTATTGCCGGATGATGGGTGCCGAGGGGCTGCGGCATGCCACCGAGGCCGCGATCCTGGCGGCCAACTACGTCAGCGTTCGACTCCGCGGCCACTTCCCCACGCTCTACTGCGGCCCGAACGGCCGCGTGGCCCACGAGTGCATCCTCGACCTGCGGCCGCTCAAGGAGACGAGCGGGGTGACGGCCGAGGACGTGGCCAAGCGGCTCATCGACTACGGCTTCCACGCGCCGACCTTGAGCTTCCCCGTGCCGGGCACGCTCATGGTGGAGCCGACGGAGAGCGAGCCGCTCGCCGAGCTCGACCGGTTCGTCGCGGCGATGATCGCCATCCGCGGCGAGATCGCCCGCATCGAGGCCGGCGAGTGGCCAGAGGACGACAACCCGCTGAAGAACGCCCCGCACACGGCGGCCACCGTCGCGGCGACGGCCTGGGGGCACCCCTATTCCCGCGAGACAGCGGCCTTCCCGATAGCGGCGCTGCGGCGGACGAAGTATTGGCCGCCGGTGGGCCGCGTGGACAACGTCCACGGCGATCGCAACCTGTTCTGCAGCTGCGTGCCCGTGTCGGCCTGGGCCGAGGCCGCGGCCCGCTGAGGGCCGCCGCACTCACTGCACGACGCTCTTGCTCCCCTCGGTCGAGCCGCCGATCGGAGCGCCGTCGGGCATCGGCCGGCCGGCCGACGGGATCCCGAGCCGGTGCAGCTCCTCGCGAATCCGGCGGTACTCGGGAAAACTGTCGGGGTAGCACCACAGCGTGACGGTCGTCTCCGGCTTCGCGCCGGAGACCGCGCGACGGAACCGCGACGTCGCGGCCAGCGCCTCGTCGGCCGTCTCGCCGAGCGCCGGCTGCTGCGGTCGCACGACCCATTCGCGGGAACGGATCAACACCTGGCCGCGGGCCTGATCGATCTTCGCCTCGATGACGTAGTCGAGAGCGAACCCCTGCTCGGGCCCCACGGTCTCGATGCGGTTGGCGAGCTGGGCGATCGAACCGCCCTGCCGCTGGGTGCGGTTCTTGGCGAGCTCGAACAGCTCCTCGAGCGGGATGTAGGCGATCCGCCCCGCCGCCAGCCGGAAGTGGATCTCCTCGCCGTTCACCGTGCGGCCGATGGGCGTGGGGTAGGCGAGCACCTCCTTGGTCGTGGCGGCCGCGTGGGCCAGGCCCTCGGCCTGGAGCGCGTAGCCGCGGATCTCCTCCTCCAGCGTCCGACGCCGCACGGCGGACTCGGCCGCGGCCACCCGCGCGGCGTCGCTCGCCTGCTTCCAACGATCGAGACCGGCGTTCGCGGCGGAGACGGCCGTGGCCATTTGCAGCCGGGCGTCGGCGGCGAAGGCGGCGGCGGTGGCCACCGTCCGCTTCTGGGACTCGAGCTCGTCGATCTCGCTCTCGGTCGAGGCCAGCGTCTCCTCGAGGTCGGCGACCGCGGTCTCCAGGGCCGCGGCCTCGGGCGCGGCCTGCGTCGCCGAGAGCACGATCCGCTGCACGCGACCCCCGATCACCATCACGAGGATGATGAGGATCCCGACGATGTTCGTGACGACGTCGAGGAACGAGTCCTGTCCGGCGTCGCTGATTTCTAACGGCTTGCGGCGGGGCATGGGCGGATCCTCGGCATGCGATCAACGCTTCGACGGCAGCGATCCGGTGCGATCGACGGGGGGCAGCGGCCGCACGCCGTCTTGGCTCGCGGCGGGCCGCGTCTCCAGGCCGCTGTCGGCGAGCAACCGTTCCAGTTCCTCGCGCCGCGAGCGGCCGTCGGCGGTCGCCGAGAGGACGAGTTCCGGCTTCCAGTACATCCGGTCGCCGGCGATTCCCCAGCGGCCCACCTTGGCATGCACGGCGGCCACGAGCGGATCGATGGAGTCGGCCGTCGTCCCGCCGATGGGAATCCGGGTCTCCACGCGGCCGCCGCCGTCGTCGAGGATGCGGAACTCGTGGGCCGCGCACTCCAGCCGGATCGGGCGGCGGAGCGGAATCGGCCGGTCGCGGGTCGCGAGACTCGCCCAGTTGCTGCCCCGCTTGCCGGCCAGCGACGCCGAGCCGGGGGCCTCGCTCGCGCCTTCGAGCATGCCGCCGGCGGCGCCGCCCGGCTGGGCGAGGCCCGGCATGGAGGGCCCGCCGAGGCTGCCGCCGGCGCCGGCCGGTTGGCCGCCGGCCGATGCCATCCCACCCGCGGCGCCGGAGCCTCCCGGAGTCGATCCCGCGCCGCCCGTCATCTGTCCGCCGCTGGTCTGTCCGCCGTTTGCCTGCCCACCGCTCGTCTGTCCGCCGCTCGTCGCGCTGCCGGCCGTCGGGCCGTCGCCGGCCGCGGTCGATCCGGCCGCCGCGTCGCGTTGCGTGGCGTAGAACTTCGAGGGACCCGCGTAGCGGTCGCCGAGGATGGCATCGCCCGGCCCCGATCCGCCGCCGGCGGATCGCCCCGCATCGGGGCCGCCCGGGCCGCTGCCGGCCTGAGGTCCGCCCACGCCGGCCGCATCCCCGCCCGCACCGAAACCGCGGCCGGCGGCCCCGCGGCCGAGGATCGCGTCTCCGCCCGAGCCGTCGCCGCCCGGCAGCCCGTCTCGGTCCTGGCTCGCAGCGGCGTTGCCGGCGACGAAACCGCGACCGCGCCGGCCCGCCGCCTGCTCTTCCGTCCAATCGAACCGCGACTGGTCGCCGAGCACACTCGGCCCACCCTCGGCCACCACGCCGCCCCGCGTGGTCGCGGCTCGAAAATGCTGCACCGGCGGCGCCGGCCGCGACTTTCGCACCTCGCCCAGCCAGGCCATGCGGCGCCGGGACTCCTCCACGGCCCGCATCTCGGCGTCGGCGAGCGCCGGATCGCGGGGCGGATAGTCGAGCGTCCAATCCTCGTCCACGAACTGGTAGCCGAACTCGCTGCCCCACGACTGGATCGCCTCGCGGGCCGCGTAGTAGGCCATCACGCCCGACGGGCGGACGAGCAGGAGCGGATAGGGCTGGGCCGTCGGTTCGCCCGACTCCCGCGGCCCGGTGGCGATGTGCTCCCGGGCGGCCCGCAGCGCGCTGGCGAGCGGGTTGCCCGGGCCGGGCGGGCCCTCGAAATCAGCCGGCCCGAGCCGGATGCCCTCCGGCTGGAGGAACACGCCGTCGATGCAGCACTCGATGTACAGGGGGCGGCGGTGCGTGCCGCTGGCCCCCTCGTACGGCACGACCGCGTAGGCCGGCGGCTTCGCCGCCTGCTGCCGCTTGGCCTCCTCGACCGCCTCCCGCGCCCGTTCGAGTCGGCGCTCGAGGTCGGCCAGCGCCGCGGCGTCCTCCGGCCGCGGCCGGGCGTCCTCCGCGAGGGCGGCGGCCATCCGCTCCAGCCGCTCGAGCTCGTCGGCCAGCTTGCGGTTGTCGTCCTCGACGCCGGCGAGCTGCATCCGCGCCCGCGACAGGTCGGCCAGCGTCCGCTCGCGGATCTCCCTGAGCTGGCGCAGCCGCCAGGCGAGCTCGTCCTGCGCGAGCCGGAGGTCGTCTTCCTGCTGCCGCAGCGCCGCCTCGGCTGCGGCCCGCTCCTGCTCCCGCGCCGAGCGGCTGAAGAGCACGAGCAGGACGAGCAGCGCCCCCATCGTGCAGAGGAGCACGGCCAGGAACGGAAACAGCGAGATCGAGGCCCCGGATGCGGGGCGGGCACGGCTCATGCGGCCCTTCCGACGCGGCGGGCCGACTGGAGATCGACGGTGCGGTGCTCGGAGGAGCCGCGGGACGCGAGCAGCTGGACCGCCGCGGCGAGCGTCGCGAGCGTCTCCTCGAAACGGCCGGCCGTGGAGAGCGTCGCCAGGTTGGCGTCGAGCGCCCGCTCCAGCGACGCGATGTCGCGGGTGGCTCCGACGACCTCGCCGAGCAGCGCCGTCTGGCCGGCGAGCGCGTCCTGGTGCCGCTCCAGGCCGCGGACCGCGCCGGCGAGCGACTCCGCCGCCTCGGTCCAGCGGGCCTCGCGGCGGGCGGCATGCTCGTCGTGCACGCGACCGAGCGACTCGGCCCAGCGCTCCAGGCTGTGGTCGAGCGACCGGGCGAGCGCCGTGTGGATCCGGTCCCCGGCCTCGTCGAGCAGTTGCCGGACGCCCGTGGCGGCCGTCCGCTCCAGCGATTGCCAAGCCTGTTCCTGGGCCTCGAGCAGCCGCGCGGAGCCCCGGCCGAGCGTCTCGCCGAGCCGGGCCACCGCCAGCGCCGTGCCCTCGTCACCGGAGAGCGACTGGAATCGCCCGGCCAGGGCCGCCCAGGCCCGCTCGTCCACCGCGGCCAGCAGCTGCGACTCGGACCGGTCGATCACGAACTGCAGGAACATCAGCACCATCGACAGTGCCAGGGCGGTGGCCGTGGTGTCGAACGCCGTGCCCAGCCCGGCCACGACGCCGGAGATGTTCTCCAGTTGCGTGGGGGAGAGGCTCGCGATCGCGACGGTGATGCCGATCACCGTCCCCAGGAAGCCCATGATGGGGATCGCCCAAATCACGAACCGCACCAGGCCGTAGCCCTGCGCCGCGCGGGCGGCGTCGAGGTCGGAGAGGTATTTGACGTGGTCCTCCAGGCCGTCGGCCGATCCGGTGCGGACGACGAGATCGAGCGCCTCCCGCAGGCGACGGACGAGGTGGTCGCCGCCCGCCTCGCCGTCGGGCAGGGCCGCCACGAGCGCGGCCGCCTCGGCCGGATCCTGGCCGCCGGTGGGAACCTCGGGCAGCGGGCATTCGCCATGGACGCGACGCATCTGCCTGGCCACGTCGGCGGCCTTGATGGCCAACGCCGCGAGCCCCACGCAAAACATCGCCGTCTCGACATACTCGACCCAGTGCCCGGCCAGGTAGCGAACGACGTTCGCGTCGGTGATCACGCCGCCGTGGATCAGCGCGAAGAAGCAGAAGGCCAGCGCGCCGCCCCAGAGCAGCGGGGAGCGGAGCAGGATCGCGGACAGGGCGTTGACCTTCGACACCGTGCACCTCCGGAAACGCTGGCCGCCACCGCCGCGAACACCGCGGCCCTGGGGCGATCCAGCGTCGTTATCGGTACGCCTTGCGCAGCCGATTGAATCCAAACATCCGGCACTGGGAAACATCGGTTCCAGGCCGCGGCTGCGCGAGGCCGGGCAGGCTGGGCAAGCCCGCGGCGGTCTTGCCGTAGGGCGGTGGTCGGCCTACCGTCCGACTCCATTCCCGCCGGTTCCGCTCCCGGAGTTCACCCCATGCCCTGCTCGTGGTCCGCGATCCGCCGCGGATTCGGCCTCGCGGCGGTCGTCGGCCTCGCGGCCGCGTGGATCGCCGCCGTCGGCCGCGAGACCGCGGCCCAACGGCCGGCGGCGGCGGACCCGCATGCCGGCAACGGGCTCTGGATCTCGGCCGGACCGCTCGACGATCAGCGCCGCCTGCTGATCGTGATCGACCCGCACCTCAAGAACGCGGCCGTCTACCACGTCGACGCCGCCGCGGGCACACTGGCCCTCAAAAGCACCCGCGACATCAGCTACGACCTCATGGTCGGCGACTTCAACGCCCAGGCCCCCAAGCCGGCCGACATCCGCAAGATGCTGGAAGTCGCCCCCGGCCGGTAACCCCCGCGCCGAGGTGGCCGGGCCGCCGCCGGAACCGCCCCACCACCCTGGGCGGCCGTGCCGGTGGCGCCGGTCGCACGTTCCGGGCCGACTACACGTAGAATGCAGGGACGGCCCCTGACGATTTCCAGACGACGGGCCGTGGTGAACCGGGGGACGCCCTGATGATGGCCGGAAGATTCCTGTCGCTCGAAGAAGCCGCCCGCCAGCTCGGGGTCAGCGTCGACGAGGTGAATCGCCTCGTCGACAGGAAGAAGCTGTTCCCCATGCGCGATGGCGCCGCCGTCAAGTTCAAGGCCGACGACATCGAGCGTGTGGCCCGCGACATGGGCGACGAGTCGCAGGCGGACGACTTGGCCCTCGACCTCGACCTGCCGGCCGCCGCCGAGGAGCTGTCGATCGGCGACCCGCTCGACGGCACCGAGTCGATCTTCTCCGCGGACCAGTCGCGGGCGCCGGGCGCCTCGCAGACGATCGTCCGCGGCCCGGGCGGGCAGCCCGCGGCCTCCGGCCTGACCGGCGACGTGGCCGCCGGATCCCTCGCCGGGGCGCTCGACGACGACCTGGCACTGGAGTCGATCATCGGCGCGTCGTCGCCCGGAATCGCCCGCGGCGGCTCGGTGACTGGCCTGGGGGCCGGCAGCGATCTGGCGATCGGCCTCGGAAACTCGGGCCCGGCCGCGGGTGGTCCGGGCTCAATCGCCGGGCTGTCGGCCGCGTCGGGAACCGGGGCCGCGTTGTCGGGCGCCCTCGACAGCGGGCTGTCGCTCGAGGATGCCGACGTGCAGCTCTCGGGGATCGACGTCGGCGGGGCCTCGGCCGTCAACGCGTCGTCCGCATCGATCGTCGCCCAGGGATCCTTCCTCGGGGGCGACGAGTTCCAGCTGGGGAGCGACACGACGGACGACGAGAGCGCCTCGGTGGTCATCGCCACCGAGGAGACCGGTGACTCCAGCTTCTTCGGCGCCGCCATCGAGGGCGAGGGGTCGATCCTCTCCGACGAATCAGTGAGCGACAGCGCCTCCGTGCTCCTCGGGGGGGAGGTCGGCGAATACGCCCTGGAGACGCCCTTCAGCCCGCTGCAGATCGCGGGCCTCGTGTGCTGCTCCCTGATGCTGTTGTTCGGCGGCTTCGTGCTCTACGACCTGGTGCGGACGATCGGCTCGCCCGAAGGCCCTTCGTTGTCCAACCCGCTGCTCAACGCGATGGCCGAGACCTTCGGCTGGCGGTAGTTTTCCCGTCCGGCGGCGGCCCGATCGCCGCGGCCTGCTACCATTGAACGGGGCCGGCCGCCCGAGATTCGCCGGCCTCGCCGCCCACGCTCCCGCCCATGGCCCGCCGCCGGCTCGCATCTCCCGAACAGCCCGCCGCCGTCCGGGCCCTGCTCGGCGGCTACGAGTTTTGCGCGTCGCTGCAGTTCGCGGTGGTTCTCATCGCCCTGCTGGCGGTGGTGCTCGGCCTGGGCACGTTCGTGGAGAGCGGCTTCGGCACGGAGGCGGTGAAGTTCGGCGTCTGGAACACCTGGTGGTTCACCCTGCTCAACGCCCTGCTCGCCGTCAGCATCTTCTGCGCCGCGGCCATTCGCTTCCCCTGGAAGCGGCACCAGACCGGGTTCGTGATCACGCACGTGGGGCTGCTGGTCCTGCTCGCCGGCTGCCTGATGTCGCAACGCGGCGGCATCGACGCCCAGATCCCGCTGCTGGAAGGGGAGCGGGGCAGCCGGGCCTACGAGGACTCCCACCACTTCCGCATCGAATTGGAGCCGCGGGCGGGAGGCGGCCGGGAGGTGATCGGCCCGATCCCGTTCCGCTCCGGCCCCTTCAACTGGTCGGAATACGGCACGACGCGGAGCTGGTTTCCCTGGGGTCTCGCCCCGCGGGACACCGGCCCGATCCACGACGCCGACGGCGTGCGGCTGGAGGTGCTCGACTTCCTCGCCGACTCGACGGCCGCCCTGGCGCCGGGCGTGAGGCTGCGACTGGGCAGCGACGCGTTCGCCGCCGCGCCATCCGGGAGCATGTGGATCCCCGTCGATCTCGCCTGGCAGCCCGACCCGCTGCGGGCCGCCGAGGTCCGGCACCGCCAGCAGGCGGGCGGAGGGACGGTGGTGTTCTGGAAGACCGCTTCCACGGCGGAGGCCGAGGCGTTCCTGGCCGGCGTTCCCGATCCGGCGCTGGGCTACGGCGAAAAGGGGCAGTTGGTGCTCGTGTGCGACGGGAAGCCGCACCGCATGCTCGTGGACGACGTGCTCGGCAAGGAGGCCTTCGCACCCGCCGGCGAGGCCGGCGACGCACCGCTGTTCGTCGAGGTGCACGACTACGAGCCGCGGCTCTCCGGGGCGCGGATCCGCGTCCGTCGCGGCCGGGAGGGACAGGCCGAGGAGATGGTCGTGCTCGCCGACCTGCCCGAGGTCACGATCCACGCGCCGCGGGTCGGCGTCTATGGCACGCTGTGGGTCGAGCGCCAGGTCGCCGACGCAGCGGAGCGGATGCAGGGCAAGGGCCGCAGCCGAATCGACGTGATCCAGGCCAAGGGCCTGCCGGCGGCGATCGCGGCCGAGCGGACGCCGGCCGGTTTCTCGCTGCTCTACAGGCGCTGGCAGGCGCCGACGGCCGTAGCGGCCGCGCTGCCGCTCGACGGGCGACCGGTGCCGGCCTTCGAGATGCCGCGGGCGAAACTGGAGTTGCGCGTGGATCGTTTCCTGCCGGCCGACGCCCTGGAAATCGCCACGCTGCCGGTGCCCTTCGACAAGGCCAAGGCCCCGTCCGCCAAGCGCCGAGCCGCGAAAGTGCGGCTCACCGTGGACGGCCGGGCGGAGGAGTTCTGGCTCGCCGGCATGCCGATCCAGCCGATCGAGGAGCCGCCCGGCCCTGCGGAGCGGCGGGTGGTGGAGTCGCCGACCCGCTCGGCGGCGATCACGTTCCAGCCCGACGCGGTGGACGTGGGCTTCGACGTGCGGCTCGACAACTTCGAGCGCCGGCTCGATCCGGGCACCAGCCAGGCGTCGCACTTCTCGAGCGTCGTCGAGTTCTTCTCCAAGGAGGGCCGCCCCCTGGTCGACGATCCGGTGACGATCACGATGAACGCCCCGGTGGACTTCTCCGATCCGCGGACGGGCCGCTCCTATCGGCTCTTCCAGGAGAGCTTCATGGGGCCTTGGCTCCCGGGCGACGACCTCTACGAGCGGTTCACGCAGGGGACGTCCGCGAAGCCGGCGCGGCTGGAGGCGTCGGTGCTGACCGTCAATTACGACCCCGGCCGCGGCGTCAAATACGCCGGCAGCGGCCTGATCGTCATCGGCATCTTCACGATGTTCTACATGAAGGCCTATTTCTTCGGTCCGCGACGGCACTGATCCACGGTCCGCGATTCCACCCGCAGAAGGAACCACGTCGATGCCTCCCATGATCGCCGGCCCGAAGAACACTGGTCGCCGGCCCGGTGCCGCGCGGCCGGCCGGACCGCCGGCTGGCGGCGGTCGCGGCCGGCGGTCGCCGCATCCCGCGGCGGCCCGGCTGTTCGCGGGCCTGCTGGCGCTCGCCGCCGCCTCCGGCCACGCCGCGACGCCTGCCGACCGCGCCGCGGCGCCGCTGCCCGGGCTGTCGCCGGCCCTGCGGGAGTGGCGGGAGATCCCCGTTCTCGAGGACGGACGGATCATGCCGCTCGACACCTTCGCCCGCCGCATGGCCGAGACGATCTGCCACGCCCAGGCCCCGAAGCTCGCGACCGGGCCGGGCGGCGCGGTCGTCCGCTGGCAGGCCGACGAACTGCTGCTCGACTGGCTCGCGCGGCCCGCGGCCTGGGAGGAGATCCCGTTCCTGATCGCGGAGCACGAGGAGGTGCGCGAGCTGCTCGGCCTGCCGCTGTTCACCGTCACGGCCACGGGCCGCGAGCGGCTCAAGCATGCCGCGCCGACCGACGTGGAGGGCTGTGAGAAACTGCGGGCCCGGCTGATGGCGATCGACGAGCGGCGCCGCCAGGCGGCCGCGACGGGAGGCCAGTTCCGCCTCGAGGGGGCCGACGCCAAGGTGGAGCAGGTGTGGCGGGCGTTCGTGGCCTGGCGGCGGCTGACCTTCCGCGCGGAGACCGCCGACATGGGCCGCACGCGGTTCGTGCGGCTGTTCGAGAAGACTGCCGGGGCGTGGCGGTCGCTCCGCGGCCGGATCGCCACCGCCGGCGCGGGCGCGACGTCCGCCGCCGCCCAGTCCGTCGACGACGCGCTGCTCGCCCTCGCCGCGGCGGTCGGTGAATCGACGCGGTTCGACACGGCCGACGCCGCCGCGGCGATTCCCGAGATCCGCGCCGCCCTCGACCGGTTGGCCTCGGCCCCCGGGCTCGACGCCGGCACCGCGCGGGCCGTGGCCCGACTCGGCGACCGCGTCGGCATGCTGGCGGAGGCGATGTACGACGACGGCGGCGGCCTGCTCGTCGCGCCCGCGCTGCACGCGGAACCCCTCGAGGCCGAGCGCGACGCCGACGACGACGCCCCGCCGTGGATCGGGCTCGCCGCGCTGCTCGACGCGCCGCAGGCCCTGCTCGCCGACTACCCGCCGGCGGCGGTGCAGGGCGTGCGGTCGGCCTTCGCCGCGCTCACGGCGGCAGTCGTCGCGCCGGCCGGGGCGGGCCGGGAGCGGGACGCGGCCGGCGCGGCGGGCCGGTTCGCCGCGTCCCTGCGCACGCTCGGCGACGCGGTCGAACCACTGCGGGCACGGCTCCCGGTGGAGCGAATCGACGCCGACCTCGTCCGGCACACTGCCTACCCGCCGCCCGGCAGCACCCGGCGCGAGACCCGCTACAACGAGGGCGATCCGTTCCGGCTCTCCTGGGTGCTGAGCCTGGCGGCGCTGTTCGCCTTCGCTCTGGCCTTCGGCCGCGCCCGCGGGCCGATGTTCTGGCTGGCCGCCACGCTGCTCGCCGCCGAGATCGGCTGGACGGCCTTCGCCTTCGCCCAGCGGGTGGCGATCACCGGCTGGGCGCCGGTGACGAACATGTACGAGACCGTGATCTACGTGCCGTTCTTCCTCTCCATCCTCGGCCTCGGCTTCCTGCTGGCGCCCATCTGCCGCGGTGGCTTGGGTGACGCCTGGCGGATGACCGCCCTGCCCGCGCCGGTGGGAAGCATGCTGCCGGGGGAGGCGACGCCGCTCGACGATCGCCGCCGCAGCCTGCTGCCTGGCGGCGCGGGGGGCTGGACCCTGGCGTCCTGGGCCCTGCTGCCGGCGCGGCTGGCGCTCGCGGCGGTCGTCGTCGGCGTGCTGGCGCTGGCGCCGTACGCCGCCGGCGGCCGGACGATCATCAACCTTCTGCCCCAGACCGACGTGGATCGGTCGCTCCCGAATCTCAACAACCTCGTCGTCTGGCTCGTCGGCCTCGGCATGCTCGCGCCCGCCGCCTGGTATCTGCCGCGGCTCGTGCTGTCGGCGGTGCTCGGTCTGGTGACGGTGCCGCTCTCCTGGCGGGGCGGCCGGCTGGCCGCGATGCTGCCGGAGACCTACGCCCGACGGTCGTTCGGGCTCGTGGTCACGGCCGTCGCCTTCGCGGGCACGTTCATCGCCTGGTTCTTCCCCATTCCCGGCAAGCAGTTCAGCCCGCTCCAGCCGGTGCTCCGCGACAACTTCTGGCTCACGATCCACGTGCTCACGATCGTCTCCAGCTACGCCGCGGGCGCGCTGGCCTGGGGGCTCGGCTGCCTGTCGCTCGGCCACTACCTGCTCGGCCGCTACGAGCCGCGGCCGGGGGGCGGACGAAGGCCGCCGGAGGCCTGTGCGGCGCTCGCCGGGTTCACCTACAAGGCCATGCAGGTGGCGGTGCTGCTGCTGGCGGCAGGCACGATCCTCGGCGGCCTGTGGGCCGACGTTTCCTGGGGACGGTTCTGGGGCTGGGATCCGAAGGAAGTCTGGGCGCTCGTCTCGCTCCTGGCCTACATCGCGATCCTCCACGGCCGCTTCGCCGGCTGGATCGGCAACTTCGGCCTGGCGGCCGGCAGCGTGATCGGCGCCGCCGTGATCGGCATGTCCTGGTACGGCGTCAACTTCCTCCTCGGCGCGGGCCTGCATTCCTACGGCTTCGGCCAGGGCGGGCAGACCGAGTTCTTCGCGTTCCTGCTGCTCAACTTCGCCCTGCTGGCCGCCGCGGCCTGGCGCTGGCGGCGGGAGACCGGCGGCGTCGCGTGACTCACGGGCGCGGCGGCCGCCACCGGCCGTCGGCGAAGCGGGCCACGTTCACGGCGGCCGCGGTCAACGTCACGGCGATCGCCCCCTCGCCACCGGTCTTGAGCACCCGGGCGCCGCCCGCGGCCGCGGCGTAGGCCGCCCGCACCTCGTCCCATGCCGGCCCGCCGCGGCCGCTGACGAGCACGAAGCCCGGCCGCGTGGCGCTGGCGATCGCCGGCGGCAGGCTCGTGCGGGAGCCGTGATGCGGGGCCACCAGCACGTCGCACGAGTCGGGCCCCGCGGCCGCGAAGGCGGCCAGCGCGGCGCCCTCCAGGTCGCCGGTGAGCAGCACGCGGCGACCCGCCGATTCGACGGCCAGCACCAGGCTGCGCTCGTTGTCGGCCGCGGCTGCCGGCCCGGCATCGGCGAGCAGCACACGGGCGCGGCACAGGGCGTCGACCGCGAACGAGTCGCCCGCCCGCACCGTGCGGATCGGCACCCCGCGCCGGGCCGCACGGTCGAGCAGGTCGGCGACGCCGGCGGCCGGGCTGCCGACGAACGCCTCCGAGACCACGATCTCGCCGACGGCGAAGCGATCGAGAAGTTCGGGCACGGCGTTGAAGTGGTCGGCATCCGCGTGCGAGACGACGAGCGTGTCGATCCGCGTCACCCGCTCGTCCCAGAGCACGGCGGCCATCGCGCGGCGGGCCGCCCCCGGCGCGCCGAGCCGGCCCGCGTCGTAGACGAGGCAGCGGCCCGTGGGCGAGCGGACGACGATCCCGCAGCCGTGCCCCAGGGCCGCCACGACGACCCGCATCTCCCGCGGCCCGCCCGCGACGGCCTGTGCCACGGCCATGCCCCCGAGGCCCAGGGCTGCCCAGCCGGCCGCCACGGTCGCCCAGGTTCCGACCCGCGCCAGCCGCGGACGCGGCAGGCAGACCAGGGTCGCGGCCAGCACCGCGTACCAGCCCGCCACCCACCACGCCCACGGCCCGGCAACCCAGGCATGCCCGCCGGGAACCTCCGCGCCGCGGGCCACGAGCCAGGAGATGCAGGCGAGCGACACGTCGCAACCGGCCCCGCACCAGCCGGCCAGCCAGGCGGAGCAGGGGGCCGCGAGCAGGCAGCCGAATCCGCAACCCATCGCCGCGGCCACGAAGGGCGCGACGAGGACGTTGAGCACGAGGCCCACGGGGCTGACGACGTGGAACCGCGCGGCCACCAGCGGCGCCGTCACGAGCCAGACGGCAGCGCCGGCGGCGAACATCGTCCACAGGCTCCAGCCGCACCGCCGCAGGCACCGCTCGGCGGGCGGCCGGCTGCGGTCGATGAGCCGCTCGATCGGATCGCTCGGCGTCCGCCGCGCCGGCAGCAGCCGCGCGGCCCCGACCAGCACCCCGGTGGACAGAAACGAGAGCTGCGCGCCCGCGGCGAACACCTCCGCCGGCCGCCAGGCGAGCACGACGATGGCCGCCACGGCCAGCCCGTTCACCGCGGCGCTCGGGCGGCCGACCGCCGCCGCCACGCACCCCAGCCATACCAGCAGCGTGGCCCGCAGGACGGGCGTCTCCGCTTGCACGACCAGCATGTATGCCCCCGTCGCCGCCGCCACCGCCACCAGCGCGAGCCGCCGCGGCAGGCATGCGAGCCGCAGCGCCTTGAACAGCGCCAGGGCCAGCAGGCCCACGTGCAGGCCGGAGATCGAGAGGATGTGGACGGTGCCGGTGGCGAGGAAGTCGTCGGTCTCGTCGCGGGGCAGGGCCTCGCGTCGGCCCAGGAGGAGAGCCGCCGCCAGCGCCGCCCGCTGCGGGGCCACGTGCACCCCGAGCGCGGTCGCGCCCTGCCGGCGGAGTCGCTCGAGCGCCGCCGGTGGCCACCACCAGGCCGCCGCGGAGACCACCCGCACGGCCGCGGCCGAGTGCACCCGCACGATCGACAGGCAGCGGTCGGCCCGGGCCCGGAGCCGAAAGTCGAACTCGCCCGGGTTGAGAGCCGCGGCGGGCCGCAGTCCGCGGCCGACCACACGCACGCGGGTGCCCGGCAGGAGGTCGGGCGGCGGCCCGTCGATGACCATGGCGGCCCGTCCACCGGCCCGCAGCCACCGGCTGCCGTCGCGGATCAGCTCGACGGCCACCACGCACTCGCTGGACGGGCCGATCGCCGCCGCCCGCCGCGGATCACCGCCCGGCGGCGGCAGGGCCCGCGGCGACTCGACGACCACGCCAACGATGGCGACCGGCGCGGCCGTGTCGCCCAGATGCCAGGCCAGGTCGTCGGCACCGAACAGGTCGAACCGGGCGGCGGTCCACGCGGCTCCGACGCAGACGACCGCAGCCCCCAGCCCGACCGCGGCGCGAACGGTGCGGCCACGACGGGCGTCCCAGGCCCAGGCCCCGAGCCCGATGACCGCACCGCACCAGCCCGGCACGGCCCAGCCACCCGCCAGCGGCGGCAGGAAGCGGACGATCGCGCAGCCGGCCGCGAGCAGCCCGGCGATCCACACGAGCGGGCGACAGGGGAGCGGATCGGACCGCAGATGGGTGCGGGCGACCCGCCACCAGGCCCGCGCCCACTCCACGCCGCGCCGGCACCCCTCGATCCCGCCGTGCCGCCAGGCCGCCAGCAGCCCCGCCAGATCCGCCATGCCCATGTCAGCCGCCCTCGTCGCAGCCCGCCTGGTTCCGGCGGCACCACCGCCGCCTATCCTTTAAAGCGGGCGCCGCGGCCCCCAGGGGCAACGGTCGAGAAACCCCGCGGCCCCGGGTTGGCGCCGCGGCCGACGAGCCGGCGGCTGTCAGCCGCGCCGCCGGGCCTGCACGATCCGCGGCAGACCGGCCAGATCCTTGATCGTCGGGCCGGAATCGAGGGCCGCACCCGCGGCGAGCGCCGCCTCGGCCGCCGCCGCCACCGCGGGCCCGATTTCCACCACCAGCCAGCCCCCCGGCACCAGCGCTCGCGCCGCCGCGTCGGCCAGCCGCTCCACCACTTCCACGCCGGTCGGCCCCGCCACCAGGGCCGCCCGCGGCTCGTGCTCGCGAACGTCCCGCGGCAGGCCGGGGAACTCGTCCTCGCGCACGTAGGGCGGGTTGCTGACCACCACGTCCCACGGCCCTGCGGCCGCCGGGTCGGCAAGCAGGTCGCAGTGGACGAAGGCGATCCGCTCGGCGACGCCGTGCCGCACGGCGTTGGCCCGCGCGACCTCGATCGCCGCCGCCGAGACGTCCGTGGCGGCGAACGCCGCCCGGGGCAGGTGCTTGGCCAGGGCCACGACGATCGCGCCCGAGCCCGTGCCCACGTCCACGATCCGCGGGGCCGCCGCGGCGCGGCACAGGTCGAGCACGCGGACCACGAGGCCCTCGGTCTCCGGCCGCGGCACGAGCACCGCCGGGCTCACCGCGAAGGGCAGCGAGAAGAACTCGCGGTTGCCCACGAGGTAGGCCACTGGCTCGCCCGCCCCGCGCCGCTTGACGAGCTCGCGAAACCGGCCGCGCTCGGCGTCGCCGACGGGCGTGTCGAAGGCCGTGTAGAGGGCGATCCGCGGACAGCCCCGGACGTGGGCCAGCAGCACCTCGGCGTCGAGCCGCGGTGACTCGGCCCCGCGGGCCGCCAGCCAATCGGTGGTCCAGGCGAGCAGCCGGCCGACCGTCCACGCCGCGGCGGCGTCCGCGGGCTCGGGCTGGGAAGGGGCGGTCATCGACGGCCCTCCTGGGGCGCGGAGCGGAAGTCGGTCAGGGGGCCTGGCCGGCGGGTTTGGCGGATCGCTCCATCGCGTCCTTCCGGGCCTGGCGGGCGTGCTGCTCGATCGCGCCGATCACCAGCCCGAGCCGGCCGGCCATCACCTGATCGAGCGTGAAGCTCTCGTTGATGCGGTGGTCGGTGACGCGGTTCTGCGGAAAGTTGTAGGTGCGGATCCGCTGGCTGCGGTCTCCGGAGCCCACCAGCGTCTTCCGCTCGGCGGCCCGCCGGTCGTGCTCGATCCGCCGTCGGTATTCGTAGAGCCGCGTCTTCAGCACCCGCAGCGCCTTGGCGAGGTTCTTGTGCTGGCTCTTCTCGTCCTGGCACTGCACGACGATGCCCGTCTCCAGGTGCGTGAGGCGGACCGCCGAAGCGGTCTTGTTGACGTGCTGACCGCCCGGCCCGCTGGCACAGAACAGATCCTTGCGGTAGTCGTCGGCAGCCAGCGCCACCTCCACGTCCTCCGGCTCCGGCAGCACCGCCACCGTGGCCGCCGACGTGTGGATCCGCCCCTTGGTCTCGGTGTCGGGCACCCGCTGCACACGATGGCCTCCGCTCTCGTGCTGCAGCTTCCGGTACACCCCTTCTCCCGCCACGCCGAGCACGAGCTCCTTGAAGCCGCCGAGCTCCGTGGGGCTCGCGTCGAGCACCTCGAACGTCCAGCCCTGCTCGGCGCCGTAGCGCCGGTACATCTCGTAGAGATCGCGAACGAACAGCGCGGCCTCGTCGCCGCCGGTGCCCGCCCGCAGCTCCACGATGCACCGCGCGCGGTCGGCATCCTCGTCGTCCGAGCAGAGGTCGAGGAGTTCGTCCCACTCCCGCTCCCGGCGGTGCTGGAGGTCGGGCAATTCCGCCTCGGCCAGCCCGCGGAGTTCGCGGTCTCCGTCGGCCAGCAGCCCCTGCAGTTCGGCGATCTGCCGCTCCAGACCGACGAAGTGGCGGTATCGCGTCGCCAGCCTGGCCAGCGTGCCGTGCTCCCGGGCGGCGGCCGACAGCCGCTGCTGGTCGGCGAGCACCTGGGGATCGACCAGCGCCCGCTCCAGTTCCTCGAATCGAGCGAGCTTGGCTTCCAGCTGGTCGCGCATCAATCAGGAGGCGGGCGACTCGGCGGCCGCCGCACCGGCCTTCTTCTTCTTGAGGCTGGCGTAGCCGGCACCCGCGAACTTGCTCTTGAACTTCTCGATCCGGCCCGCCGTGTCGACGAACTTGAGCTTGCCGGTGAAGAACGGATGGCAGACGTTGCAGATGTCGACCTTGATCTCGGGCACGGTGCTCCGCGTGGAGAACGTGTTGCCACAGCCGCAGCGGACGACCGTCTCGCCGTACTTCGGGTGAATGCCGTCTTTCATGATCCTCATTCCTTCGGGAAGCCCTGTAAGGTACCCGCTGCCGCGTCGGCGGGCAACGCGACCGGCCAGCGGCACTGGAGAAATCGGCTTTTCAGGGCCTGGGATCCAGTCGCGGCCGCTCATTCGGCGGCCGGCGCCTCGGCCTGCGGGGCCGCGCGGCCCAGGCGGTCGGCCCGCAGGCGACTCCCGAATCGCTGCGGCGAGGCGTCCGCGCGGAGGAGCTTCAAGGCGTCGGCCTCGCGGCCCAGCCCGAGGAAGGCGTCGGCCAGGTTGAGGCGGGCGGCGTCGCTCCAGCGGCTGTCGGGGGCCACCCCGAGCGTCATCCGCTCCAGGTAGTCCACCGCGGCGTCGAACTCCCCCTCGGCCAGCGTGAGGATGCCCAGCCAGTAGGTGGCGTCTTCCTTCATCTGCTCGAAGAGCCGGCGCCGGGCCTCCGCCTGCTCCGGGCCGGCGCCGGCCACTGCCGCCGCGATCGCCTGACGGCTCGGCCGGGCGGCAAGGTACGCGGCCCTCGCGCCCTCCGGACCGTCGAGGTCGCCGCGGAACTCGCGGATCCGCGCCGCCAGCAGAGGCCGCGCGCCCCCCGGCCGCAGGCGGCCTTGCTTGCCGGCCTCCACGGCCACCAACGACACGGCCAGCGGCGCCAGTTCGCGGCGGAGCATCGCGGCGGTGGCGGCCTCGTCGCGACGGCGGGCCAGCGTCTCCCAGGGAAACTCCCACAGGCCGGCGGCCACGGCGCCGGGCAGCGCCGCGCGGGCCCGCTCCGCCAGCGGTGTGGGCTCGACTGCGAGCCGCCAGCCGACGGTGTCGCCGAGTTCCGCCTCCAGGTCGGCCATCCGTCGTGACAGGGACCACGGATCGGCGGCCACCAGCGCCGTGAGCCGCTTCATGTCGGCCGCCTGCACCGGATAGGGGCGGTCGGGCAACGACATCGCCGCGAGCAGCGCCGCGTCCGTCGCCGCCTGCCGCGCCGTGGCCACCCCGGCACCGTCCGGCCCGGGGATCGGCATGCCGTAGGCCGGGTCGAAGAGGTAGGCCTCGCCGCCGGAAATCAACGCCGGTAGCCAGGGCCGCGGCGGCCCGCTCGCCGGATCCCCGGTGGCGAGCATCACGCCGTCGAGGCCGGCATGCCGCAGCAGGGCGAGGAAGATCCAGGCCCGCTGCGCGGCGCTGCCGCGCCCGGAGAGCAGGATCTCTCCCGGCAGCATCCAGCGAGTGCCGGGATTGGAGTCGGTCGGCACCATCGGCGGATCGCCGACCGGGGCCAACCGGCGGATCGTCCACCGAAACAGGGCCGTGGCGGTCGCGAGGTCGTCGTCCGCGGGGAAGCCGCCCCGGACCTGGCGGGCGATGTCCGCCAGCCAGCGGGCGTCGCGGAGCGCCGAGACGTCGCCCGCCGCGTCGAACGTCGCCGCCGCGAGCGTCGCCTCGGCCGCCAAGGGGCGCAGCGGTTGCGGCAGCGTGGCGACGAGCGGATCGGCCTGCCACGGCCTCGACGCCCCGGTCCGAGCCTGACCCCACTGGTTGAGCCGGTCGAACACTTGCGCGGTGGCCGCGACCTCGTCGAACTCGTCGAGCCGCTCGAGGACCGATACGGCGCCGTCGAGCAGCTGCCGCCTGAACTGGGGCGTCATGGCGGCCGCGGCGGCGGCAGGGCGGGGCGGGGCGACCGCGGCGGGACCACAGCCGACGACCGCGCAGACGGCACACGCCACCAGGCTTGCCGAAGCGGTTCTCATGCCGGCTCCATGGCGACCGCCGGCTCCCCGGCGAGGCGGGCCTCGTGGATCCGCAGCACCCGCTCCACGACGCCGCGCAGCCGGCCGAGCGGCACCATCGTGGGGCCGTCGCTGGGGCTCGTGTCGGGGTCGGGATGGGTCTCGAAGAACAGACCGTCGATGCCGACGGCCGCCGCGGCCCGGGCGAGCGGCTCGACGAGCCCGCGATCGCCGCCGGTCGATTCGCCGAGGCTGGCGGGCTGCTGCACGGAGTGCGTGGCGTCGAAGATCACCGGCACCCCCAGCGCCCGCATGGCCAGCAGGCCGGCGAAGTCGTTGACGAGCCGGCCGTAGCCGAAGAACGTGCCCCGCTCGCAGAGCAGGACGTCGCGACATCCTCCCGCGAGGAGCTTGGCGACGACGTGCCGCATGTCGCCCGGCGCGACGAACTGCCCCTTCTTCACGTTCACCGCCTTGCCGGTCGCGGCAGCGGCGAGCAGCAGATCGGTCTGCCGACAGAGGAACGCCGGCACCTGGAGCATGTCGCACACCTGCCCCGCCGCGGACGCCTGCTCGGGGAGGTGCACGTCGGTGGTCACCGGCAGCCCGGTGGCCGCCCGGACGCGGTCGAGCACGGCCAGGCCCTCGTCGATGCCCGGCCCGCGAAAGGCGGCGGCGCTGGTCCGATTGGCCTTGTCGTACGAGGCCTTGAAGACGACCTGCACCGGCAGCTGCCGGGCGATCTCGGCGAGGACGTCGGCGATCTCGAGGCACAGCGATTCGGCCTCGATGACGCACGGTCCGGCGATCAGCAGCAGCGGCATCCCGGGGCCGCAACGATGGGGGCCGACGACGGCGGGCAGGCGAGGGCTCACGGGGTGGCTCCGCGGGAAGCGGCACGCCGGAAGCGGCTGCGCCGCAGGCATCATACCGGTGCCGATTCGATCGGTCCCGGGCTGCGGGGCGGCGGCGACCTCCCCCGGCCGGAACCCCGGGGCCGGCGGAAAGAAAAAGGCGGGGCCTACGACCCGACAGGAGCATCCTGTCGTGGGCGGCGGGGTCAGGGGCATGGCGCCCGCGCGCCCGGTATCAAGTCGCAGGCCCCGCCTTCGAATGGTGTTGGCAGTTCGGGAGGCGGGCGTGCCGAGCCCGGCTGGCCGGCACGATGCCTCACCGCTGCACACCGCGTGCCGAACTGGCCGGCGGGCGAACGAATCCGGCCGCTCCGCAAAAACCTCGGTTTTCCTGGCCATCGGCGTCGCGGAGACGGCACGCGGGGGCGGCAGTGAAGGCCCCACGGGCGATCGTTTTCGCGGCGCGGCGCCGCATTTTGCGGCGCCGCGGCCGGCGCCGTACCCGGCTCCACGGTGGACGAAAACCCCTGGAAATCGTGGCCAGACTTGACGTTCGCGGGGTGCGTGCGCTACTGTGCGGGGTTCCGGTTGCCGGTGACCGCGCCGCCCCTGGGCCGGCCCGCCGCAGGCCGCGCCAGCGTAGCTTCAATTGGCAGAGCACCGCATTCGTAATGCGGGGGTTGCGGGTTCGACTCCCGCCGCTGGCTGTTCCCGGATCCATCCGTCTCGCAGGAGATACCCGCGCCCATGATCGCTTCCACCCGCCTCGACGTTCGTGACATGATCACCGGCAACGGCCCCTTCGGCCCGGCGGAGATCCGCGCCCTGGTCGATGCCCTGGCCGGAGACGCGGCGGCCCACCGGGAGTTGCGGGCGGCCGTCAAGGAACTGGAGTCGCATGCCGACCGCAGCCCGGCGGCTTCGGTCAAACTCGGCGTCTGCCAGCACCTGCTCGGCCGGTCGCAGGACGCCCTCGGAACGCTCAAGGCGGGGGACGGCGGGGCCTTGGCGCTGTTCTACCAGGCGCTCGCCCAGGCCGCGGTCGATGCCCACGACAAGGCACGCGAGGCGTTCGAGGCCGCGAAGAAGGCCGGGTACGACGCCGCGGCGTGCACGGCCGGAATCGCCGAGTCGCTGCGGGCGACGGGCCGCGCCGAAGACGCCCGCCAGGAACTGGAGCGGCTGGGGGCCAAGGGAGAGTCGTCCGCAGATTACTGGGCAGCACGGGCCGCCATCCTCGCCGACACCGGCCTGCCGCTGGCCGAGATCGTGGCCGCCTTCGAGAAGGCCCTGGCCATCGATCCTGGCCATCCCGCCGCGCTGTTCGCCATGGGCCTGATCAACGACCGGCTCGGCAACGACGACGAGGCGGTGACCTGCTACGAGCGGTCGCTGAAGCGGTACCCCGCGCGGCTCGGCGCCCTGCTGAACCTCGGCATTCTGTTCGAGGATCGCAACGACTTCGCCCGGGCGCAGGAGTGCTACCGGCGGATTCTCGAAGCCTACCCGGACCACCCGCGGGCCCGGCTCTTCCTCCGTGACTCGTCCGCCTCGGGCGACCTCCAGCTCGACGAGCAGGAGCAGAAGCAGCGGGATCGGCTCGATCAGGTGCTGGGCCTGCCGGTCAGCGACTTCGAGCTCTCGGTGCGAAGCCGCAACTGCCTGCAGAAGATGGGAATCCTCACGCTCGGCGACCTCGCCCGCACGACCGAGGAGGAGATTCTGGCGAGCAAGAACTTCGGCGAGACGAGCCTCGTCGAGATCAAGGAGATGCTGGCGTCGAAGCAGCTCACGCTCGGCCAATTGGCCCAGCCGGTGGGCTTCGAGGAGGTGGCCGCGCAGCCGCTCGAGGCCACGGCCGACGAGCAGGAGGTACACGCCTTGCCGATCGCCGATCTGAGCCTGTCGGTGCGGGCCCGCAAGTGCACGACCAAACTGGGCATCGCGACGATCGGGGATCTGATCCGCAGGACGGCCGAGGATCTGCTGGAGTGCAAGAACTTCGGCGTCACGAGCCTCAACGAGGTGCGCGAGAAACTGTCGGAGCGGGGTTTGAAGCTCCGCGGCGACTGACGGCGATCCCGGGCCGACGCCGCGGCACGTGGCTGGCCTAGGCAGCCTTTCGGCTGGCAGATTTTGCGCAAGGTGCTGTCGCAACGAGACTTGCGTCGAGCGTCGAGCGGCCTGAAATTTGCTTGACGCCCCGTCTGTCGGTAGGGTTTCTCGGACGGGGACGTTCGTTCCCCGCCCCGCAGAGGACGAGCCCGCATGACGTCGGCGAGCCTGAAGGACAAACGCGTCCGCGACCTGGCCAGGCTGGCCAAGCAGCACGGCGTCGCCGGCTGGCATTCCATGCGGAAGGATCAGCTCATCAAGGCGCTCGTGCGCAAGGCGCGAACCGGGCTGCCGGAGGATGGCGGCGAGCGGGTCGCTGCCGGCCGGCCCTCCCCGGCCGCCGTCGAGCCGGCCGTCGATCCGCAGGTCGCCCGGCGAATCGCGGAGGCGCGAACGCGGCTGGAGCGGGCCAAGATCCTCGCCACCCGTCCCGAGCCGGGCCGCGCGAACCGGGCCGCACGCGATCGCATGGTGCTCATGGTCCGCGGGCCGCACTGGCTGCACGCCTTTTGGGAAGTGACGCCCCGCAGCATCGCGCGGGCGCAGGCGGCTTTGGGCCAGGAGTGGCACGCCGCCCGGCCGACGCTGCGCGTGCTCCAGCTGGAGAACGCCGTGCAAGCGTCGCCCTCGGAGCGGGTGATCCGCGAGATCACCGTGCACGGCGGGGTGAAGAACTGGTTCATCGACGTGCGGGACCCGCTGCGGTGCCGCGTGGAGATCGGCTATCGCACCCCGAGCGGCCGGTTTCACGCCCTGGCGCGCAGCAACGCCGTGACTACGCCGGCGGCTTCGCAGGGCGACACGCTCGACACCCATTGGGGCGACATGGTCGGCGATTGCGAGCGGATCTACGCCATGAGCGGCGGTTTCTCGCCCGAGAACGCCAGCCCGGAACTGCAGGAGTTGTTCGAGGAGCGGCTCCGGCGGCCGATGGGACCGCCGGCCACCAAGGCCGTGGCCGCCGACGCGGAGGATGGGGAGGAACTGCCGGTCGATTTTCAGTTGGAGATCGACGCCGAGATGATCGTCTACGGCGCGACGCGGCCCGACGCCTACGTGACCCTGCAGGGCGAGCCGGTCAAGGTTCAGTCGGACGGCACGTTCCGCGTGCGGGTCGAGATGCCCAACAAGCGGCAGGTTCTGCCGATCGTGGCCAGCGCCCGCGACGGCTCGGCCCGCCAGACCGTGGTGGTGGCGGTCGAGCGGAACACGAAGGCCATGGAACCACATGGCCGCGACCTGGGCGAGTGGTGAGGGCCGACGGGCCGCGGACGGCCGCTGGCCCGATTCCCACCGTTCGGACGGAAAGCCGCTAGAATGGTCAGCGGAGCGTGAGGCGATACGTTTTCTGCCATGTTCGTGATGATGTCGACCCATGCCGGTGAGCACCGGCTGCACGCAGGCAGGGCCATCCATGGCCCCTGCCTGCTGGGTCCGTCGGAGCCGAAGCCAAGGTTCGGCTCGACGGACGAGGGCGTCGCTCCGGCGACGCAGAAGGGAGCGTGAGGCGATACGTTTTCTGCCATGTTCGTGATGATGTCGACCCATGCCGGTGAGCTCTTAACGAGGCTCGTTGGGGGCCGATGATCGGGGTTGCGTGCCCCGCCGGCGGTTTCGGCTTCGGCCGGATCGATCCGGATCGCATGCCCCCCGATCCAGGCACCCCCGTCTTTATTTCAACGAGCTCTCCGCATTACACGACACCACGGCATCGCGGTGGAAAGCGTATCGCCCCGCGCTCGCCTGCCGGTCACCGGGGCCGGGGGGCCCGCTTCGCTTCCCTGGCGGCCCAGGCCTCGAAGGCCGCCTGCGGCGTGGCCCGAAACACCTTGGCGAACGAGTCGTCGAACGAGCCCCCCGCGTCCACGGCCGCGACGATCTGCCTCAACCGGGCACCCGTCGCGATCGCCGACACGAACCCGCCGGCGGCCGTCGTCGCGGCGCCGGGATCCGACCGCCCGGCCAGGAAATCGGCCGCCGACCCCAGCTTCACGACCGCGGCCGAAACGTCCCGCTTCCACTCCTGGATCAGCGGGGCCTTGGGCGCGACCCGCATCGCCACCACCCGCGCGGCCCCGCGGGTGAACCATTCCGGAAACATCCGCCCGGCCAGGGCCGCGCCGGCGATCTGCTCGGCGACCAACAGCTCCCGATTCCCGGCATCGTCGTCGTCGGCCGGCAGCAAGGCCGCCCCGTAGGCCACGTCGCCCACCACGCCGGCGTTGCCGGTGAGCCCCTTGGGCCGCTCGGCGCCGATCACGTTCTGCCACAGGGCCGAGTAGTCGTAGGCGTGGCGAAACACGTAGATCACCACGCCGCCCCGGAGCAGCGGCGCGTCGTCCGCCACCAGCTCCTTGCCCACCCGCCGCGCCAGCGGCCCGGCCGTCGCGGCGAGCTGCTCGATTCGCGCCGCGGGCAGGTTGCCGATCAGGCACACGCCGTCGGCCATCTGCCCCACGGGCTCCTCGTCGGGAAGCGCCCGGCGCCAGAGCTTGCGGCCGGCCTCGAACCGGAGCCGCTCGAGCTCCGCGGCCGGCATGCCCCGGGCCCGGCCCGCGGCGACCAGCGTCTCCAGCGGCGTCTTCGCCGCCAGCATGTCCAGCCGCGCCCCTTCGTCGATCCAGCGCTCGATCCGCGCGATCACGTCATCGGCGAGCGGATCGGCGTTGAGGGGCATCCGCTGGCCCTGGATCTCGCGGCCGCGCAGCTTGCGGACCAGCAGGCTGGTCGCCCCCTTGCCGGCCGTCACCGCCGCACCGCCCCGTCCGCCCTCCATGAGGGTCGCCAGGCTGGTCATCCGCAGATTGGATTCCGCATCCTCCGCCCCGTGACAGACGACGCATTCCTTGAGCAGCACGGGAGCCACGTCCGTCGCGAACGAGACCGCGCCCCGCTCCAGCGGCGTTGCGACGATCGGCGCCGACGGCGGCGGCGGCGCGGTGCCGATCCGGGCCACCTGGTCGAGTGGGAGCGTCGGGTCGGCGACGTCGCAGCCCGCGCCGGCGTCGATCCACTTGAGCAGCGTGCCCACCTCGGCCGGCGACACCGTGCCGCCGCCACGCGGCATGTCGCCCGACAGGATGACCTCGATCAACCGGCTGGCATTGCCTTGACCCGCCTGCACGACGCCGGTCTGCATGAGCCCGGCGTAGGAGGCCATCTGGAAGCCCCCCTTGCGGCCCGCGACGTGGCAGCCCCCGCACTTGGCGACGAGGATCGGCGCGACCTGCTTCGCGAACGAAACCGCGGGCCCCGGGGCCTGGGCCGCGACCGGCGGGCAGCAGCAGGCCGCGAGCATCACGGCCAACGCCCCGGAGGATCGCATGCCGACCGCGCCAGCCTTCATCGTCCGCCCCCCCTCCCGGCCGCGAGCGTCACGATGGCCGTTCCCGCGCGTCCCGCTCGGCCGCGAGCCGCTCCGCGACGAGCCGGTCCACGCGTCGCGACCGTCGGCGGCCGCGGGGCGGCCCCGGGGCCCGGGGCCGCGGATCCCCGGCCAGGACGGAGGCCGCGGTCACGGCCACCGTGCCGACGATCCCGGTCAGCCAGGCCACGCCGACGACGATGCCGATGCGGCCGCACGCCATGGCGCCCGCCGTGTCCCCGAGTTGGCCGAGCAACGCCCCGAGCCCGAGGACGACGGCCAGCAGCACCGGCAGCACGAGCGTGGCCACCAGGCCCCAGGCCAGCCCGCGTCGCAGACCGTCTCGATTCATCGGCTTCGTGTTCCGGCGGGACGACGGTCGGCCCGATAGCGGCCGAGCCCGAATTGTCGCGGCCTCGGCCGTTCCCAGTCAAGGAAGGCGATCCGCACGCCACACCGTACAATGCGGGCAGGGCCGCGAACGGAAGCCGCGGCATCACAGCCGGAGTTGCACTCATGATCCGGTTCCCAGCCCGGCAGCCGGCCGCCGGAGTCTGCGCGGTCGTCGCCTGCCTCGTGGTCGCCGCCGCGGCCCGGGCCGACCGCGTGGAGATGAACGACGGTCGCGTCCTCGAGGGGCGGTTCGCGTTGCTGCCGGGCGTGGCCGTCGATCCGTTGGCGCCGCAATCGTCCTCCAGCGGCACGCCGATCCTGATGTGCGACGACGACCTGACCCGCACGATGGTCTCGAAGCGGCAGGTGGCGAAGACGGAGACGGCGCCGGTCGATTTCGGGATGGAGAAGATCCGCATCCCGCAGCGGGTTCCGGAGACCGGCCGCCGCGTGACGGGCATGGGGGTGGCCATCGAGACCACCCCGTTCGACGAGTTCGGCCGCCGCATCCTCTCGCTCTCCACGGCCGGCGGCCGCGTGGACGTGGTGCAGGGGATCACCGAGATCACGCCGCGCTGGACGCGGATCGAGGGCGTGGTCACCGAGAATCCCGTGATGCTCGACATGCGCATGGCGACGACGGCGCTGCCCCGCGACGTGCTCAAGCGCGTGATCGAGCAGCACATCGACCGCACGGACGCGGATCAGCGGCTCCGAGTCGTGCGGCTCCTCATTCAAGGTGGACGCTACGAGGACGCCCGCCACGAACTGGACGCTGTGCTGGAGGACTTTTCCAGTCTGGCCGACCTGGTCCGGGAGCGGAAGCGGATCTCCGACCTCGCCGCCCGGCGGCTCTTCGAGGAGATCCGCATGCGGGGCCGCGTCGGGCAGGACCGGTTCGCCCTCCGGCTCCTGGAAAACTTCCCCACCGAGGACGTCGGCGGCGAGTTGCTGGAGGAAGTGCGTGAGGAACGCGATCGCTACCGGGAACGGCAGGAATCGGCCCGCCGGCTCGTCGCGGCGATCCGCGGCCACGTCGCCGGGCTGGCGGATGCCGGTGATCGTGAGGCCGCCGGCGCGGTGGCCGACGAGATCGAGCGGGAGCTGTCCTTCGGCACGGTCGACAGGCTGGCGACGTTCGCCCGCCTCGGCGGCGACCCGAACCTGCCCGCGGAGCGGGCGGTGGCGATCGCTGCCAACGGATGGCTGCAGGGTCCAGCCTGCGGCGACGACAACCTCAAGCTGGCGCTCTCGGCCGCCCGCCTGAGAACGCTGCTCCGCGACTACCTGCGGTCGCCCGACGCGGCCGCCCGCGAGGCCACGCTGGCGCGGATGCGCGAGGAGGAGGCCTGCAGCCCGACGACCTTGGCCGCGCTGGCGCGGCACATGCGGCCGCCGCTCGAGCCGCCCGCGGCCGTCGAGCAGGGCCTCCACGAATTCGACGTGCCGGGACTGCCCGGGGAAGGGGCGGTCCGTTGCCTCGTGCAGCTGCCGCCCGAGTACGACCCGCTCCGCACCTACCCGACGATCGTGACGCTGCACGCCGCCTGGACGACGCCCCGCAACCAGGTCGAGTGGTGGGCCGGGATGCCCGGCGCCGACGGCGTGCGACTCGGGCAGGCGACCCGCCACGGATTCATCGTCATCGCGCCTGCCTGGGGCCGCGAGCACCAGGCCGCCTACGAATACTCCGCCCGCGAGCATGCCGTCGTGCTCGACGCGGTCCGCGAGGCCTGCCGGCGGTTCGCCATCGACACCGACCGCGTCTTCCTCTCCGGCCACTCGATGGGCGGCAATGCCGCCTGGGACATCGGCCTGGCCCATCCCGACCTGTGGGCCGGCGTGGTCGCGATCTCGGCCGCCGCCGACCGCTATGTCCACCACTACTGGCGGAACGCCGCCGGCCTGCCGCTCTATTTCGTGGGCGGCGAACTCGACGGCGACACGCTGCAGCGCAGCGCCGTCGATCTCGACCGCTACTTCTCCAAGGGCTACGACGCCACCTACGTCGAGTACCGCGGCCGCGGCCACGACCACTTCTCCGAAGAGCTGCTGCGAATCTTCGATTGGATGGGGCGCAAGCGGCGGAAGCCGCCGGCGGAGATCGAGACCGTGTCGATGCGGCCCTGGGATCGGTTCTTCTGGTGGCTCGAGTTCGCGACGGCGCCGCCGAAGACGGTCACGCTTCCGTCCAATTGGCCGCCAGCGAAGGGAGCCACGCCGTTCGAGATCGAGGGCCGGGTCACGCCCGGCAACACCATGGCCGCCAGCTGCGGCGGCCGCGGCGTCCGCATCTGGCTGGCCCCCGAGTTCACCGACATGACGCGTCCCGTCACGGTGACGCTGGGGGGCGAGCGGCTCTTCAAGGGACCCGTGGTGCCCGACGTGCGCGTGATGCTCGAGGATCTGCGGCAGCGGGGCGACCGCCAGCACCCGTTCTGGGCCGTCGTCGAAGGCCGCTGATTTGAACTGCCCAGCCCGCGTCGTTATTCTTGGGTTTTCCGGAGGTGACGCGATGCACAGGGCGGCGTGGCTGATCAGCGGCGTGGTGTGCTGGATCGCGGCCGCCGCCGTCCCCGCCCCGGGCGGCGAGTTTTCCCGGGCCGACGCCGCCGCGGCGTTGCGGCGGGCGACCGACTTTTTCCGCGGGCAGTGCGGGCTCGAGGGGGGCTACGTCTGGCGGCACAGCGCCGATCTCACCAAGCGCGAGGGCGAGCAGGCCACGACCGCGACCCAGGTGTGGACGCAGCCGCCCTCCACCGCGACGGTCGGCGAGGCATTCCTGGAGATGCACCTGCTCACCGGCGAGGAGGCGTTCCTGGCGGCGGCCCGAGAGACCGCCGAGTGCCTGATCCGCGGCCAGTTGCGGAGCGGCGGCTGGGACAAGTTCATCGAACTCGACCCCGCGGCCCGACGGAAGATCGCCTATCGCGTCGATCCACCGGCCGACCAGGTTGAGCCACCTTTCGACACCACGACGCTCGACGACGACAAGACCCAGTGCGGCATCCGCTTCCTGATGCGGCTCGACGCGGCGACGGATTTCGGCGACCCGCGGCTGCACGAGGCCGCCCGCTACGCGCTCGACGGGCTCGTCACGGCCCAACGGCCCAACGGCGGCTGGCCGCAGAGGTTCACCGGCCCCGGCGATCCGGCGCGGTATCCGGTGCGGTCGGCCTCGTATCCCGAGAGCTGGTCGCGATCCTGGCCCGGCGCCGACTTCATCGACCACTACACGTTCAACGACGGCAACATCTCCGGCGTCATCGGGGTGCTCCTCGAGGCCGCGGCCACCTATGCCGAGCCACGCTACCGGGCCGCGGCCGAGAAGGCCGGGGACTTCATCCGCCTGGCGCAGATGCCCGAGCCGCAGCCCGCCTGGGCGCAGCAGTACGACGCCGACATGCACCCCGCCTGGGCCCGGAAATTCGAGCCCCCGGCGGTGACGGGGGGCGAGTCGCAGGGAATCATCCGCGCCCTGCTCGCGCTGTACCGCGCGACCGGCGAGCCGCGGTTCCTGGAACCCGTCCCTCCCGCCCTGGCCTGGATGCGCCGCTCGCGGCTGCCCGACGGCAGCCTCGCCCGGTTCTACGAACTGCGGACGAACCGGCCGCTGTATTTCACGAAGGACATGGTCCTCACCTACGAGGACGGCGACCTGCGGAACGGCTACGGCTTCGAAGTCGGCTACCGGGCCGAGGAACTCGAGGCCGCCTACCGGGCAGCCCGCGAGGCGACGGTGCCCGCGGCGGTGCGGCCGTGGCGGCCGCGGCGCGAGCCCTGGACGGCCGACCTCGCCGCCGCCGCGGCCCGCGCCGCCGCGGCCCTCGACGATCGCGGGGCCTGGGTGGAGGACGGGCGGCTCGGCACCTACGGCGCGGACGACGGGACGCGGCGGGTCATCCGGACGGGAACCTTCGTCCGTAACGCCCTCGTCCTGGCCCGCGCCGCGTCCGCCGAGTAGGCCGGCCGGTCCGCACCGGGTTCACTCGGGAGCGACGGCCGGCACGTGCCGTGCGGTCTTTTTCGCCGCCCCGGCGGCCGCTCACCGGCCCGACGGCGCCTCGGGAGTGCGGGCCACGACCGGCTCGCGGCCCGGCCGCGGCAGCGAGGCGCCGGCGATATGCCAGCCGTCCGCGGTGGACTCCATGCCGAGGCAGGTGCAGCCGAAATACCGCCGCACCTGCTCGAACTCCGGCAGCGTGCTGCCGTCGATCTTCTGCTCGCGGACCGAGCCGGGCTTGCCGTCGCCGAGGATCCCGTTGAGCAGCTGGCCGAACACGCTCTTCGACTTCGGCATCGCCCCCTGGCGAAGCAGCTCATACGTGGGTCGGATGGCCTCGTCCTCGCGGCCGAACGACCGCAGCGCCGCCTTGCCGGGCAGCAGCCTGGCGAGTTCCGTCGCGGTCGCCCGGTAGTCGGCCGCGGAAGCCAGGGCCTCCGCCCCACCCGGGGCGGTGAGCACCTGCTCGAGGATGTCGCGGTGCGACGCGATCAGCAGGTGCCCGTGGGCGACGGTGACGGCCGAGTGGGGAAGGAGTTTTTCCTCCTTCTCCCGCCGCCGCTGCCGGCGGCGATGGGCGGAGTCGTCGTCCCCCTCGTGGCCGTCGGCGTGCTGGACGGCGCCGCCCGGCGTCTCCACCTCGATCTTGGGGATCGCCATCGACCGGTCGATCAGCTCCCAGGCCTCGTGGCCCGCGATCTCGACCCGCTGCATGTCGGAGTCGGCCGCCATCGTCTTGGCGATCGTCGCCGCGACCCGCTGCGGGTCGGTGGTCTCGATGGCGATCACGAGCCGCTCGCTGTCGGTGCCGATCGGCTCGACATGGTGCGAGATCAGGGTGACCTGCTTGCCGAGGCAGGCGACCATATCCCGCTCGAGGTCGATCTGCGGACCGTCTGGATCCTCCTTGAGCGAGGCGATCACGTCGTCGAACGTGCCCTTCTCACCGACGACGTCGTCGAACAGCGACTCCACGGATGCGAACGCCGTCTGGATGTCCCACTGCAGGGCCGTCCATCCGGCCACGCCACGCGGCACCCAGGCCGGCGGGGCGACGCCCTCCGCGTCCGGAAACCGCAGCATGCGGGCCGCGAGGTCGAACCGCTCCGGGCCGAACGGATCGCGGCCGGGCAGGGCAGGGGCGTGGATGAAGGCGTGATGCCGCAGGGCGTGGCCGCCGTGGTCGAAGGCCAAGACGCCGCCGATGCCCCGGATGGCGTCGAAGCCCTGGCGAACCAGGATCGCCACGTAGTCCGGACCCTTCCGCTTCTCCCGCGGCGGGTTGGCCGCCTGGTAGGCCTTGGCGAAGCGGAGCGGATCGACGAACCAGCGGAGCGGGGCCGAGGCCGCGGGGATCTCCTTGCCGCAACGGCCCATGGCCATCGTGAAGGAGGCGTTGGTCGCCAGGCTGTCCTGACGCCCCTGGGCGAGCACCGCGAACGCCTGCCCGACCTGCAGCGCGTCGTCGCCGACGACGAGGGCGGCCGGCGCCAGCGCGAAGGCCACCCGTCGCGGCGCGGCCGCGTCCACACGGCCGTCATCCTCGGCCGGCAGTTGATAGACGGTGAGTTGGGCGGGCGCGTTGGCGACCGCGACCTTCGTCGCCTTCCGCTCCAGGAGTCGCGCGGCGATCCGATCCACCAGCGCCTTGGCCTCGGCCTCGTGGCCGGTCGTGTCCACCAGTAGCACGGTGCAGAGCGTGCCGGGCTGGGCCTCGATCGCGGCGGCGGCCACCTCGCCCCCGGGCACCTTCTCCAGGTCCTCGAGCGTGAGGCCGAGTTTCGCCAGCCGCTGCTTGCCGTTCTTAGAAACCTGCTCGCGGAAACCGTCCACGAAGGCCTTCATGGCCGGATCGGAGACCAGCTGCCCATACGGCGACCGGTCGAAACGCTCGTGCAGCCCGCGGACATCGGGAACGCTCAGCCAGGCCCGGGTGGTGTCGGGAAAGATCGTCTCGCTGGGCGGGAGACTCCCGGCCATCGCGCACCGGGCCAGCATCGCGCACGACGCGAACAGGGCGAGCGCGGCGGCCCGGGAGTGGGCCTTCAATCCTTTGAATCGCACGAGGAGTCTCCTGACCACGGTGGCGAAACCGGCACGACCGGCACCGCTGCCTCTATTTATCGTTCCCACCGGGCCATTTTCTCAACCTGGGTTTCCGACGGCCCTTTGGGCAGGGGAGGCGGATCGGGCAATCCCGCGGCGGTCGCCACCGCGGCCGCCGTCACCACGGCGATCACGATTCCCGCCCCCCATGCGACCGCGGTCTCGCCCGCCAGGCGGCCCGCCTCCGCGACGACCGCGAGCCCCACGAGGCACGCCGTCGCCAGCGCCAGGACCGCCACGGCGGCCCATGGCCAAATCGCGTCCACCGGCCATTGCACCTGGGCCTCGGCCGCCCGCAGCAGTCCCGCCACGAGCGGTGGCCAGCCGAGCACGGCGGCGTGGCCCGCGGCGACCGCCGTCGCCCATCGCCACTGCCGCAGGCCGCCCGCGAGCAGGCCCCGGCCGCCGTCGTCCGGCGGGGCGAGCAAGGCCGCGGGCACCGCCAAGGCGGCGAACCAGCCAGCCGCCACCACCGCGCCCATGGCGCCCGTCTCCGGCGCCAGGAAATACCAGGTCGCCATGCCCGCCAGCGACGTCGCCATCGCCGCGACCGACAGGCCGCTCCGCAGGCCCCCGCGGGCCATGGCGACCTCCGCCCACGAGCCGCGCGTGCGCCCCTGCCCGCCGAGCAGCGGCGCGAGGGCGAGCCACCGTCGCCGACAGAGCCAGGTCGCGGTCAGCACGGCCAGCGCCGCGCCGCCGGCCCAGCCGACCGCGGTCGTCGCGGAAGGTGCGCACCATCCGACCCAGCCAGCCGCAGAGGCCACCACGACGCCGAAACTCGCCGCGTCCTCCGCCGCCGCTCCGCTCCGCGCCGCAGCCCATGCCGAGGCGGACGCGGCGGCGATGCCGACCGCGGTTCCCACCGCGACCGCCCCGCCGTCGCCCGCGACGAGCCACCGGGCGCCGCCGGCCAGCAGCGCGGCCGCCAGCGGCCAGGCCGCCCGCTCCAGACACCAGGCCGCGTCCACGGCCGGCACGCCCGGGACGAACCCGCGTGGCGGCCGGCCGCGCGCGGCCACGGCCGCCCAACCGCCGCAGGCGACAGCGGCCGCGGCGACGGCGGCTGATTCCGCGGCCGCGGCGAGCAGCGCGATGGTCGCGGCGGCGCTGCCGGCGGCCAGCCACGAAGCCGGCCGCCGCGCGTCGATCCGCAGGAGCAGCGGCAGGATCGCAGCGGTCACGCCCGCCTCCGCGGTCAGCCCCGGCGCGGACGCACGTTGCCCTGCACCCGCAGGGGCAGGCCCAGGATCCGCAGAAAACCCTCGGCGTCGGTCTGGTCGTAGGAGCCGCCCCCCTCCATCGACGCGATGGCGGCGTCGTAGAGGCTCTGGCCGCTCTCGCGGCTCTTCACGAGCACGTTCCCCTTGTAGAGGTTCAGTTCCACCGTGCCGCCGACCGGCTTCTGGGCGTCGCGGATGAAGGCCAGCAGGGCGTCCATCTTCGCGCAGTACCAGAAGCCGTAATACACCATCTCGGCGACCTCCGGGGCGAGACGGTCGCGGAGATGCACGAGGTCGCGGTCGAGCGTCATCTGCTCGACGAGCCGGTGGGCCTCGTAGAGGAGCGTCATGCCGGGCGCCTCGTAGACGCCGCGGCTCTTCATGCCCACCAGCCGGTTCTCCACGATGTCGGTGCGGCCGATGCCGTTGCGGCCGCCGATGCGATTGAGCTCGAGCACGATCTCGTGCGCGGGCAGCGTCCGGCCGTTGACCCGCACGGGCAGGCCGCGATCGAAGTCGATCCGCACCGTCTCCACCGCCTCGGGCGCCGCCTGCGGTGACACCGTCATGCCGAACTCGACCAGGCCGAAGCCGTCGGTCGTGAGCTCCTCCAGCGCGCCGGCCTCGTAGCTCGTGTGCAGGCAGTTCTCGTCGGAACTGTAGGGCTTGCCCTTCGACGCCTTGACGGGGATGTTCTTCGCCTCACAGAACTCGATCAGTTCCTTGCGGCCCGGGAACCGCTCCCGGAAGGCGGCGATCCGCCAGGGCGCCAGCACCTTGATGCCCGGATCGAGGGCCTCCGCCGCCAGCTGAAAGCGGCACTGGTCGTTGCCCTTGCCGGTGGCCCCGTGGGCGAAGACGGAGCAGCCCTCGCGATGGGCGATCTCGACGCACACCTTGGCGATCAGCGGCCGCGCGATCGACGTGCCGAGCAGGTAGGTGCCCTCGTACCGGGCCTGCCATTGCATCGTGGGGAAGGCGAAGTCGCGGCACAGCTCCTCGCGGACGTCCACGATCATGGCCTTCACCGCCCCGCAGTCGCGGGCCTTCGCCAGAATCGCCTCGCGGTCCTCGCAGGGCTGCCCGAGATCCACGTACACAGCCACCACCTCGTGGCCCTGCTCGATCAGCCAGCCGAGGATCACCGAGGTGTCCAGGCCGCCCGAATACGCCAGCACGCACCGCTTGCTCATCCGCCACCTCGCGAGGATCGAACTTCCGCACCGCATTCGGATGCATCCCCGGCCGGGATGCAAGCCGGGCCGCCCAATCGGCCGTGTTTTCCGCCGCCGCGGGCGTCAGGCCTCGTGGACGACGGCCATGTTGTGGCCGCCGGTGCCGAAGCCCGTGCCCGCCACCAGCAGGATGCGGTCGCCGCGCCGCAGGCGGCCGGTGGCCAGGCCCCAGGCGGTGACCCGCTCGAGCAGGTCGTTGGTGTCGGCCCAGCCGTCCATGGCCAGCGGCGTGACGCCCCAGTAGAGGGCCATCTGCCGCAGCGTGGCCGGGCTGTCGCTCACCCCCACGGTGGGCACGGCGCCGCGCCGCTTCGAGCGGGCGATCGCCGTCAGGCCGCTCTTGCTGGCCACGACGACGAGCCTGGCGTCGAGCTCGGCGGCGATCCGCCCCGCGCCGTCAACCACGGCCTGCGTGATCGGGTGCAGCCCCTCCACGAGCTTCTCGGGAGGCGGCGGAAACTCCATGGCCGCCACCGCGGCCCCGGTCTCGTCGCGGCCGAACCGCCCCTCCAGGTATTTCCAGCGGTCGGCGAGGTACTGCCGCTCCGTCGCCGCGGCGATCCGCCGCATCATCTCCACGGCCAGCCGCGGATGGGCCCCGATCGCCGTCTCGCCGGAGAGCATGCAGGCATCGGCGCCGTCGAGGATGGCGTTGGCCACGTCGGTCGTCTCGGCGCGGGTCGGCCGCCGCGAGTGCTGCATGCTGTCGAGCATCTGCGTGGCCACGATCACCGGCTTCTGCCAGCGCTGGCAGGCGCGGATGATCTGCTTCTGCACCATCGGCATCCCGGCGACGTCGATCTCCACGCCCAGGTCGCCGCGGGCCACCATCACGACGTCGGCGGCCGCGACGATCGCGTCGAGGTCGTCGACCGCCTCGCGTTTCTCGATTTTGGCGACGACGCGGGCCCGGGACCCGCGGGTGCGGAGCAGTTCCTTGAGCAGCCTCACCTCCACGGCCGAGCGGACGAACGACAGGCTCACGAAGTCGGCGCCCGCCCCGGCGGCCCACTCCGCGTGCCGCCAGTCGGCCTCGCTCATGGCCGCCACCGAGAGCTTCACGCCCGGCAGGTTCACCCCCTGCCGGCTGCGGACGGTGCCCGCCTGGACGACCCGGCAGCGGACGCGGCCGGGCAGCCGCTGCTCCACGACCAGGCTCACGGTTCCGTCGGCGAGCATCACGGCGTCGCCGACGGCCAACTCATCCACGAGCGGCTCGTATGTCGTGGTGAACTCGCCGGGGCCGCCGCCCGGGCCGCGGACGAAGCAGAACTCCGCGCCCTCGACGCATTCCACGGCTCCGCCCGGCAGTTCGCCGAGGCGGATCTTCGGCCCGGCCAGATCGACGAGCGCGGCGATCGGCCGACCGGCGGCATCGGCCACCCGCCGCACCCGCTCGAGCGTCTCCCCGTGCTCGTCAAGCGAGCCGTGGGCCATGTTGAGGCGGAACACGTCCACCCCCGCCGCCACGAGCGTCTCCAGCATCGCGGCGGAGCGGCTGGCGGGGCCGACGGTGGCGACGATCTTCGTGCGGACGACCTGGGGCTCGGTCATGGTGGGTGCGAACGCGGGAGGAGGAGACCGGTCGGGCGTACTGTAGCAGCCGCGCGGGTTTCGCGGGCGTCCGGCGGCCGGCGGGTACACTGACCATGCCTGGGAGCCTGTGGCCGATGTGGCGAGACCGACGCGTGATCGTGACCGGCGGCACGGCCGGCTTCGGCTTCGTGCTCGCCCGGCACCTGGCGGCGGCGGGGGCGCGGGTGCTCGTCGTGGGTCGATCGAGCGAGGGCGTGCGGATGGCGCTGGCGGCGCTCGAGGCGGCGGGGCCGGGCGTTCGGGGCCTGGCGGCCGACCTTACCGGGGCGGGCGAGGGAGGCCGCGTGGTCGGTGAATGCCTGCGGATCCTCGGCGGCGTGGACGACGTGTTCTGCTGCGTCGGCCGCTCGGGCCGCGGCCGGATGCTGGAGACCTCGGAGGCCGAGCTGCGGTCGTACCTCGAAGCCAACCTCCTCGCCGCGGCCGAGATCACCCGGGCCGCGGCCGACGACGTCGCCGCCGCCCGGGGGCACGTCGTCTACGTCGGCAGCCTCGCGGGCAAGCTCGTCGTGCCGTTCATGGGTGCCTACAGCGTGGCCAAGGCGGCGTTGGCCGCCTACGCCGACGCCGTGCGTCTCGAGCTCGCCCCGCGCGGGGCCCACGTCCTCCTCGTCTCGCCCGGGCCGATCCGCCGCGCCGGCGACGACCCGGCCGCCGACCGGGCCGCGGATCGCTACGCGGCCGACGTCGCCCGCGGCGGCCTGCCAGCGGAGGCCGCCGTGCCCGGGGGCACCGCGGCCCTCGCCCGGCTCGACCCCGATGCGCTCGCCCGCCGCGTGCTCGACGCCTGCCGGCGGCGGCAGCCCGAGCTGGTCGTTCCCGGCTCGGCCCGTCTGCTCGCGGGCCTGATCGCATGGTTTCCCGGGCCCGGCCGCCGGCTGCTCGCCCGCCTGGTGGCCCGCCGCCGCTGACGCCGCTGACGCCGCTGGGCGGCGGCCCACCCCCGACTATCGTTGTTTCGTCATGACCGCTCCACACCCCGCCGCGCCCGCCTGGATGCGCTGGTGCCTCGTCGCCGCGGGCGTCTACAACCTCGCCTGGGGCGGCCTCACGGTGCTCGTGCCGTACTGGCTCTTCGACCTCACGGGCATGGCCCGGCCCAACTATCCGTTCATCTGGCAGTGCGTGGGGATGATCGTCGGCGTCTACGGCGTGGGCTACCTGGCGGCCTCCCGCGACCCGGCCCGGCACTGGCCGATCGTGCTCGTGGGCCTGCTCGGCAAGATCTTCGGGCCGCTGGGGTACCTCATGGGCCTGGTGCGGGGCGACGTGCCGGCGGAGTTCGGCGTGACGTTGCCCACCAACGACCTGGTGTGGTGGGTGCCCTTCGCCCTGATCCTCCTGCACGCGTGGCGGGCGGAAGCCGGGGCGAGGACCGGGCGATGACGGCCGCGATCCTCGCCGCCCAGGCGATCGCCTCGGCCGTGATGGCCGGCATCGTGTGGTTCGTGCAACTCGTCCACTATCCGCTCTTCGCGCGGCTGCCGCCCACCGGTTCCGCGGCCTGGTGCGCCGAGCATCGACGGATCACGCCGCGGGTCGTGCTGCCGCCGATGCTGGTGGAAGCCGGCACCGCTCTCTGGCTGGCGGCCGCCCCGCCGCCCGCGGTCGGCCGGCCGGCGGCCCTCGTCGGCCTGGCCCTGGTGGCGGTGGCCTGGGCCTCGACCCTGTTCGTGCAGATGCCGCTCCACGCCCGGCTCGGCCGCGAAGGCGCCGCCGCCGCCACGGTGGCGGCCCTGGTGCGTTCCAACTGGCTGCGGACGGCCGTCTGGACGGCCCGCGCGGCCTTGGCCGCGTGGATGCTCCGCGTCGGCTGAGCCGCCGGCGACACACCCGCCCAGGCCGCTGTATCCTGTCCGGAAGTGTCATGCTTCAGTGGCCTGAAGGGAGTCGACGATGGCAGAAAGAGACGGGGCGTTCGCGGGGATCGGCCGGATCCCGTTCGAGGGTCCGGCGACGAAGAACATGCTGGCTTTTCGCCACTACGACGCCGCCGCGCTCGTGGAGGGCAAGCCCATGAAGGACCACCTCCGCTTCGCCGTCTCCTACTGGCATGCCTTCCGCGGCACCGGCGCCGACCCCTTCGGCCCCGGCACCATGCTCCGCCCGTGGGAGAACGAGGCCGACCCGCTGAAGATGGCGGTCAAGCGGGTGGACGTGGCCTTCGAGTTCCTGGAGAAGCTCGGCGTCGGCTTCTACTGCTTCCACGACCGCGACGTCGCGCCCGAGGGGGCCACGCTCGCCGAGACCAATCGCAATCTCGACGTCGTCGTCGCCGCGCTGGAGCGGCACCAGCAGCGGACCGGCATCAAACTCCTCTGGGGCACGGCGAACCTGTTCTCCAACCCCCGCTACGTGCACGGCGCCGCGACCAGCCCGAACGTCGAGTCGTTCGCCTACGCCGCCGCGCAGGTGAAGAAGGCGATCGAGGTCACCCACCGTCTCGGCGGCGCGGGCTACACCTTCTGGGGCGGCCGCGAGGGCTACCAGTGCCTGTGGAACACCGACATGAAGCGGGAGACGGACCACCTCGCGAAGTTCATGCACATGGCGGTCGACTTCGCGAAGGAGATCGGGTTCACGGGCCAGTTCTACTTCGAGCCCAAGCCTCGCGAGCCGATGAAGCACCAATACGACTTCGACGCGGCGACATGCATCAATTTCCTGCGTGCCTACGGCCTGGAGAAGCACGTGAAGATGAATCTCGAGACCAACCACGCCACGCTCGCCGGCCACGAGATGCAGCACGAGCTGGAGTATGCCGGCATGCAGGGCTTCCTCGGCTCGGTCGATGCCAATACCGGCGACACGCTGGTCGGCTGGGACACGGATCAGTTTCCCACCAACGTCTACCTGACGACGCAAATGATGTACACGATCCTCAAGTACGGCGGCCTCGCCCCGGGCGGGATCAACTTCGACGCCAAGGTGCGACGCGAGAGCTTCGAGCCGGTGGATCTCTTTCATGCCCACATCGGCGGCATGGACGCCTTCGCCCGCGGGTTGAAGATCGCGGCGGCCATGCGGGCCGACGGGGCGATCGAGAGGCTCGTCGCCGACCGCTACGCCTCCTGGTCGGGCCCGCTGGGCAAGCGGATCGAGGCCGGCAGCGAGTCGTTCCGGTCGCTGGAGGCGGAGATGCTCGCGAAGGGCGAGGCGGCCGCCTGCGCGAGCGGGCGTCAGGAGCTGTTCGAGAACGTCGTCAATTCGTATCTGTGAGCACCGCGCGCGGGCCGGCACCGGCCCCGTGGGGAGGACGGTCATGTGTTCGCTCGCCGCAGGATCCGACATCCACCTGCCGGCCGCGGGCCGCCGCCGATCACCGTGCCGGAGGGCCGCGGGCCTGGCGGGCTGCCTGGCCGGGCTGGCGGTAACGCTGGTGCTGACGCCATCGCCGGCCGAAGACGAGCCCGGGCGGAGCCTGAGGACGGCGGCCTGGAAGCTGGAGGCGATCGAGCTGCGGGACGGGCGGCGGCTGGAGGGCCTGATCACCGCGCCGCCGCCGGGCGCCGAGGCCGACGCCGACGTGACCTTCGTGCAGGTCGTGCGGCGGCCCGGCCGGCCGACCTTCATGGTCACCTGGGGCCCGCTCGCGGGCGAGCGGGTGGCCGCTTTCGACCGCCTGCCGCCGGCCGAGCACGAACGGCTCGCCGACAAAATCCGCGGCCTGCGCGAAGACCGCGCTCGGCGACGCGACATGGAGCAGGCGATCGCGCTCGAGCGGGCCGGCGACGAAGCGCCCTGGCGGCACGTCGCCGACGAGTTCGTGCTGGAGAGCACGGCCGATCAGGGGATCACCCGCGAGGCGGCGCTGCGGCTCACGCAGCTCTTCGACGCGCTGGCGAACCTCGTGCCGCCGGCGGTGCCCGCCGGTCAGCCGACCCGGGTCAGGCTGTGTAGCACCCACGCGGAATACCTCGCGGAGCAGCAAGCGCTGGGCATCCGGGTCGCGAATCCGGCGTTCTTCGTCCCCGACCGCCGCCTGATCGTGGCCGGCAGCGATATGCCGGTTCTCGTCGCCCAGTGGCGGGCCGCCGCCGCGGCCAACGCCGACGTCGCCCGCCGGCTCGGCGAGCTCGACCGCGAGCTCGGTTCCCGGCTCAAGCAGTTGGCCGCCGACCTGGAGCGCCAGGGCACGCCACCGAACGCGCGGGCGGAGGTGGTGAAGAACGCCCGCACCCGCTGGCAGCGGGAGCGGGCCGCCGAACAGGCACGCATCGAGGCCGCCGACCGGAAGAACGAGAACCGCGTCGCCGCGGCCCGACGCGACTTCTACGGACGCCTGGCCCACGAGGCCTGGCACGCCTACGCGGCGAGCCGGCTGCGGCCGGCCGCAGGCCAGGGCCTGCCGCCATGGCTCGACGAGGGCCTGGCCCAGGTGCTCGAGTCGGCCCCCCTGGAGGCCGGCGAACTGCGGCTCGACGCGGCCGATCCCGCCCGCCTGGCGGCGCTGCAGGCGTTGCTCCGCGAGGGCCGGGCGCCGCCGCTGGCGGCCGTGCTCCGCGCGGGCGGCGACCAGTTCATCGCGGGCCACGCGGCGGCCGCCGAGGTATCCGGCCACGCCTATCTCGTCGCCTGGGGCCTGGCCTTCGACCTGGCCGTCACGCAGCCGCTGCTGGCGCCGGCGGCGGTCGTCGCCCTTGGCCGCGGCGGCGACGAAGACCAGGTGGCGCGGTTCGAGCGGCTCGTGGCGGCCCCGCTGGAGACATTCGAGCCGCAGTGGCGGCGGCGGATGGCGGCGCTACGGCCGGCCGCGGCGGTCAGCCCGGCCCCGTGACCGGCGCGACGACCGCCTCGATCGCCCGGCGCAGGGACGCCATGCGGTCCGGGTCGATGAGCTTGCCGCCGTCGCGATCGACCAGGTGGAAGGCATCCACGACCTGGTCGAGGTGCGTGCCGATCTTGGCCGACTTGACAGACAGCCCGGCGTCGAACACCGCCTTGGCGACACCGTAGAGCAGCCCCGGGGCGTCGTGGGCGAAGACCTCCAGGATGGTGTCGGTTCGCGAGCTCTCGTTGTCGAAGAGCACCCGCGTGGGAAACCGGGGCGTCGCCGCGACCTGCGGCGCGAACGGGTTCCACCGGCGGGTGAACACCGGCGGCCCGCCCGCCCGCAACGCCAGGCGGATGGCCGCCGCGACTTCGGCCAGCCGCTCGGCCGGCGGCTCCCCGGTGAAGTCGGGATCGTGGACCGTGAAGTGGTCGATCACCAGACCGTCGTCGAGCGTATGGATGTCGGCGGCGAGGATCTCGAGCCGCTGGCTGGCGAGGCCGCCGACCACGCGGTGGAAGATGCCGGCCGCCAGGCTCTCACGGGTGCCGACGCTCACCGCCACGGTCGCGGTCTCCGGCTGCCAACGGGCCTCGACGAAGACGCCCGCGACGGGCAGGCGGGCGAGCCGGCCGAGTTCCTCGACGATCCGCGCCGGGGGCGTGTCGCGCAGGTACGACGGCGGCAGCAGTCGGGCGATCCCCCGCACCGGGTCGGTCGCGGGCCGGTCGGCGAGCAGCAGGTCGAGCGTCCGGCGGGCTCGGTCGGCGGCGGCCGACGCGCTCGCCCCGTCGAGGTGTCCGAGCGTGCGGAAATGCAGGTCGGCGAGCAGGTCGGCCTTCCACTTCGTCCACGTGCCGGGCCCCACGGCGGCGACGTCGGCCGCGGTCAGCAGGGCGAGCATCCGCAGGACCTCCGGCGCGCCCACCTCGCAGGCGAAGCCGACGACGATGCCGTCGTCGCCCGCGTCGCGGCGGAACGCGAGATGCGCCATCGCGAGATGCTTGGCCACCAGGAACTCGACCAGCGCGGCCTCTTCGGCCGGCAGCCCGAGGCGGTCCGCGGCCGCGCGGGCCATGCGGGCGCCGAGGGTGCTGTGATCCTCCTCGCACCCCTTGCCGAGGTCGTGCATGAGCACCGCCAGCAGCAGCGGCCGCTTGCGGTTGAGTTCCCGCCACGTGGCCCCCAGCCAGCCCTCGTCGCCGGCGAAGCCGCAGGCCATCTCGACGGCCAGCAGGCAGTGCTCGTCCACCGTGTACTTGTGATACGTGTTGAACTGCAGCAGGTCGCGGGCGTGGGCGAAGCCGGGCACGAGGATCTCGAGCACGCCCAGCTCGTGGAGCCGTCGCAGGGCCGTGCCGAGGCCCTCGGTACGGGCGAAGAGCCCGAGGAAGGCGTCGGTCGTGGCCCGGTCGGGATCGCGGGGCAGCGCCGGAGCGGCGGCCCGCACGGCCTCCCAGGTCGCCGGCTCGATCGGCAGTCCGTGGAGCATCGCCAGTTCCACGAGGCGGACGACCGCCGCGGTGCTCGCGGCCACCCGCGCGGCGGCGGCCGGCAGCACGGCCACGTCGCCGGGGCCGACGCGGAACATGCCGTCCACGCGGTGGCCCAGCGTGCCGGCGGCCCAGGCCCGCACCGGATGCGGCCGCCGGCGGGCCAGCCGCAGCGACTCGACCGCGGCGGCGATCCGCCGGGTGTGGCCGAAATATTCCCGCATGAACCGTTCGACGCCGAGCAGCCCGGGCATCGGCTCGATGCCGCGGGCCTGGGCGATCCGCAGCTGCTGGTCGCGGGTCAGCTCGTCGGCCGCCCGCCCGGCGGCGAGGTGCAGGTCGTTCCGCACCCGGAGGAGGAACTCGGCGGCCGCCCGCACGGCTGTCACGGCGTCGCCCGCCAGGGGGATCGCGTCGAGCGACTCGGCCCCGTGAAGGATGCGGCCCAGCCAGCCGACGACCTGGAAGTCGCGGAGAGCGCCGGGCGACCGCTTGACGTTCGGCTCCAGGAGGAACATGGTGTGGCCGAACCGCTCCGCCTCAGCGCGGCGGGCGGCGAGCAGCATCTCGGCGAGCCGCCGCGGCGACCGGCGGATCAACCGCGTCAATCGACCCGCCAGCCGCTGCCGCAGCTCGTCGGGCCCGGCCAGCGTGCGGCAGTCGAGGAGCGTGGTGAGGATCGTGGCATCGGCCGCGGCGCGGCGGCAGGCCTCGGACACCCCGCGGATGCTCTGCCCCACCTGCAGGCCGGCGTCGAAGAGATCCTGCACCAGCCGTCGGGTGACGTCCGCCGCGCCGGCGGCGTCGCCGTCCGCATGGAGGACCATCAGGTCGACGTCGGAGAAGGGGGCCATCTGGCGACGGCCGTAGCCCCCGTGCGCCACCAGCGCGACCCGCCGCCGCAGCGCGGCACCGTCGGCTCGCTCGGCGAGCACCGCCTCCCACAGCCCGAGCACGAGCGCGTCGCAGAGGTCGGTGGCCAGGCCACAGGCCTGGAATCCGGAGGCCCCAGCGGCGTGCTCGACGGCGATCCGGGCCCGCAAGTCGGCCAGCAGCGCCGCCGCCCGCGTGACCGCCGGCCGGAAGCCCGCCGCCGCGGCCGCCAGGGGAGCTTTCATACGGGATCGTCGATCACTGCGGGTGCCAGGGGTCGTCGATCACGCCCGCCCGCCGGTTGGCCACCCGGGCGAGGACGAAGAGCAGGTCGCCGAGGCGGTTGAGATACTCGATCGCATTGGCGGGGATCGTGGCGCCGGGCTGGCCGGCGAGGGTCACCACCCGCCGCTCCGCCCGCCGGCAGACCGTCCGCGCCACGTGGATCGCCGCGGCCAGCGGCGTGCCCGCCGGGAGGATGAAGTTCTTCAGCGGCTCGAGTTCCTCCTCGTGCCGATCGATCTCGGCCTCGAGCGCGGCGACGTGCGCGGCGGTGATCCGCTCGTCGGCCGGGCCCGGTGTGGCGAGCTGGGCGCCGAGGTCGAAGAGCTCGCTCTGGATGCGGCGGAGCAGGGGATCGAACGTGGCCGCCGGGGCGTGGGTGCGGACGATGCCCAGCTCGCTGTTGAGCTCGTCCACCGTGCCGAAGGCTTCGATGCGGGCGTGGTCCTTGCGGACCCGCGGCCCGCCGAAGAGCCCCGTCTCGCCCGCGTCGCCGGTCTTCGTGTAGATCTTCATCGCGGTCTGCCTCCTGCGGAGCGGAATCCGCGGCGTATACTGCGGGGCATGGCCGAATCCTGCAACTTCCGTTTCCGGGCGACGCTCGTCGCCGCCCTGGCGATCGTGGCGACCCCCGGCCGCGCCGAGTCGAACGAGGCCCGGTTCCTGTCGCCGCCGGCGCAGGTCACCGCGGGCATGCCGAAGGCCGGCGAGGGCTATTTTTCGCCCGACGGCCGGTCCATCTGCTACCAGGCCGTGCCCGACGGCTATCCGTTCTATCAGATCTTCGTGCAGACCTTCGACGCCGCGACGCCGCGGCCGACGCCGCCCCGCCGCGTGAGCACCGGCCGCGGACGCACGACCTGCGCCTGGTTCGCCCCCGACGGGCGGCGGCTGCTCTTCGCGTCGAGCCACCTCGACCCGCGGCTCGACGCCACGGAGACGGCCGCCCGCGAGCAAGCGGCGGAGGACGCGCGGACCGGCCGCCGGCGGCGCTACCAGTGGGACTTCGACCCACAGATGGACCTGTTCACCGCCAACCTCGACGGCACCGATCTCGTGCGGCTCACGCACGAGCCCGGCTACGACGCGGAGTGCTCGTTTTCCCCCGACGGCACGCGGATCCTGTTCGTCAGCGACCGCGACGGAGATCCCGACATCTACGTGATGAACGCGGACGGCAGCGACGTACGGCAGCTCACCGACGCGGCCGGCTACGACGGCGGCCCGTTCTTCTCCCCCGACGGCCGCTGGATCTGCTACCGCACCGACCGGGCGGAGAAGGATCTGCTGCAGATCCACGTGATGCGGGCCGACGGCTCCGGCGACGTGGCGGTCACCGCCGGTCGCAGCGTGAACTGGGCCCCCTTCTGGCATCCCACGCGGCCCTGGCTCGTGTGGACCGGGGCCGACCACTCCGACCCGGACCGCCGGCCCAACTACGACCTGTGGATCGCCCGCTTCGACGCCGCGGGCGACCGCTTCCGCGCCGGGCCGCCGCTGCGGCTCACCGACCACGAGGGGGCCGACGTCCTGCCCGCCTTCTCGCCCGACGGCGCGGTCCTGCTGTGGACCGCCAGCCGCGCGGGCCCCGGGGCCGCGAGCCAACTGTGGGCGAGCCGGCTCGACCTGGAGAAACTCGACGCCGCGCTCCCCGCCCCGCCCGCCGCCCAGTGAGGAACCAGCCCATGCAGACCGTCGGACCCGCGTCCGGACCGCTGGCGTTGATCGGCGGCGGCCAGATGGCTCTGGCCCTCGCCGAGGGCTTCTGCCGCGCCGGGCTCGTGCGGCCCGCCGACATCATCGTCCACGATCCCCATGCGGCGGCCCGCGAGCGGCTCGCCGCGCGGGTGCCCGGCGTCCGCTTCGCCGCCTCCGGGGCCGAGGCCGCCAAGGCCGCGCGAACGGTGTTCCTGGCCGTCAAGCCGCAGCAGGCGGCCGCGGCCTGCCGCGAGTTCGCCGGCGGGCTCGCGGCCGACGCCGTGCTGGTCTCGATCGTCGCCGGTCTGGCGACCGCCACGCTGGCCGATCTCGCCGGCACGCGGCTGGTCGTCCGCGTCATGCCCAACACGCCCTGTCTGGTGGGCCGCGGCGTGTCGGTCGTCTGCCGCACGCCCGAGGTGCCGGCCGCCGCCCTCGACCAGGTGCTGGCGCTGCTCGGCGCCGTGGGCCACGTCCACGAGGCCGACGAGTCGCTCCTCGACGCCGTCACCGGTCTCTCCGGCTCCGGCCCGGGATTCCTGGCGCTGATGGTCGAGGCCCTGGCCGACGGCGGCGTCAAGGCGGGCCTGCCCCGGCCGCTCGCCCAGGCGCTCGCCGTGCAGACGCTCTCCGGCACAGGCGCCCTGCTCGAGCAGACGGGCGAGCACCCCGCCCAGGTGAAGGACCGCGTTTCGAGCCCGGGCGGCACCACGATCGCCGGGCTCGCGGTGCTGGAGCAACGCGGCGTGCGCGGCGCGGTCATCGACGCAGTGGTGGCGGCCGCCGCCCGTTCCCGAGAGCTCGGCCAGCCGCCGACACGGTGACGGGGCCTACTTGCGGCGCCGGCCCTTGGCCTTGCGGACGGCAGCCGGCTTCTTGGCGGCGACCTTCGGCCGCTTCTTGCCGGACTTCGCCGCCTTCTTCTTCGCGGCCTTGGGGCCGGTGGCCGGGCGGGCCTTCCGGGAGCCGCCGAAGATGGCGTCCCATCCGACCGCGTAGGTGCTGCTGCTGCCGACGCGCACAACCGACATGCGATAGACTCCTGGACGAGGTTCCGGCACTCGGCGACGGGCGTCGCGCCCGTGGCCGAATCGTCCCTGGTAGGTAGCAAGTTCGCCATGGTCGCGTCAAGCCGCGGCTCGGACGCCTGCCATCGTCCCGTGCAGGAGTCGTCGATGCGCGTCGCTTCCATCCTTCGCTTGGCGGCGCTCGCCGCCGCGGTCGCCTGGTCCGCGGGTGGCGTCGCCGCCGAGCCGAAGACGACGACCGACTTCAACCGCGCCTTCGGATCCTGGCTGGAGGCGAAGCTGCGGTCGGACTTCCAGGCCCGGGGCCGCAAGGATGCCGACTGGGCGGCACGGCTCGGCGAGTTCCACAGGGCCTTCGCGGCCGGCGTCGTCGTCGATTTCACCGTGGCCGACCAGCTCGAAAAGCTGGAGCGGCTGGCGGCCGACCTGGCCGCCGCGGGCTGCGACGACCCGATCTTCCAGGTCTGTCGCGGCCGCATCGACCTGGCCCGCAACCGCCCCAAGGAGGCGCTGGCCGCCATTCGCAGTGGCATCGTCGCGGCCCAGAAGGCCGGCTACCCGCCCGTCTACGCCCTGATGGCGACCTACTGGTCGCGGCATGCGAAGGTGCTCATCGACCCGAAGGTCACGGTCCCGAATCCGGACACGACCCTCTTCGAGATCGGCGTGGCCGCGGCCCGCGACCCGTCCTTCACCGACGGGAACCAGACCGCCTACGTCCGCACCATGATGCCGGAGGGCGAGGCCTTCCAGGCCTTCGCCGCGCCGCGGTTCGCCCGGCCCGACAGCGGCGTCGACCCGTGGATCGCGGCGGTCGTGGTCGGCCGCGACGAGATCCGCCGGGCATGGGAGGCCCGGGGCTCGGGATCCGCCGACGAGGTCACGCCCGAGGGATGGAAGGGCTTCCAGGAGCACCTCGCCCGGGCCCGCGAGCAGCTCACCAAGGCCCACGAGATGCACCCGGAGTTTCCCGAGGCGGCCGCCGCCATGATCACGGTCAGCATGGGCGACGGCAGCGACGAGGAGCGGCTGTGGTTCGACCGGGCCGTCGCGGCGCAGTTCGACCACGAGCCGGCCTACCGCAGCTTGGGCCTCAACGCCCTACTGCCCAGATGGGGCGGCAGCCACGAGGAGATGCTCGAGTTCGGCCGACAGTGTCTCGACTCCGGCCGCTTCGACACGATCGTGCCGTCGATCTTCCTGGACGCCGTGCTCGCCATCGGCGCCGAGCTGCCCGGGATTCGCGACGCCCTGGCGATGCCCGGCGTCTACGACGACTGCGTGCGGCTCTGCCGCGGCTACGTGGCGGCGAAGGCGTCCCCGCAGTACGTGCGACTGTGGCAGTCGCACCTGGCGATGCTGCAGTGGCTCACGGGCCACTACGCGGATGCCTGCGCGACCCTCGACGAGCTGCAGGACGAGCCGCTGCGACAGTCGCTCGACGTCTTCCGCGCCCGGCTCGATGACGTCGTCGGCGAGTCGCGGCTCTTCGGCGGGCCGCATGCCGAGGCGTTCGCGGCCGCCGAGGAGCTCATCGCCGCCGATCGGCTGGAGGAGGCGCGGGCCGCGTACGAGTCCCTGGCGCGGAAGGACGGCGTCCACGCCGCGGCGCGGAAAATCGTCGCCGCGCGGATCGCGACCCTGAAGACCGCCGTGGCCCTTGCCCGTTACGATTGGGTCGATCTCCAGCCGCCGGCCGACCTCGCCGGCTGGCGGGTCGTGACCGGAGACTGGAAGGCGGAGCCCGACGGCACGCTCGTCGGCACCAGCGGGGAGGGGGGCAGGCTCAAGCTGCTCTGCGAGGCGGAACTCGGCCCGGACTTGGAAGTCACGGCCGAGTGCGACCTCGTCCCGCGGCCCGCGCCGGGGAAGACCCGGGAGCGAATCACGTTCCTGCTGGCGCATGCCGCGGGCGAAGACAGGGTTCACGAGGCGATCTGCGTGCGGTTCCTCGGCCCACGGCAAGCGGTGCAAGTCGGCCACGGGGCCATCGGGGGAACGGGCCCGGCCGCCCGCTGCCAGTTCGAGGACAAGAACGCCCTGCGGATCGTGCTCTGGGACGGCAAGCTCTCCGTCTTCGTCAACGGCAAAAAGGTGTTCGACAAGCTCGAGGTGCCGGCCGAGTGGCTCGCGGGTGGCGGCCTGGGCGTCGGCGAATACGCGGGCCAGGGCCCGGCTGTCGAGCTGGGGATCCGGAAGCTGCGGGCCCGCCGACTCGACAAGGCCCCGGACGATTTCTGATCCGACCCGCCACCGTCGCGGCTTGCGGTGCAACGCGGACGCGGCTCACCGCGTTGTCACGCGACAGGCCCACACGCCCGTCCCCATGAATTCGGCAAGGGCGCGGGCCACGGCCGGGGAAACGGCGGTCAGGCCGTTGAGATGCAGCCGCTTTCCCTCGAAGGCGGCCAGGGCACGGGCGGCCTCGGGCGACAGCGTCTCCAGGCCGTCGAGGGACAGCGACCGTCCTTTGAACGCCGCCAACTCCTACGCCTCGGCGACCGACAGCGTGGTCAGCCCGTCGAGGACGAGATCCTCGCCCTGGAACGACGTCGCCAGCCGCCTGGCTCGCCTGGCATCGAGCCTCCGAATGCCGCTCGTGACCTGCGACTGCTCGTCGACACCGGCCGCCGCGCCCAGGAACGAGCCCATGACCACGAGGATCAACCGTGCGAGAACTGTCATGGCTTCACCGGCGCCTGGTGGCGTGTGGCGGGCCGTTCGCGGTCGCCGCCGCCGGTCACGATCTCGAGCCGGACGCGGCCGATCGCTGCCGGCAGCGGACCGCGGCCCGGCCGCGCGGCACCGCCCGCCAGGGGCACGAGCCGGAGCCGGTTGCGGTCGCCTAGCATCCTGGTCACCTCCACGCGGCACGCCGCGCTCGTCGTGATCGCCGGCAACGCCGCGCCATTGAGCGTGATCGCACAGGCATCCGCGGCGTCGATCACGAGCCACACCGCATCGTCGTCCGTCAGACCCGTGGGCCGGCCGAAGCGGCGCAACCACGCCGCCGGTTCCCCGGCGGGATCGGCCTCCACCTCCCAGGCGTCGCCCAGCCCGATCGCGTGGATGCCGCTCACGGCAGCACCACGCCCCGGCCGACCGTCTCGCCGCGGAGCATCCGCCCGGCCCAGTCTCCCACCTGTTCCAGGCCGAGCACGGTGACGGGGAAGTGGTCGCGCACCCGTGGCCAGAGCGCCGCCAGACGCGGCCACAGCGACCGGCGATCCTCCGGCGTGGCCGTGGTGGCGGTGTCGATGCCGACGAGCGTCACGCCGCGGAGGATGAAGGGGTGCACGGTCGTGGGCAGGTCCACGCCCCCCGCCATGCCGATGGCCGCGACCGCGCCGCCGGTCCGCACGCCCTTGAGCACGCCCGCCAGCAGCGGCCCGCCCACGGTATCGACGACGCCGGCCCAGCGGCCGGCGGCGAGCGATTTGGCGGCGGGATCGACGATCGCCGAAGGCTCCACGATCTCGGCGGCACCGAGCGCCGCCAGGGCCGCGCGGGCCGCGGGCTTCCGCGAACAGGCGACCACCCGCCGCCCCGCGGCGGCCAGGCTCGCGACGGCGAGCATCCCCACGCCGCCGCTGGCGCCGGTCACCAGCCAGGGCTCATCGGGCCGCGCGTGCCGCGGATCGACGAGGGCCGCGAGCCGGTCGCAGGCGAGCAGCACGGTGAGACCCGCGGTGCCCATGGCCATCGCGTCGCTGGCGGCCAGGCCCGCGGGCCGCGGGAGGACGGCCGCGAGTGGCGGCCGGACCATCGTCGCGAACCCGCCATGGCGGGTCTCGCCCATGCCCAGCGCCGTGGCCACGACGGCCGCCCCGGCGGGCAGGCCGACGGCCGGCTCGAGGAGCACGCCCGCCACGTCGATCCCCGGCACGAGCGGCGAGATCCGCATCACGCCGGGTTGGGCGGCACAGGCCAATGCGTCCTTGTAGTTGAAGCCGGCCGCCTCGACGCGGATCACCGCCGCGGGCCCGCCGTCGGAAGCCGCGGCCGGGAACGGCAGGGGGGCCACACCCGCCGTCGCGGCACCGTCAGCGCCACGCACGACGAGCCAGCAACGCTCGGCGGCCGATGCTGGAGACCCGGGCGGGGTGGTGTTTCGATCAGGCGGCATGGCTGCTCCCTTTCGCTGCGAAAATCGTTCGAGTCACTATACTGTCGGAGTGCGGCCCGGATGACGGCCGCATGTTAGCCGACGCCAGTCGGCATCCCCCACTACAGGAGCCCGCGCGCATCATGGGAAACGCCCTCGAGTTCACCGACGACAACTTCCAGAGCGACGTGCTCGGCTCCTCGGTGCCGGTGCTCGTCGACTTTTGGGCGCCGTGGTGCGGCCCGTGCCGGCTGATCGGCCCGGTGATCGAGGAATTGGCCGCCGAGAACGCCGGCTCGTTCAAGATCGGCAAGGTGAACGTGGACGAGAACAGCCGGCTGGCGATGGCCTACAACGTGGCCAGCATTCCCACGATCATGATCTTCAGCGGCGGACGGCTGGTGCAGCAGTTCATGGGCGTGCAGCCCAAGGCGAAACTCCAGCAGGCGCTCGACGAGGCGAAGACCGCCTGACGCGGCTCACGGGCCGGCGCCGACGGGCTGGAGTGCCGCGGCCGGGCGTCGGCCCGGGGCCGCGACGCCCCGCCAGCGCTCGACGATCGAGTCGTCCACGAAGCTCGCCAGATCGACGTCGCTGCCGGGCTGGCGGAGTTTCTCCACCGCCTTGGCCTCGATCTGCCGCACCCGTTCCCGTGTGACGTCGAAGATCGTGCCCACCTCCTCGAGCGTGTAGGAATAGCCGTCGGCCAGGCCGAATCGCAGGCGGATGATCTCCCGCTCGCGGTACGACAGGCCGTCGAGGGCCCGGGCGATCGACGACCTCAGCGCCGCCTGGTTCGTGCCCTTGAGCGGGTCGTCCTCGCGCTGGTCGCGAACGAGTTCGCCCACGGCGCTGTCGTCGGAGTCGCCGAGGGGCTGATCGAGGGACACCGGCCGACGGGACATCCGCCACACGCACTCCGCGTCGTCGAGCGAGATCCCTGCCCGGGCGGCTAACTCCTCGACCGTGGCCTCGCGGCCATGCTCCTGGAGGAAGCTGCGGGAGATGTTCCGCAGCTTGGTCATCGTGTCCACCATGTGCACCGGCACACGGATCGTCCGGCTCTGGTCGGCGATCGCCCGCGTGATCGCCTGCCGGATCCACCAGGTGGCGTAGGTCGAAAACTTGAATCCCCGGGCATGCTCGAACTTGTCCACGGCCCGCATCAGCCCGGAGTTGCCCTCCTGGATGAGATCGAGAAAGGAGAGCCCGCGGTTGCGATACCGCTTGGCGATCGAGATCACGAGCCGGAGATTGCCCGCGGCCAGGTCCCGCTTGGCCGCGTCGTAGCGGTGCTGGAGGTCGTCGAGCCGGTCGAGCCGGCGCCGGAGCGTGTTGCGGCTCTCCCGGGTGGCGAGGAGGATCCGCCGCTGCTCGACCGCGATGCCCCGCCGGGCTGTCTCCTCGCAGTCGCGAACCTGCTCGCCGAGGGTGTCGAAGCGGGCCGCCATGGCCCGCAGCTGCTTGAGCAGCGGATAGAGACGCTGGATCCGCAGGTGCATTTCCTCGACGAGTCGCACCGCCTTGTTCCGCTGCCGCACGAGCCGCCGCCAGGCCGCCCGGCGGCGCTCCAGCGGCGCGCTCCGCGACATCGCCACGCGAAACAATCGGCGCTTCTCCTCCTCGATCCGCCGCAGCGTGACGAGATTGGGGGCGAGCCGCTTCAGAAGCCGCTTCTTCTCGCTCGTGTTCGTCACCGACACCTCGATGGTGCGATCGAGCCGCACGGTGCCGGCCAGCACCTTCTCCAGCAGCTGCACCGCGCCGGCGAGCACAAAATCGTTGGCCAGCATCGTGTGCCGGAACCGGCGCCGCCAACGCTCGATCTGCCGGGCGCTCGACACCTCCGACTCGCGGGTCAGCAGGGGGATGCCGCCCATCTGCAGCAGGTAGAGCCGCACCGGATCGTCGATGGCGGCGGTGGCCCTGGCCTTGCGCGGCCGGCTGGGCCGCAACGCGGCAGGGCGGGGAGGGGTGCCGACGGCGGATCGCATGGAAGACCTCCGGGGTGGAAACGCGGCCGGTAGGCGACCGGTGCAGATCCGGTGCCGGAGCCGGAAAAGTCTGCCCGGGCCGCGATTTCCAGGGCCTTTGGGGCGGGCCACGGCCGGCGGTGTCGCCGCCCGGCCACACGGCACGCGGCGACGCGCCGTCGGGATGCAACGCCGCCCCGGCGCCGGTTCAAGAACGCCGCCCCCGGCGCACGAAGACACCGGGGTCGGGGGCGGTGCGCCGCTATACTCCGGAAGTTCCTCCGGCACCGATCATTCCGGTCGTGAGCTGCGACCGGCGGCGGGAGCAGGGTCGAGCATGAACATCGTCGTCCCCGCGATCGTCGGCCTGGTGCTGCTCGCCGGCCTGGTCACGCTCGCCTTGGGCCACAAGGGCTGGAACTTGGGGACGGTCGCCGCGGCGATCCTCACGCTCCTCGCCTCGGGCGGCTACGTCTACCTCGCCGCCCGGATCGCGGAACGCGAGCGGGCATGGACCAAGGTGGTGCGGAAGTACGAGGCGGACGTCATCCGCGCGCGGGACGCGGAGACGGTGACGGCCGACGGCCGCCGGCAGCCGATTCCCGGCGAGAAGTCGCTTGCCGCCCTGGCCGACGAGGAGGCACGGTGGCGGCGGGTGCTGGAACGGGTCGAGACCTGGCGCGGCCGCACCTGGAAGCGATCCTCCTTCGCCCCGCCGCAGGGCGATGCCCCGGGCACGATCACGCTGCCGGAGCAGGAGGTAGCCGCAGCCGAGCCGGCCCCGGCGGCCGAGCCGGCGGAGGGCGGCCCCGCGGACGCACCGCCGGTGGCTCCGGTGGCCGCTCCCGTCGTGCCGATCACCGCAGGCGCCGAGGTGTCGGTGTTCGACGACGCACCGCTCGAGGAAGGGGGCCGCTTCCTGGGAATCTTCCGCGTGGTGGCCGCCACCTTCGACGCGGCCGCGAAGCGGACGACGCTCCAGGTCGTGCCAGCGACGCCGCCGGATCAGCGGGATCGCGGTGCCTGGTCGAAGACGTACGACGCGGTGACGGTCTTCGAGGATCCGCCCGTCGATCGCTGGATGGCCTTCCACCGGATGCCGCAGCGGATGGATGGCGACGCCCTTCCCGACCCCGCCAAGGCGCCGCCCGAGCGGCTCCTCGATCAACTGGAGCGGCTGGAGGCCGATCTCGAGCGGCACGGCACCGAGGTCGAAGGCGAGCCGGCGGAGATCGCGGCCCGGCTCGCGGCCGATCAGGTGACGCCGGGCCGCTACTGGGCGGTGGTCGAGTTCACCGCCGCCCGGGACTTGGAGCCGGCCGTCGTCAAGCGGATCACCGACCTGCTGGCGCCCGACTTCGACGATGCCATGGTGAGGAAGTCGTTCGAGCCGGGCGACGTGGCCGAGTTCGACCTGCAGTCGGCGTTGGCCCTCGGCGGGGACGTGAAGATCGTCAAGGTCTTCGATCGCCGACCCCTCACCGACGCGTTCACGTCGCTGCGCGGCGGCACGATCGCCGGCGGGGCCGACAATCCGCTCAAGGCCGACGGCATGGCGGCCCTGCGCCGCGGCCTGGAGGCGGAGATGGCCGCGCTCGAGCGGGCGACGATGCGGCTGGAGACGGCCCGCGGCGACGTGCAGAAGCAGCACGAAGGCTTCGACGCGGAGCGACAGGCCCTGCGGGACGACCTCGGACGCTGGCTGACAGACGTGACCGCTGCGGAACGGACGGCCGCCGCCTTCGAGAACCGGCTACAGCGAATCCAGGGCGAGCTCACCGCCGCGGAACAGGCCATCGGCGCGCTGGGCGCCGAACTCACGGCCGGCATCGGCAGGCTGACGGCGACCATCGACGGCCAGACCCCCCCGCCGCGCGGCGGGGCGGTGCCGCCGGCCGGACGAACGCGTTGATTCCGCCACCGGCGGATCGATGCCGGACCGGCTGCTACACTGCGTGCGTTCCCGTCCCGACCGCCCGCACCGCCTCCCCATGAGCGACTCCACCGGCTCGCCGCCCGCGCCGCCCGCCGACCAGGCGGCCGCCATGGACCGGATGTACCGGCTCACCAGGCACGTCTACGACCTGACGCGGGCCTACTACCTGCTCGGCCGAGACCGCATGCTCGCCCAGGTGGTCACGTCGCCGACGACCGCCACGCTGGAGGTCGGCTGCGGCACGGCCCGCAACCTCATCAAGCTCGCCCGCCGCGCGGAGCCGGGGCTGCTCTGCGGAATCGACGCCTCGGCGGAGATGCTGGAGACGGCCGCGCGGAGCATCGCCCGGGCCGGCGTGCCCGCGGCCGGCCGCGAGCCGATCCGCCTGCGGCAGGGGCTCGCGGAGCAGCTCGACCCGGCCGCGATGTTCGGCCGCGACGCGGCGTTCGACACGGTCTTCTTCTCCTACTGCCTGTCGATGATTCCCACCTGGCCGGGAGCGCTCGAGGCGGCGCTGGCGGCGGTGCGGCCCGGTGGACGGCTGCTGATCGTCGACTTCTGGGACCAGGCGGAGCTGCCGGGACCGTTCGCCGCCGGGCTGAAGAAGTGGCTGTCCCTGTTCCACGTCCACTACCGGCCGGAATTGCACGACGCGTTGGCCGCCCTGGGCCGCTCGGGCCGTGCCGACGTCGCCTTCGCGTCGGTGGCCCGCCGCTACGCCTACATCGCCACGATCACGAAGCGTTGACGCCGGGGTGACACGCGCCGTGCCCGACGAAGACACCGTTCCTCCACACCGCGGCCATGGCTGGACGTGGGGCGACATCAACCTCGTGCTCGACGCGGTGCTGCTCGTCGTCTTCACGGGGCTGTGTTTCGCCGCGGTGGTCGTGCGGTTCGTGTTCCCGCCGGGCCCCGGAGCCAAGGGCTGGATCCTGTGGGGGCTCGACTACGACGCCTGGGGCGGGATCCAGTTCGGCCTCCTGGCGGCGCTCGCCCTCGGCGTGCTGATCCACCTCATGTTCCATTGGTCTTGGGTCTGCAACATGCTGGCCGGACGGTTTCTGGGGAGCCGGAAAGGCCGGGTCGACGACGGCCTGCAGACGATCTACGGCGTGGGCCTGCTGATCGTGCTCCTGAACGTCGTGGGCGGCGCCGTGGCGGCGGCCGTGCTCACGATCCGCGGTCCCGGCTGATGGTCTCGGGCGAGCAGATCAGGCAGCCGGCGGGGAGTTCGCCGGGCCACGTCAGATACCCGGCGCCCCGGGCCAGCGAGACGGCGCCGGTGAGAACCAGGCTCCACGCGGCGACGGCGTGAAGCCGGCGTCGCGCGGCGACGCCGAGGATGCCGCCGCCGAGGCCGGCGGCCACCAGTGCCGGCACGGTGCCGACCCCGAAGGCGGCCATCGTCGCGAGACCCCGGAGGACGTCGTGCGTGCTCGCGGCGAGGGCGAGCATGCCGTACAGCAGGCCGCACGGGAGCAGGCCGGTGAACAGCCCGGCCACGAACATCTCGGTCGCACCACGGGCGGTGAGCAGGGCACGAAAGCCGGCGGCGCCGGGGCAGGCGGCCGCGGTGGCCACGGCCCGCTTCGGCAGCAAGCCCGCGGCCAGGAGCCCCTGCACGACGAGGAGCATGCCGGCCGCGATCGCGAGGATGGCCGGCACGTTGACCCAGGCGGCCAGGGCCACCGCGAGCCGCAGGCCGAGAAACGCCACCGTGGCACCGAGGGCCGAGTAGGTGAAAATCCGGCCGGCCGAGTAGCAAACCTGCCGCTGCAGATTCGCCCGCCAACCCGGCGCGGCGGAGCCGATCGCGACCGCGAACGGGCCGCACATGCCGAGGCAGTGGGCCGAGCCCAGCAGGCCCGACATCACGAGCAGCGGCCACTCGATCATACGGCCGGCCCTCCGCCTTCGCCCGCCAGCCGCAGCGAGTTGGTGACGACGAGCAGGCTGCTGGCCACCATCGCGGCGGCGGCGAGCGCCGGATGGACGAGGCCGCAGGCGGCCAGTGGCAGGCAGGCGGCATTGTAGGCGAAGGCCCAGAACAGGTTCCAGCGGATCGTGCCGCGCGTCCGCCGGGCGAGCTGCACGAGCCAGGGGATCTTGGCCAGGTCGTCGTCGAGGATGCAAATGCCGGCCGACCACCGCGCGACGTCGGCCCCGCAGCCGAGGGCCATGCCCACGTCGGCTGCGGCGAGCGCCGGGGCATCGTTGATCCCGTCGCCCACCATGACGACGCCGCGGCCCCGGCCGCGGAACTCGGCGATCAGGTCGAGCTTGCCCGCCGGCAGCAGCGGGGCGTGGCACTCCAGGCCGAGCGGGCCCGCGACCGCGGCGGCCCGGTCGTGGCGGTCGCCGGACAGGAGGAGCGTGGCGAACCCGGCTCCGCGCAGGGCCGTCATGGCCGTGGCTGCCTCGGGCCGCACCGCCTCGGCGAACGACAGGCCGCCGACGATCGCGTCGCCCTCGGCGACCAGGCACTGCATCGCGGCGGCGATCGAAGCAGGCGGCTCGACGGCCGTCGTCGCGCGGATCCAGCGCGGGCTCCCGAGCCGCACGACGGCGGCCGTGTCGGCCCGCACCGCCTCGACGCCCGCGCCAGGGACCGTGCGGACGTCGCGGACGGCGAGTGGCGCGACACTCCGGGCCGCCGCGGCCGCGACGATCGCCCGCGAGAGGACGTGCGTCGAACCTGCGGCCAGGGCCGCGGCCCGGGCGAGCACCGCGGCTTCACCATCCGTCCCGGCCATGGCGAGCGATTCCAGGCGGCAACCGCTCGTGAGCGTGCCCGTCTTGTCGAAGCAGGCCATGTCGGCCCGCGCCAGGGACTCGAGCGCGTCGCCCTCGCGGACGAGCACGTGCCGCCTGGTCGCCTGGCCGATCGCCGCCCAGAGTGCCAGCGGAGTGGCCAGACCGAGCGCACAGGGGCAGGCCACCACGACCACGGCCAGCCCCGCGAGCACCCCGGCGGCCGGGCCCGACCGCCGCCAGTGCGTGGCGCAGGCGACGACCGCGATGCCCACCACCAGCGGCAGAAACCAGGACGAGATGCGATCCGCGAGCCGCTGCTGGCGGCTCGCGCCCGCGGCCGCCGTCACCGCGTCGATGAGCCGCTCGAGCGTCCCGCCGCCGCCCGCGGCCGTCACCTCCACGTCGAGCCGGCCGTCGAGGTTGGTCGTGCCGCTGTACACCGCGTCGCCGGGCCGCTTCTCCGCCGGCAGACTCTCGCCGGTGACGGCCGCCTCGTCGAGCGCCGCGGTGCCGGCGACGATCATGCCGTCGGTCGGAAGGTGCTCGCCCGGCAGGATCCGCAGCCGGTCGCCGACGCGGACCGCGGCCAGGTTCACCTCCCGCTCGCCACCGGCTTCGAGCAACCGCACGCGATCGGGCAGCAGGCCGCGGAGTTCCCGCAGGGCCGCCGTGGTGCGGAGCTTGCCGCTGGCCTCGAGCCAACGGCCGAGCGTCACCGCCACCAGCACCATGCAGGCGACCTCGAAGTAGACGTGCCCGCCGCCGGTCCACGTGGCCCAGGCCGAGAGGCCGTAGGCCGCGACGACGCCCGCCAGCAGGAGCAGGTTGACGGCGGGCCGGCCGCGGCGGATCTCGGCCACCGCCTCCTCGAGGAGCGGCCCGCCGAGCAGCAGGATCACCGGCGCCGTGAACAACAGGCAGGCGTGCCGGGCGAGGTCGTAGAACGCGGCCGCGGCCTCCCCGCCGCCCGATCCCCGCTGCGACCAGAGGAGCATCGTGAACACCATCACGTTCATCGTGAAGAAAATCGCCAGTCCCAGGCGGGTCATCATCCACCGGGCCCGGCCGTCGTCCCCGCCGGCGCCGGCGATGGCGGCCGCGAACCGGCAGCCGTGGCAGCAGTAGGCGGGCCCGTCGGCCGGCCGGCCGGCGACGGGCAGCCCGCAGTAGTCGCAGCCGGGCGCTATCCGCTGCATGTGCGTGCCTCGCGTGCTGGCGACGACCCCGACCCACGCGAGCGTCCGAAGATCACGACGGCAGCCGGCTGTCTCATGCAGGCGGCCCCTGCCGCGTCGACGGGGCTGTGGCGAACGTCACGGCTTCTGCAACAGCTCGACCTGCATCGCCGGCAGGAGGTAACGGATGGTGTAGGTCACGGCGAAGATCCAGAACCCGATCCAGATGGCCCGCACGTACCACGGGATGTCGTTGCCGACATAGTCGTGATGGCGGTTCTCCACGTCGGGCGTCGACGTCGAGGACGGCGGAGGCGACAGATCTGGCATGGCGTTCTCCCTAGGGGCCGTCGAGCAGCCGCTCGTTCTCGAGGAACTGCTCCTTCGGCCGCTCGACGTCGCGAAACATTCCGTTCCAGGCGGCCCACAGGAGCATGCAAAAGAAGCCGGCGCTCGCCAGCAGGTAGTTGAGGATCGGGGCCACGGCGAACTCGCCGCCGCTTTCGCCCCGGTAGATGTGGACGAACTCCACGAACTTTCCCACGAAGCCGTACATGCTGGGAATGAGGATCAGCACGGCCATGGCGAGCGTGATCCAGGCCTGTCGGCTCCAGCCGGGGCGGAGCGTGCGCGGCGGGTCACTCACCGGTCACCTCCGCCAACTCCTCGTAGTAGGGATACTCGTCGAGCCACGAGCCGAGCCACTGGACGTAGGTGATGATCGCGAGGCCACGGCGGTTGGGCTTGTCGGGGCTGCCCTCGAAGAACCACGGATACTCGGGCATCGGCGAGTTGTTGGAGACCGTCCGCGGCTTCCAGAAGTGGACGGTGTGCCAGTCGTTGCCGCGGCGGCCGCCCTCGCGGGACAGGTCGGGCCCCACCCGGCGGGTGCCGAAGAGCACCGGCCGCTGCAGCTCGTTGTCGTACTCCTCCGTCTTCGACACCGGACCGTATCGCTTCGACTCGTTCGACACCGGCCGGACGAACTGGCTGTGGCAGTGCCAGCAGCCCTCGCCTACGTAGATCTGCCGGCCGAGCCGCAGGGCCTCGGCGCACTTCTCCACGGACACCTCCCCGAAGGCCTGCTGGAACTGCTCCGGATACCGCTCGGCGAGGTCGCGAAACTGGTTGAGCACCCGCTTGTTGACGACCTCCTCGGCCGTCTGCTCGTGCCGGTCCTTGTACATGATCATGGGCACGACGCCGTTGCCGAGGAACGCGAGCAGGAAGAACCCGATGCCCGCGATGAAGAAGATGCCGGACTTGCTCTCGAACATGATCGGCTCCGATTCCCCGTTGGCGGACTGACGTCAGGCGGGCGCGGCGGCGATCCGCCCGCGCGACCCCTCCACTGCCTCCGCCCCCCGCCAGGTCATCCACAGGTTCCAGAGGAAGCACAGCAGGCCGGCGAACATCGTCAGGCCGGCGAACACGCGGACGATCCAGAACGGCTGCGAGCCGTCGGTCGAGGCGTCCCACGGCTGCAGGCTCGACCAGTACCAGCCCTGGAAGATGCCGGCCAGCGTGAGGTCGAGGAACATCACGAACAGGCCGGTGGCCGACAGCCAGTAGTGGTATTCGCAGAGCTTCGGGCTCCACCACGGTCGGCCGAGGAGCCGCGGAAAGAGGTAGGTCATGATCCCGAACAGCCACAGGGAGAAGACGCCGAACATCACCAGGTGGGCGTGGCCCACGACCCAGTCGGTGAAGTGGATCAGCTTTTGGAAGGTGAGCGTCACCTGCAGGGCGCACTGGAAGCAGGTGATGAAGTAGAAGACCATCCCGGTATAGAAGTAGCGGATCGGCAGGTTCGTGAAGAACTCCGAGCCCTTCTTGCCGAGGGTGCCGAAGAAGTTGATCACCACGGTGGCCACGACGAGTTCCACGGCGATCGTCGAGATCACGGCGCCGTACTGGAGGAACATCGGGATCGGCGTGTAGAGGAAGTGGTGGATGCCCTGGAGCGGATAGAAGAAGGCCAGCCCCCAGAAGCCCACGAGCGACAGGCCGT